>CAZPTT010000043.1:0-39202 GCA_964589435.1 uncultured Pirellulaceae bacterium
GAGCTACACCGGACAAATTATTCATGGGCCACGCGGATCTACACACCCCTTAATTTACCAATCCCAACCAAACCAAAAGAATCGCCCGGTTCTCAATAGGCAAAAATTTGCAAAACTAGAACTTAGAACCGAAAAAAATCGGCAGTGATTCTGAAGCTTGACTTCCGCTACCAACAGCGTCAATTTTTATTTGATTGCTTGGCTTTTCTTTGCTTAACTTTATTTTTGATGCCGGCAGCTTGAATCCGCAAGTCGAGTCGCGCACTAAGTTCTTTCACAGTTTCGGCGTACTCAGTTAGTTGGACGAGATTCTTGAATTGTTTCGGATCGTTTTCCATGTCGTACAGTTCTTGAGAGTTGTCTCGATAGCGCATGAACGCCCAGCGATCGGTTCGCAAGCCGTGCCCGTCGTGATAGTAGAATGCTTCGCTGCGTACGTTGGCTGTTGGTTCTTTCAAGACAGGCAGCAAGCTTTTGCCTTGAACCGAATTGGGAATGGGGACTTCGGCCAGTTCGCAAAACGTTGGAAATAGGTCGACTAGCTCAACCAGCGATTGGCTTCGCGCGGACTGGAAGCCCGGTGCCGAGACAATGAGTGGAACGCGGGTGACTTCTTCGTGCAAATTCGACTTTTGCCAGAATTGATGTTCGCCCAGGTGATAGCCATGATCGCTGCAGAAAACGACGGCGGTTGAATCACGCAGGCCCAATCGCTCCAGTTCCGCCATGATGCGGCCGACCTGTCGATCGACGAAAGCTGTTGACGCGTAATATCCAGCCCACATGCGTTTTTGATTGTCCGGATACTTGCCGATTGAGTTTCGATCAGACCGAGTTTTCCCGCGACCTGCAGCGGGAATGTCTTCCATGTCGCCAACTGGGATTTCTGGCAGTTCGATGTCTTGCCATGGATAGTCGGCGAACAACTTTTGAGGCGCAACCATCGGATAGTGGGGCCGGACGAAACCAACTGCCAGAAAGAACGGCTTCGATTGATGTTTGTTCAATAGTTCGATCGCTTTAGTCGCTGATTTGTGATCCGGTTGATCAGTTCCATCGCCACTTTGCTCGACGGTCACAAACATTCGATGCTTCATCTGGGTCGATTCTCGGTTGGCCAGGCCGTCAGTGAAAATATCAAGGTTCAAGCAAGCGTAATCGCCCGGCGTGTGGGCTTCTTGACCCGCGCTATTGAAACGTTCCGTCCAGCTTGAAGCTACGTCGTTTCCATTGGTGCCGGCGATGATGTCACCGGGGACTCGCATATGATAGATCTTTCCGACTCGCGCACTGTACCAACCATTGCGAATGAAGTGCTGTCCAATGTTGACCGGGCCGTTGCCTTGATAGCGGCTGAACATGAATGACTGTCGAGAAGGAGCACACCACATGTGTTGGCAGTAAGCTCGGTCAAACACTACGCCTTGCCGGGCGAGTGCATCAATGTTTGGTGTTTTGGCGACTTTGTCTCCATAACAGCCAAGCACGCTCGCCTTTAAATCATCGGCGATGATCAGCAGGACATTCTTGATTTTGGCGTTCTTTGGAGAAGAATCTGGAGCTTGGGCGCTCGGCAGGTCAGAGCCATCCACAGAGCCCTGAAATACCGACATCGCCATGACGCAAAGAGTGAACCAGTATCGCTTGGAAAGATGAAACATGTTCGAGTTGCCTTAGGAACAGAAGTTGAGGGCAAAGTTGTTTGGGGAACGGTGAGCGATGTTCACTCAATATTCACTTGCACGTGATCGGGGCTTTTACGTTGGTCATTTCTGTTGATTTCGAGCAACTAATTTTCATGGGACTTTGGGGAGTAATACGCGATCGCATCTGTTTGGAAGAACGAACGGGTTCTTTCACGAAACGCCCGAAGCTGAGCCCGCTGGGATGGCTGAATTTGTGCCACACCCGACCAAGAACAATACTGTCAGAAGAAACGGCGATATTGCGGGACGCATCAATTCATCCTTTGAATAGTTTGCCGGCAGAAGTCCATCAGGACATCGGAGGTTGAGGCATCTTACCATGATAGACCTACGTTATATTATGAATATGGCCGTTCAGAAGGCGAGTAATACATGAGATATGTCCAAGCAACGCCCGTTCGGTTTGTCGATCCAAAATTGATTTTAGCTAGAATAGAACGTTGAAGGTCAGACTGACAATTGGCCTGAAACAACAATCGCTCTTCAAGGGTAATACTTGCCAGGTTCAATGTCCTTTGATTGCTGAAACACCGTCCCGATTGTCGTGACGGCAGTTGTTGTTCGACTGGTTTTTCCTTTCCGATCTGCCCCAAATTAAACGTTAACAGTGCGAAAAAAACGCACGCAAAATAAATGCTCAAATTCCTGTTGAAATCACTGGTCGTCATCGGCATCCACGTCGGCATTGGGTTCGCGGCTTATCCGCCGATTGCCAAGAAGATCGAAGAACGGAACAAGCCCCGTTGGCGAACCACCAAAGTCGAAAAAGGGGTGGTCACCCAAGTCGTCAACGCGACTGGCACTGTCAAGCCTACTAAGTCCGTCCAAGTCGGTTCTTTCGTTTCCGGACCAATTGAGAACTTGTATGTCGAATTCAATCAAGACGTCAAGCAGAATGAAATCTTGGCAACGATTGACGATCGATTGTTTGCTGCGAACGTCGCCCGTGACCGAGCAACGTTAAAGACACGAGAAGCAGACGTCGAGCGTGTGAAGGCCTTACTCCAACAAGCTGACAATGACATGGGGCGCGCCAATGCTTTGCGTCGTCAGAATGTTGACTTCATTGCCGATTCCGAGATGGATCAAATTAAGTTCAGCCGGCTTTCGTTGATCGCTCAGTTGGCGATCGCCGAAGCCTCGATTGAGCAGGCGAAAGCTTCGCTGTCGAACTCGGAAGCGAACTTGGATTTCTGTGAAATCAAATCTCCAGAAGACGGAATGATCATTGACAGAAAAGTCGAACCCGGGCAGACGTTGGCGGCGCAGTTCACAACTCCGGAGTTGTTTGTTGTTGGCGTCGGCATGCGAGAGAAGATGCATATTTTTGCCGACGTGGATGAATCAGAGATTGGCTTGATTCGACAAGCGGCCGATGCTGAACAGCCCGTGAGTTTCACGGTGACAGCTTATCCCGATGATCTGTTCGAAGGACTGATTGAAGAAGTCCGATTCAGTTCCGCAGAAACGCAAAACGTCGTCACTTATCCCGTCGTCGTTGGCTCTCCCAATCCAGATTTGAAGCTGTTGCCAGGAATGACGGCCGACCTGTCGTTTCAAATTCAAAAAATCGAAAACGCGATCAAGGTTCCCAAAGCGGCGCTTCGGTTCTATCCGCCGAACAAAGAATATGTCCATCCGGATGACCATAAGATTATTGATGGCAGTCAGTTTGCCAAAGAACCAACCGAAGACGAACAGGCCGTCACCGATAGTGCTCCAGCGGCTGATCGAATTAAAGCCAAAAAGAAATCAAAGAAACGCCATGTTTGGAAGCTTGAAGGCGAATTGCTGCGGGCGATTGAGGTCAAAGTCGGAATTAGTGACAATCAGTATTCCGTGTTGGTCGAAGGTGAGTTAGAAGAAGACACCGAGTTGGTCACCGGCCAAAAGGCGGCAGGCGAAGAGTAAACGATTGTCGTGTCGTGTCGCATTTTACTTGTTTCGCTTTCGACCATTTCGCTTTCGACCGTTTCGCTTTCGACCGTTTCGTTTTTCTAAATGCGTGGTCATGAATCTTCGAGTGCTTGAGAAAGCTGGACAAAGACTGGACAAAGGCTGGACAAGAAGCAAACCAATCGCGGATCAAAGATCAATCAATCGGTTCATTCACAAAGTTAAACCATGCGTTTTCTGACCACGTTATCCATCGCCTTGCGAGCACTCGGCAAAAACAAAATGCGGGCCGGTTTGACGGTGTTGGGCGTCGTCATTGGCATTGCTGCGGTAACGACAATGGTTTCAATCGGGCAATCGGCCAGCGCACTTGTTCGTGGCGAACTCGAAGGCTTCGGCACCAATGTGATCGTCATCCAGCCGGCCCAGCGCCGCCGCGGCGGAGTTCGGCGTGGCTTGCTGAACACGCTGACGTCAAAAGATGCGGAGGCGATTTCCGATGAGTGTGATTCGATCATGGCAACCACTCCATTGGTAGGAACGGGCGGCCAAGTCGTTTACGGAAATCTAAACGTCAATCCAAACGAAATGTTTGGTGTCGGTGGTGACTACCTGTTGGTTCGAAGTTGGACGATCAAGTATGGCGCGTTCTTCGATGAAGCACAGATTGACCGGGCAGAAAAAGTTTGCGTTATTGGTAAGACGATCGTGACGAAGCTATTTCAAACAGCCAATCCGATCAATGAGAAAATTCGAATCAACAACAAGCCTTTCACCATCATCGGAGTTCTTGAAGACAAAGGCGCCAACATGGTCGGTGAAGATCAGGACAGCGTGATCCTGATGCCGCATACGACAGTGCGCCGAACGCTCAATGGCTCAAGCTTCGACGATGTTCACGTGATCATTGCTTCGGCCGTTTCGCCGGAGAAAATGTCGCTGGCGTCGACGGAAATTAAGCAGCTTCTGATGGATCGGCACGATATCAGCGCGGGGCAAAAAGCTGATTTTGAAGTCCAAACGACGACTGAGATCGCCAACATGCTGGGAATGGTGACCGGGACGATGACTTTGATGTTGGCGTCGATTGCTGGGATCTCATTGCTTGTCGGCGGCGTTGGTATCATGAATATCATGCTGGTTTCGGTCACTGAGCGAACTCGCGAAATTGGAATTCGGATGGCAGTTGGGGCTCGCTCCCGGGATATTTTGATGCAGTTCCTTGTCGAGTCGGTGATGCTGTCGTGCATCGGCGGATTGATTGGGTTCGCGCTCGGAGTCGGAGCTTCGGTGGGTCTGACAACGCTGATCAATTCGTTTTCGACTGGGACTGATTGGCCGGTTGTTGTTTCGATTCCGGCCGGGATTGTGGCGTTTCTGTTTGCGGCGGCTGTCGGTGTCTTTTTCGGATTCTATCCGGCGCGTCGCGCCAGCTTGCTCGATCCGATTGACGCGCTCAGGTATGAATAGGCTTGAGTCAAAACGCTACAGCAATCATTCGACGGACGCACTTATTGGTGCCCCAAGCCCTTCTGGTCTCTCCGCGTCGACTTCTCCGTCGTAGATAGCGATCGCTCGTTGCTGATCTTCGTCGGGATAGGTTTCGGGAATCGAATCCAGCCATTTTCGATTGGCTTCGTCCCACAAATGGGCCCGAGCTTTGTCGTATGACAGTGGCGCGTGTTCCATAGCGATGGGGAGTAACCATTGCCGGACTGAGAAAGACCAATGCTTAGTTTCTTTATCAGCGTTTACCAAAAGTCGACAGTCTTGAGCGGCTGTATTCAAATCTCGCCAAGCTCCGTCGTGGTCGTCAAGAATCACTGACAACTCACCACCTGTGACCAATTGGCGAATCACTTCTTTGCGACCCTCGATGTCTTTCGGATCGGAACCGATGATCGCGATGGCGTTTCTGATGGCTCCTAAATTCACTTCTTTGGCTTTGGAAAACTGCTGTTCCAAAACGAGATATTCAGTCCGAATGGTTTGGATATCGATCTGCTCTGCTCGCCAAACTCGGTTCTGCGGAACGGGCTTGAGCGCTCGGACGTAACTTTGTTCAGCGGTTTCGATCCAAGTCAGGGCTTCTTCGGCTTTTCCATTCTCCCAAAAGAACTCCGCCAGTTTTTTCTCAATTTTGCCTCGAGTTCGGTCAGACGGATAGATTTCACGACCAGCCACGCGCCGCTCATTTCGCAGTCGCTTAATTACCTCTCCGAGCTCATTGGCAAACGTTTCAAAATCTTCGTCTTCGATAAAGTCCAGCATGTCATAGCCGACGAGCAGGCGTTTCTCTTCGATTTCAATGTTAAAGTCGGCGCCGCTTTCCTGAAAATCTAATTGACTTAACGCATCAAAGGCCGTTTGCCCCAGCCGCAACATCTTATGTTGGTGTCGTGCCGCACCCGAAGGAGAAGCTGTTCTTGTTTGAGCAGTCAATTCGCGTAGTGATTGGGCGCGATAGGAAGCCATGATTAGCGTTAAAGCCATCTCGCTTTTCGTGTCGATTTCCATTCGCTCGGCAAGCTCAACCGCCAGTTGTGCGGCGGCTTCGCCTCGGGAAAAAATTTCAATTATCTTCTCCGGCTCGATGTCTCCAATCGCTAATTCGGATCGGCCGAGCATGATCGCTGCTTGGGCGAACGCGTGCCAGTCTTGCGCAACGCGTTTACTGGGGCCGGATGTGAGCTTTTCTCCGCGATCGAACGCTCTCGCAGCAGCCGTTTTCGCTTGCTCGAATTCCAAGACTTGGAAAGCCGCATCAGCAACCTCCAAATAATCGCTGGCCAACGCGTCGCCACCGGCTGAATTGGTTTCATTGTTGCTGTCTTCGACGTCCAGCTCGGAAAACTCATCGAGATACTGAATGACGTCTTGGAACATCTCCTGCCGAAACTGTTTCGTCATTTGCCAATGAATCGCTTCGGATGAAAACACTTTGCTTTGAAAACTGTTGACTGACCTTCTAAGTTTTTTGCGGTTGTCTTTTAAACTGTCCGCCAGTCTTGCTGATTCCGCCGCATTGTTTTCGCTATGCCTCCACATCACAGTGCTCGTCACGGTACCAGCCAAAAGCGAAAGGGCGAGTAGGATCAGCGTGGTAGCGAGCGCCGCATTGCGGGAGCACCAGACTCCAAACCTTTCCAACCGCGAGACTGGCTTGGCAGAAATGGGTTCTTGGTGAAGAAACCGAGTCAAATCATCGGCGAATGAGGATGCCGTTTGGTATCGTCGATTGGGTTCTTTTGAAAGTGCCTTGAGGCAGATCGTTTCCAAACTAGTAGGAACCAACTCATTGAGGCGGCCGGGAGGAATGGGATCGGAGTAGGCGATCTGTTTCAGCACCGCCAGCGAACTTCCACGAAAAGGCGGTTGCCCTGTGATTGAAAAGTAGAGCGTCGCACCCAATGAATAGACATCGCTTCGGTGGTCGGCCTCCAAGTTTTCCTGGGCCTGCTCGGGCGACATGAACGCAGGCGTCCCCACGATTTCCGCAGCTCGGGTCAAAGTGATGCTCTCGTTGGCCAAGAACTTTACCAATCCGAAGTCTGCAATCTTCGCTTTCAAGCGTCGGCCAAGCTGGGAGTCGCTCGAGTCTTCTCGCGATCGAGCGTTTGATTTTTCAGCGTTGCCGTTATACACCAAAATATTGGCTGGCTTGATGTCACGATGAACGAGGCCGAGGTCATGAACGGCCGTCAAGCCATGGGCGGCGTCGGAAATGATTCGTACAGCGTCTTCAATCGTGTCTCGAGTCAACCCGCTCGCAAATCGTTCTTGTGTAAAGTGCTCAATCGTTCCTCCAGCGATGTATTCCATCACCAGGTAGGGTTGCCCATGTTCTGTTTCACCGAAACGATACACACGGACAATGTTTGGATTGTCTAGTTGCGCGACGACTTTGGCTTCTCGAAAGAATCGTTGGCGACTACGTGAATCGATCCGATTGGCATCGAGGACTTTGATCGCGACTTGCAACGATAGTGCTTCGTCCCAGGCCAGAAAAACCTTGCTGAATCCGCCTTGACCAAGAACGCTTTCAATTCGAAAGCCGTCGATTTGCGGCAGTGAGTCTCCAGGTGATTGACGGTTCGTCGCACCGTCATGGTCTTTGGTTTGATCAGCCTCTCGGTTAATCGTGCCCGCGTCCTGATTAGGCACGCCCGCTTCTGAGTTTCTCGTTGCTTCTGGATTGACTTTTTCCGTTGGCCGATCGCGCTGATCAATTTCAAGCTGGAATCCTTGGTCGAGCTCAGAATTCGCCTGGTTGCTGGTCAGAGAAAACAAAAAACCCGAGCCGTCTTTCCATCCGCTGTCCAATGGCGAATTACCGATTTCATTCTTTAGAACTTGTTCCTTTAGGCGTTGAAATTGTGGCTCGTCGGTATAGTTTTCAGTCGATGAGAATAGTTGTGTCGGGGAATTTGTGTTGCGCGGCATTCGAGGTTCATCTGTCATCCGGTCGAGGCGTTCCTGACAGGCATCACAATCGGGGATGTGTGTTTCGATTGCATCGATCATCGCGTCGTCGAGTTGGCCGCGCAACCACTGAGACAGAACAAGCGAGTCGGGGCAGTCGTTCGCGAACAAGGGAGTTGTCGGCCGTTCCGTCGAGTCAGTCATAGGACTCTCCTAAATATCCGCGTCTTCGGCAAGTCGATCGACTTCAATCGCAAGCCGTTTCAAAACACGGCTTTTGGCTGTGTAGACAAACTCAAGCGGTTTACCCATCTCTTTTGCAACTTCCGGTGCAGGGCGGTTGCGAATCCAAACTAGCTCAAATGCTTCCCATGTCGGGGGTTCGAAGCGCTCGCGGCAATGCGTAAGCGCGGCCTTGAGAACATGCTGCTGAAACATTTCGTTCCAAGACGAATCGTCAACCGAAAGCTGATTAAGAAGAAGTGAATCGTGTTTGTCATTCTTCTTACGTTTGAACCAGCGGGCGATTTCGTTACGCAAAATCGTAGCGAGCCAATCGCGAAAGCGGCCTTTGGAACGGTCGTAGTTGAACGAGCGAATTCCTCTGGCGACACGAATCATGACTTCTTGAGAAATGTCAGCCGAGTCATTCGAATCCAAGCCTCGTTTGCGGCAGTAGCCATACAGCAAAGAGCCGTAGACGGAGCAAAATGATTCCCAAGCTTCTTGGTCATGATGATCCCGCAGCCTCAGTAAAAGGCTGGGGGGAGTTGTGTGAACTGACATCCTTTGCTCGCCCGATCAAGAAGTGGAGTCCGTCATTCAGAGCTGATTCGTCTCACTTATCATGGTAGCTAAAAAAATTAAGAACGGCTAATCACTTAGAGGCTTCGGTCTTCAAACTTACTAAAATCGTTTCGAACGATTTTGAGAATGTTTTGAAAATTTGTGTCAGATCGGGATAGGTGACGGGTACCGCTTCCTCACGCTGCCCAGGGCTGGGGAAGACTGTGGCAAAAGACGAAGTCGGTTCCGGCAAAGTACACCTAACAATCAAGATCACCGACAAACCGCTGCTCAGGATATATTTGCTCGCGCGGAATTCCAGCTTGCTCCGAGACAATCGTCCTAACACGAAGCGCTGTTTCGCGAGTGGTGCCCGGGGGACATCGGCTCAAAAATTCTTCGTCAGATAATGGAGGCCATTTCTGATCGAAGCCACGACTGTCAACAAAGTCCGACGCAAATGCGAAGATCAGCCCAACAACAAGAAGGATGAGCGCCACGCAGGCGACAAGAGAAAGCACGAATTCGAACATGAGAGGGGGCCCTTAAAAGAAGTTTTTGAACCAATTCGGAAGCCATTCGGAAGCCATTCGAGAATATATCGTCCCAATAAGCATGCCGTCTCACTAGCCGGAGCGACAAACAACAAAAGGTTAACCGGTCTTCGAATTCTCAATTGGTTGATCAGAACGCATTTGAAACCAGATCACAATTGCGACGACGTTCAATACCGCCGCAACCACAAAGAAAGGCTTGGGGCTGGTGAAAGCGTCTTTCAAATAAGGGAAGGCGATCGCGGTAGCGAACGAACCGATATTCCCGGCCATGTTCATCGTGCCGGACACAGCTCCAGAACTTTTACCGCCGATGTCGACGCAATATGACCACGATGGACTGAGGGTCATGTCTGCACCGAACAAAGCCAATGTAAAAAACAGGATTGTCGTCGTCGCTGATGTCGTTTGCAAACTGCAGTAGAGTCCGATGGCAGCCAGTGAGAATCCCATGATCGCTGGAATTCGCCGAGACCAAACGAGGCCTTGCTTTTTATAGAGCGAATCAACGAGGTAACCTGAAAACCAGTTTCCCATCGCGCCGCCAACCAACGGCAGCGCGCACAGTAGGCCAGCATTCCCAGGTGATAGGTCGTAAGTTTCTTTGACGTAGGGAAATAGCCAAGTCAACGCGAAGAAGAATGTAAAGTTACTGCAAAAATACTGGATCATCGTCAGCCAAACTGCTTTGGAAGCCATGATTTGACTGAACGCAAGCGTCGGTGCTAATTCGT
Source organism: uncultured Pirellulaceae bacterium (assembly GCA_964589435.1). Classification (GTDB taxonomy): domain Bacteria; phylum Planctomycetota; class Planctomycetia; order Pirellulales; family Pirellulaceae; genus Mariniblastus. Next base: position 10,099 of record CAZPTT010000043.1, read on the forward strand.
TGCTGACCTGTTGGCGATTGGCCACGATGTAGTCCCGCTCTTCTTCCGAAACGTTTGGGTGTTCGGCTGGATCGTTACGAAAGGCCAGCACCCAGATTATCGCGAACACGATTCCAAGTCCGCCAAGCAAGTAAAACGCGCCCCGCCAACCGACTTGGTTGATCAACACCGGCATGAAAAACATTGCCGCTGCGGCACCCAATCGTGAGGCAGAAAAGTTGATGCCAGTTACCAAGCCGCGTTCTTTCACCGGGTACCAGCTAAAGGTCGCGCGTGCTAATCCGGGAAAGGCGCCGGCTTCGGTGGCGCCAAAAACAAACCGAGCGATCATCAATTGAACAAACCCAGTTACCGCGCCGGTGATCGCGGTCATGAGCGACCAGAGGAAAACGATTCCTCCCAACAACATGCGCGGCCCCGTGCGATCTGCCATCATTCCCGTTGGCGTCTGAGCGAGGGCATAGCCAAGCGTAAAGATGGCCATGGCCCAGCCCCACTGAATGTCGGACAAATCAAACTCCGCGCAGATTGTCTTCTTCGAAGTCGCAATGCAAGTTCGATCGATGTACAGCAATAACGAGAGACAGAACGTTAGAGCGACCAGTAAGTAACGAAATGGCATAGGGCTGATGGGTGTTGAATTGGCGTAAAACTGAATTTATTTATGGCGATTGAACAACGAATCTTCGTTCAACATTTGTCTCAAATCGGAATTTGACAAACACAACCTTCGCTCGCCGATCGGTAGGCCGCTTCGACTAGTTCAACTGACTTCAGATAATCGGTCGCTGTGCTTTCAAACGCTTCGCCAGAATTCATGCGGTCGACAAAATGTTGTTGAAGTGAAAAAACACAATCGCCAGCGAATCCCTGTCGAGATGGTTTGTACTCAATTTGTTTTGCCGATTCACCAAGTCTTTTCAAGCGTAACGAGCCATCAAAGTCTAACTCCAAGTGGCCTTTGCTTCCTTCGATGCGAACCGTACCAAAAGTGTACCGCGCGTCATCGGCAGCGGACTCATTGTATCTATTCGCATCCAGCACTGCAGTCGTTCCGGACTGCATTTCACAAACGACTATTGCGCTGTCTTCCCCTTGGATCACCGGGTTTCGTTTAGCAGTCTTTGCAAACACAGATTTTGCATCACCGAATAGGAATCGGAATGTGTCCAGGAAGTGCACGCCGGTTTCGAAGATAAACAAGCGTTGATAGTCGCGAAAAAATGGCTGCCTGGCCAGATACGCGTCTTCACCCCAGCCATCTCCCATTCGGCAATGAACATTGCAATGAAACACTTCTCCGATCTCATCGGCATCAATCATCGTCTTCATCTTTCGATACCACGGCTGCCAACGCCAGTTCTCGTGAACCATGAACCGCACGTTTGAATGATTAACCAATTCAACTAGCTCTTGAGTCTGCCGCCAATCTGGGGCCAGCGGTTTTTGGCAGATAATCGATACACCGGCGTCAATCGCGGTTTTGCATAAGTCGAAGTGGGTTGCCGGTGGCGTTACGATGTCAATGAAATCGGGCTGATGTTCGGCAAGCAATTCCGTTAGGTGATCCGCCGAGTAGCTGTGGGGGATGCCATATTCTTTCGCGTAAGTGTTCGCTTTTTCGATTTGCTGATCGCAATTGGCAATAATGTTAACGCCCGCAATTCGCTGCCACGCATCATGATGGAAGCGGCTGAAGTAACCTGCGCCGACGCAGGCTCCAACTAGCGGACGGATCGTTTTCGATTGTTCGTTCATAGGCTTATTACTAGCGGGAACGTTTATGCATTTAAGTAAGTTTCTTGACGGCATCGAAGAGGGCTGATTCCCCGCCAACGTTACCCGGAAACACAATGAAATTGAGATCGGGAAAACGTGATTCTTCACCCAGCCGCCAGACTGGAATTCCTGGCAAAATCGAGCCCACGACTGTCGCCAGTTTGACTTGCAGTGATTGAGTCGCGATGTCGCTGGAGGTGATGCCGCCTTTGCCAATCAAATATTTTGGACGAATCGAGATCCGAGCTACGATGTTGGCGACGCACTTTGATACGCTTTGCGAAATACTTAGATTCTCCTCGTTGCTGTCACCTTCTCTTAAAGTCCGACTGGTGAACACGACAACGTTTCGGTCAGCGGTAAGCTGCTGGTCGATCATGGCGGCTGTGGTGACCACAACTTTTTCAGCGTTTGTCAGAATTTCATCGATCGACAATTCGCATGCGACGATGTCCGGCATCTGGGCACGTAAATGATTTAGCTGAGTGGTTGTTTTGGGCACGTGCGAGCCAACGACCACCAGCCCTCCCTTGCCGTCATCTTTGAGTTCGTCAGCGGACAATTCGGGTTTGCGTGTCAGCCCCGCCCTCGCTCGGGCGTATGACGCTGCCGTTCGGGCCATTATTTTGCGACTCGATTGGCCGACGGCTGCGGCAACAACATAAGCGTCTTGGTCGGTTGCGGCATCAGCGACGCAGTTCGAGCCACTGGGTGCGCTATCCAAAATTTGCTGAACACCGTCCGGTCCGTTTTGGCGAATCACATTCAGTGGAATTGAAACCACTTTCTCGGCAGCCACTCGGCCCGAGGTTTTCTCTTCAATCCATTTCGGCAAGAAGGAGTTCTCGTATGAAAAAACTGGATCTTTGGCAAACGGTGTTTCATGGGCGGGCGTCATCTTCTCGTTTTCGACCACGTAATGTTGGCCTTCGATTGTTAACCTTCCACCTTCAGCGAAAAACCCCATGACCAGTGTCAGGTCAGCAAGACCGGGCCAACCGCTAACCAACGCATCCGTTTCCAACGGAAAGTGTCCTCGCAACGTCGAGTCGCTACGGCTGATGATCTCAAGTTGCTGGTTGGTCTGTTCCGCAACTCGCTTGAGTTTTTGGGCTAAGTCTCGATGGAGTCTTTCCGTTTCCGATTCTGATAGTGATCGCGAATTGGTCAACAGGAAGAACATCGGTGGCCGGGACTCGACCAGTGCACGAATGTCGTCCTCCGAAAATGATGTCAACACCGGAACGTCATAAACGGTTTGCGTGCCTGTTGGGTCATCGTCCAGGACGACAATTGTTCGTCCGCTTTCGATCAGCGTTATGCGAATTTTCTCGGCCAACGGTTCCGGCCAAACCGGAAGAGTGGTATGCAAATCAGTCATGCTTGTTCACCTCCAATGATGAGGTTTTGGAGGCTGGCAAAAGCTCGACACGGCGATCCATCTCCGCCGAGTAACTTTAACGGCATCGCGCCGAACAAAAACTGTTGATTCGCTGGCAACTTCTCTAAGTTGGTCAGTCCTTCAACGATGGTCACGCCGCCACCAAGCAATATCTCGTGAATCAAAGTCACTTCTTCGAGGTCGTTGACATTCGCGACCGAAGGCGGCTCAACACCGAGCACCGCGACTTTTCGCTTGACACACCAGCGAGCAAGCGATTCAGATACGCGTGGCAACTGATCCCGGTAAACGCTTGGCTGGTCAGCAAACTGACTCCAGCCAGTGTGAAGCAAAATGGAATCGCCTGGTTGATGATTGTTTTCGATCGTGTCGCCCAAATCCGACACATCAATCAACGCATTTGGTTTGACGTTTTCAAGGCGAGCCAACCGAGCGACCGATAAACAGGTCGTCAAAGGCGTTTGCTCGATCGTTGCCAGATCGCCACAGCCAAAATGTAATGGAGCATCCATGTGGGTGCCGCAATGAGAATAGAGACTCAATGTTCTTGCATTCCAGCCATCATTCTCAAGCGTTCTTGCTGTTTGCCATTCAACTCCAGGCGTTTCCCGAGTCAGGGTCATTGTCAAGTCGATCAAATTCTTGGCGTTGAAAGTCATTTGCCCAATTGGATAGAAGATTGAGATCGTTGTCAGCTAAGTACTATTCGATTGATGATTCAATTAGCGGAAGTCGTTTCGAGGCAAGCCAGGATCGCATCACCCATTTGAGTCGTCGATTTTGTTCCGCCAACGTCGCAGGTTCGAATCGTCGGATCCGTTAGTGCTTCTCGTACGGCCGCTCGAACTTGACCGCCAGCGGCTTTGGCGGCTGGATGATCGAGCCATTCCAACAGCATCGCGGCGGACAAAATTGTTGCTACCGGATTGGCTTTGCCCTGGCCAGCGATATCAGGGGCCGTTCCGTGGGACGGTTGGAATACAGCGCAATCAGTTCCAATGTCGCCCGAAGGAGCCATTCCCATTCCTCCGACGAGGCCCGCCGCGAGATCCGACAGAATATCGCCGAACATATTTTCGGTGACGATCACGTCGAATGATTCGGGGCGTTGTACGAGGAACAAAGCCGCCGCGTCAACGTAAACGACTTCGGTTTCCACCTCGGGATACCCTTTCGAAACTTCTTCGAAAATTTCTCGAAACAAAACCATTGAAGGCAGCACGTTCGCTTTGTCGACCAAGGTGACTTTCTTTCGCCGCGTCATAGCTTGCTCGAACGCCGCGCGAAAAATTCGCAAGGAGCCTTTGCGCGTAATCAGCATGACGTCGCGAGCAGCTTCACGGGTTTGTTCCTGTGGGTCAGTCCGCGCCGCGAAGAGGCCTTCTGTGTTCTCTCGAACGATGACAAAATCTATTTGGCCGGCTTGGTAGTTTTTAAGTGGCGAGTCCTCGCTGGCGTAAAGATAAATCGGACGCAGCCCGTTAAACAAATCCAATCGCTCGCGAAGATCAATTTGCGGTGTCATCTCGCGACCGTCGGGCCAACGAACCGAGGGCATCCCCATCGCGCCCAACAACACCGCGTCGGACTGGCGGCAACTCTCAAAAGCGGAATCTGGCAGTGGATCACCGTTCTTCAAATACTCTTGGGCCCCCACGGAGACCTCGTTGAACGTTAGCTTTAAATCACTAGACTGACTGACTGCAGCCTGCATAATGCGGACGGCTTGTGCCGTTACTTCGGGCCCGATGCCATCGCCCGGCAAGACGGCAATGTTAAAATTCGTCTTCGACATAAAAAAATCTGACTGGTAGTTCTTTAATCGTAATTCGTCATTGAAGCGCGGCTTCGCGCATCCAACTCATGTTCAAGAAATTAGATCATATCGCGATCGCTGTTCGAAACACAGAAGAAGCGCTCAGTTTTTATCGTGACACTTTGCAGCTACCGGTCACGAAGCAGGAAGTCATCGAAAGCGCAGGCGTTCAATTGACGCATTTGGACATGGGCAACGTCGAACTCCAATTGGTGCAACCGCTTGCGGACGATCACCCGATTTCTAAGTTTATCTCTGAACGCGGAGAAGGTTTGCATCACCTTTGCTGGGGTGTTGATAACATCGAGGCCGCAATGGAGGCACTGCCCGACTACGGATTAGCAGCCAACCCAAACGAGCCGCATCCCGCGCCGCAGGGTGGTTCGGCGGCGTTTATTAAGCCATCTTTAACGCGAGGTGTGTTGTGGGAGATGACGTCAAAGAAAACTAATTAGTCACGTTCATTGGGCGGTTTTTAATAGAGGAGTCTGAGTCCAACTCAGTTCGTAAGCGGGTTTTCATACTTTGGAGGAGACTTTTTCGGAATTCCTCAGTCACTTTGTGGCTTTATTCCGTAACATAAAACGTCGGACCTCGAACTAATTGGTTGACGACACCTGGAAACGTAAATCAACCGCAATCGACATTGCGAAAATAGATGGAACGATTCAAAAAAAATCTCTGCTTAGTTTCCGTGGCACTGTGCGTGTTGGCGGTTGGTCAGCCTCCGCCACTGCTGGGAATTCAAGCTTCAGATCCATCGTTGCGTGAATTCGAACAGGATATGGTTCCGACTCCCAGCGAGTTGTTTCAGAAATTGACGAGGATGCGAGCCACCCGGCGACCACCAAATGTTGATACCGATAAACTGGCAAAAGCCGGTCGTGATTTTCTGTCCAAATTAACGCCTGAACAACAAGAGAAGGCATGGGATTTTGCTGAAACGTATCTGCAACAAAATGGGGTTGAATCCAAGTCGTCTCGGGGGCTGATGAAGCAATTGGGCGTGCCCCCAGATGTGCAACGGACGCTGGAGGATCGGTTTCGAGACCTTCAGTTTCAGCAAAGTGATTCGCCACTGGAACAAGCCGGCAGAGAACAATTCAAAAAGCAATTTTCCGATTTGTTTCGTGAAACCAAAGAGCAGGTGAATGACGCGGAAAGCCAAAGCTCTGCCCTAAATCAAAGTGTGCGAATGGGTGAGCAGGATCCGTCTCGCTCTAACGATGGAAGCGAATCTCGAAATTCATCCGATAGAGCCGCCAGGCGAAATGGCGAAGCCAACCGAAGGGAAACTGGAAGCCAGGGACAGAATTCAAATTTGCCGGATTCACAAAAGTTTCAAGATTCGCAGTTGGCTGAGCAGCCGGGTTCGACGAAGACCGACAACAATGGATTTCAAGAACAACGAACCAACCGGAGTAAAAAATCGGTCGCGCGACCTGAGAAGGGCAGTTCCTCGCCGTTATCAGATCTGAATAAAGAAAATTCGATTGATCGTAACCCCGCAAATCAGAAGACAACCGATAGGGGGAAGAAACTCAACGGTCTCGGCGAGCCCAACCGAAAGGGTGGTTTAGCGAGGAAAGACGATCTCTCGACTGCGAATCAGCAAGCCTCGCGGTTTGGAAACGACGCGTCCGGTTCGGGGCATCAAATTTCGCCCAACGGAATTAAGGACGGCAAGCCGGATCGAAATACGTTGGATGGCCAGCGCACCGGAACCACTAATCCCGCCGATCGCACTTTTGACAACGGGCGATCCACGCGGCCTTCAGGTCCGGGTGCCCCGTCCTCCAACGATCAACGCAATGCTGGACGCCGAACTGGACGAACTGGACGAACTGGCCAAGCTGGAAACTCGACTGCTCGTCCGCCGTTAAGAATGTATGAACCTGACGGAAAGCGACCAAGCGAGTCAGAGCCGGATATCAATTGGGAGAAGATCGTTGGCGACGTAGTTAAACCGGGGCCGGACGGCCCGACGTTTGATGGCTTACCGGTCGAGCAACGAGAAAAGTTTCAAAAGGCGTACCGAGCAGCGAATTCGGAAACCAACAGCAAAGGAATGTTTGAGAATGCTACTGAGTGGGTAGCAAAATCACTCAAGAACTCTTCGCTTACGAATCAAGGAAAGGCCAAGAATCAAGGAAAGGCCAAACGAGGTGTCGAGCAGCGGTCTGCGACGGGAATCCCTAAAGAACATTACTCGTCCCGGGTCAGACGTTTGATAATGGAAGCCGCCGACCGCACCGTTTCTAAAGTCAAAAGTTCAACGGAGAGTCGTTCGTCTTCGACCGGAGCGAAGCAGGGGAGCGGTTCGGGATTGAATTTTGGCAAGTCAGCTAAATTGACCGTCGGTAGTTTGGTCGATAAAGTGCATCAGTCTGTGACCGAGCAGCGAGAAAAGTCGCGCAAACGAGAGGCCGCTCACAACAAAGAGCGGCGAATGAAATCTCGTCGAGACCGAAATTCTACGGAAGCAGCTTCGACGCCAGGTTCTCGCAAGCGGCAAAACCAAGAGCGATGGGGCGATCAAACAAGAGATCGTGCCGCCGGTTCTGGCTCAAGTGGATTTGAATCGCCCAGAATTTCGTCGACTGAATTGTTGAGACAACTTTCTGACTTGTCGACGATAAATCCGAGATTTGTTTTTATCGTTTTGGGGATTATTGGAGTTTGCGTGTTTATCGGCTACCTGGTTTTGCGACCGACTGAGCCGACGGCGGTTGGCAGAAAAAAGAAGCAACGCGTCAAGCGATTGAAAGAGGCCAGTGTTGGCTCGCCGAAAGAACTTGTTGAGGCCTTCGATCTTTTGTTACTGACGAAATTTGGATCTCAATCAACATGGTGGAACTCGCAACGCGCTAACAAAGTGCTAGGCGAGTCGGCTCCGGAGAAAGCAGACAAGATCAACGAATTGATCAAGCAGTACGTACATGCAAGGTATATGCGATCCGACGCCAAGCTGGAGGCAATCGAATCGACGCATTTTCACCAAACGATTTTGGAGCTTGCCAACGAGGGCCTAAGTCCTTCAAAATACGTCCCCAAAACATCGGAGAGCTAAACTAACTGATGTTGTCTTCGTCGTCTTTTCAAAATACTAACGCCTGCAAATCGCTTCTGCTTCGAAGTTTTTGCATGTTGATTGCCTGTTGGCTGTTTATGGCCAGCTCAGCTGATGCCCAAGATGACGTCACTATTTCACCTCAGTGGAAGCGCGGTTACGACGGACTTCATTTGCTTTGCTTAAACGCCGGTTTGGAACCAGTGAGCATTTCGAAAGTGCGGTCGGTTCCCGAGCGGGAGCTGGTCTTGCTAATTTTGGGCGATCTTCAGTCTCGGAATATTCATTATGAGCTGATGATCGACAAGGGAGCCGCCGCGCTGGTTGCGACCGACTGTGCGAAAGGTAGCCGCATTGGATTTTATCATAACAACCTAACTTTCGATTCTCTCGTCGGCGATTCTTACAGGCGAGACGATTGGTTTGCGGGGCACAGCGATTGCCCACTCGTCACTGATGTTCGTGCGCACCCGGTAACTGAAGGGGTCGGCGAAATTGCGACCAACCGACCAGGAAGACTAATCAGCACGACGGCGGTACGCATCGCAAATTTGCCGATTGACCCCATTAGAAATAGAAAGCACATGTTTGCGGCAGCGATGGAGAACCAAGCGGGGAATCGAATCATCGGCGTTGCCGATCAATCGGCGTTCAGCAATCAAATGATTACCTACAAGGATAACGCGTTGTTTGCCGATCGGGCCATCGAATGGCTTAAGAACCGGGAGCGCAAATATTTCTTGATTGTTGCGGACGGTCGAGCCTTCACCCCCACGGTGCCGGCTGGCTTGTCGACAGATTCGCCATTCGATCCGCCATTCGATCCGTCCGACCTTCCAGCTCCCACCCAAGACGATGTGCTGAACGCGTTAGAGAATTTGCCACCTTCAGCCCTGTTGGAATTCGCCAACGAAGTCGCGACGGTTGCCGAGGATGATAATTTGTTGAATGATTTCATTCACGATAATTTAGCGAAAGTCTCCGATGTCAAAATGAATCGTTTTCTGTTGTTCCTGATGTTCGCGATGGCATCGGTGACGTTTGTACTTGCTTTCATTTGGCAGAAGTCACTGCAGAATCAAACAGCCAGTCAAGTTGCCGTTAAGGGTGAACGCAAACAAGCGAAGAACTTAAAATCACAACAGGCTCGTGACCGGCATTGGGCGGCGCGGGTGTTGCTGAACTCGCTTTGTGTTGAACTAGCCGACCGGCCCTTCAACGATTGGCCTGAGTTTCCGTCTGGCTTGCAAGTTGGCACCGATGTTGAGTCGAAAGCCGTTTTTAATTCGATGACCAAGTTCAGCAATCTTTTCAAGACAAAGCCCGACACTTACTGGACTCGCTCGCGTCTTCGAAAACTCGAACGTGAGGTCAAGGAGTGGCAAGAGTATGCGCGGGCATCCAAGTCATGAGAACGTTTATTTGCTAAATTTGGCTGCTCAAATTTGCCGTTCAAGAACTGATTAGATTTTATAAATTCGACTTTACTGATTCATTTAGAGGCATGTGTGAGTAGTACGATCAATATTCAATCCGCAGCGGAAGCCGCCAACGAGCTGCGAATTTCTGCAACCAAGAGCCTCAGTCGGACGCTTGTTGACCTGGAAAATGTAATTGAACAAGTCCTGATCGCGACGGTTGCCAGTGGCCACGTGTTGCTCGAAGGCGTGCCGGGTACGGCCAAGACGACGTTGTGCCGGACGCTGGCTTCGGCAATGGGCTTGGATTTTCGTCGGATCCAGTTCACCCCCGACTTGCTCCCGTCCGATGTGACCGGCACCCGAATTTTAGACCAGGCGAAGTCCAAGTTTGTTTTACAAACGGGACCGATTTTTTGCCAACTGTTGTTGGCTGATGAATTGAATCGAGCTCCGGCGCGAACCCAATCCGCTTTACTTGAAGCGATGCAAGAAAGTCAGGTAACCATTGAGGGTGAAACGCTTCAGTTACCGAGACCCTTTATCGTACTGGCGACGCAAAATCCCGTCGAGCAAGAAGGCGTTTACCGTTTGCCAGAGGCTCAGTTAGACCGTTTCCTGTTTCGTGTCAATGTTGGCTATCCTGATCGCAATGGCGAGATTGAACTGTTGGAGCTTCAGGAATCAGCACCGCCGGTATCGCAACAATTATGCAGCCCAGAACGGATTCAAACCTTGCAGCAGGCGGTGCCCGCGGTTTTCGGGAAGCGGGAAATGAAAGAGTACGTGGTCGACCTGATTCGGGAGACACGCCAACATCATGAGGTACTACTGGGAGCCAGTCCGCGCGCCGGAATTTACCTTTTGAAGGCCGCCCGCGCCAGAGCTTTATTGCACGGCAAAGATTTCTTTTCTCACCAAGATGTACAAGCGATCGCGCCTTCGGTACTGGAGCATCGTGTCATTCTTCGGCCTGAGGCAGAACTCTCCGGCCGCTCCGTTTCGGAGGTGATTCAAGAGGTCATTAGATCCGTTCCGGTGAGGGAACTTTAGACGTCACGTTTTTCTTTCAATTTATTCAACCTCTGCCCGCTAAAGCTCTTCATGCTAACCGTCCGTAGCAATTTTGTTCTTGCGTCTGCTACCTTGCTCATGATCTTTTGCGTCATGAACAGAGTTGAGTCGCTCGCGCTACTTTCGTTGTCGGTCATCATTTGGGTTTGGGTTGAATGGACGCTGTTTCAACGACTGAGGCTAACTGGCAAGCCGCTCGTCGAAAATGCTGTTCGAACCATTGATGGCCAGGATTACGAAAACGTGACGATGGTCGCCGAGCGTTCTTTCAAGATTAGCATTTCCGGATCGCTGTCGAAGTTGACTCGTGGATATCGAATTCTTGTCCACGATTCGGTGCCGGACACGTTCGCGGTTGAAGCCGGACAAGCTTATCGTCTTTTTGATTCAGGCCGATTGAGTCGTTTCGGAATTGACTATTCGGTTTCGACTTCCATTTGTGGCAAGGCCTCTTTTCCTGGCTTGAAGGTTGAGGTTTCGGACTACTGGGGGTTCTTTCGCACTGAACAATTTATCGCCGTCAATCAGGAGCCAACGGTGCTTCCGTTTCTGATTCGACCGCAGACGACGGTTTCTGTTTTGAAACACAACAACTTGCAACGGCATATTGGGCACCACCGCAACAAGACGGCTGGTGTCAGTTCTGAGTTGCTGGGCATTCGCGATTACCGAGTAGGTGATCCACCTCGCACGATTGCGTGGAAGCCGACAGCGCGGCTCGGCAAGCTCATGACTTGCGAGTTTGAGAATGAGGTTCCAATTCGGGCGACCATAATCGCCGACCTAGCTGCTTATCAGTTTCAGGGACGTCCGGGCCCGTCGACGGCGGATCGCGCTATCATGGCCAGCGCGGCAATTGCGAAATTATTGTTGGCGGATCGGGATCCGGTGGCTGCGGTGATCATGCGATCGGAGTCGATGAATCGAATCGATCACGGTTCCGGTGAGCGTCAACTGACTCGCTTGCTTCAACATCTTTTGGTCGCGTCGAATCCGAACCCGCCCCTTGAGCAACTGACGACGCAAGAATTGGTTCAGCTAGTTTATGACAATGCGTCTCGTCGCTTTCCACAGCTTTTTAACGAGACGTTCAATTCGGGGCCGGCTGCTCGCAGGACATTAAGGCTTAAGCCAACGCGGTACGATCGAATCCGCCGTTCATTGGCAATCGTTCTCGAACACTTGTTGAAATTGCCGGCTGGGATGTCGACTCGTCTTCAATTCGATAACCCTGAGATGCGAGCGGCATGTTTGCAGTACGTTCATCAGTTCTCGGTAGTATCGAGTTCCACAAACGTTACTCTGGCTCCGCCTTGGACGGAGCCTCGGTACTGGAACCAAGAATGTCGACGAATGACTTTAATGTTGACCAACGTGATGGCGGAAGCGAAGTCGCGAGCGAAAGATAATGAACTGTTTGTAATTGTTGCGCCGGAGCCAATTGACCAACCATGCGAAGACGCTTTGGAGAGTGTGATCAAGACCATCATTGCGGCGGGACATCGAGTGATGTTTGTCGCACCGCTTGCGCCATTGCCCGCACCGTCGGCAGTCGATCCAGTCGCCGAAAGAATCATGAGAGATTTTGGGTCGATTGAGCCGTCGAACGCCCCAACGAGTTTTGGTCGCCGGGTGATCGAATTGGGCGCCGCGTTTGCGCGTGTCAATGATCCAAGCCTGATGCAGATGGTGGCGATGGAGATCGGAATCCTCCAATCTGGAAAGAGCCGTGGTCGAGCGATGAGGGCTCGTCGATGAGTATCCAGCGAAACCATGCTATTGGCGAAATAGCCAATCAGGAATTTCCTATGCGTACCTCTCCTTTTCGTACCGGTACACGGCAGTCTTTGTTGATTTTGATATTGGCGATTTTGGTGTCGTCGATCTGCCTAATTGTGTTAGAAGAACTCGAATATTTCGGGCTCTTGTTAGTCGCTTCCTTGCTAATGTTTGGGTTGGTGTTGAAGCGAGGCTGGCTAATCTACCTGACGTTTTTTAGCTTGATTGCTTTTAGGCTTGACAGAGCTTTTGAATTAAGCGGATGGGGGTTTGTCAGTGATGTTCTCTATTTGCCTGATCTTTTGTTCAGCTTTTTAGTGATCGTTCTCGCCGGGCTGTGTATGAGATACTTGACAATCGCTAAGTATGCTCGGACTTACTGCCCCGTCGTTGATTCGAAGTTGTCAGAGTCTGTGGCAATAGAGTCTGCAGTGCCAAAGTCCGCAGTGCCAGAATCGGTAAAAGAGCAGGGCAGTAACAAGGTTGATCCGACAATCAAATTTCAGTTTCCGTCATTGCTTGGCGGTCGCTGGCTGTTGATTCCTGCATCCATCTTTTTAGCGGTGGTCTTACTTTCCGTTTTTCCGTTGGATATCGCCGCCGGCCGTCGACTGGCCATCACGCCTGAGGGAACGCGTTTGATCTTTTTGGCGTTTTTTATGTTCATCTGCTGGTTCAGCTGCAGCACAATTGTATCGACGTTGGCACGTTGGAAAATGGATCGGGGTCAGGCTGGAATTCATGCACGCAGCTTAATCGCCAAGGAGTTTTGGAACGAAAGTTATTCGTTAGAGAAACGCCGAGCGAAAATTCGGCAGCAAGAAGGTGAGTGATACATCTGCGCAGGTTGCGTAATAGCACTAAGGCATAACGACTGGACAGGGTTGCTTGGTACAAAGGTCGGTAATTCGTTTGTGAGCGATGCCCGAGTGATAAGTCAATTTCAATTGAGAATCTAAGAAGCGAGAATAGACATGTGGATGGGAATTCGTGAAGTCATGGGGTGGCTCATTGCGTTAGCCGGCATGGGGCTCATTGGAGTCGTGCTCTTGTTGGCGCTCAATCGAAGCGTCATCGAAGCGGCAGCGCTATCCCTGCCGGCTGCGGTTGTATTCCGCGCCGGCATCGGACTGGTTCGCATGACAACCGCTGCAAGAATTGCGACTGACCTCAGTCGGCGTGAGCATTGAGCGAGCGCAGCTAAGAAAACGCAATTGAGCGAGCGCAATTGAGCGAGCGCAATTGAGATTCAAATTCGTAAAGAAACACTATTCTCAGGAGCGATAGATTTTGAAGCGCCACTCGTCCGCACCAACTGCCAATCATTTGGCCAACGAGATGCAGACGATTTCTTTATCGTTCCGAGCGAACACGCATTGATTTGCAAACGCAGGGTGGCTCCAGACAACATCTCGGCTGCCAGTCACGCTTGTTTCATCGAGGATCTTCGCACGATCTAGCTCTTTGTATCCCGCGGCCGACATCTCCGCGATGATCAACTCGCCGGTTTCACACATGATGTAATAGTGGTCGTTGTTCTTGACAACGAAACCGGTGGTTGAGTTGGCTGGTCTTCCGCCATGCGTCGTTGCCAGGTCTTCCCATACTCGTTCGCCGGATTCTAAGTTGAAGCATCGTAGTTGGCCTTTTTCATCGACGCCGAAAATGTGTCCGTCAACAATGACGGGTGGATTGTGATCTGGATGGGGGCCTTTGCCGCGCCAGACTTCTTCAGCAGCGGGCTTTTCAGTGTCCAGTTTCAGTAAGATCGACGTTCCTTGAAGTGCCGTCGCATATAAATATTCGCCGTGTTTAATCGGCGCGATTATGGACATCTCGTAGGCTGGTTTCATGGCGAACGACCAATAGGCTTCGCCAGTTGCTGGATTGAGGCTGTTAAGCGATTCAGGGTGCCAAATAATCAGTTGTTTTGTGCCACCAGCTTCGATCATGATCGGCGGACAGTAGCCAGGTGATTTGGCGTCGAGTGCACGCCATTTTTCTTCGCCAGTCAATTTGTCAAACGCGACGGCGACACTCTTGGTACCACCTACAACACAATAAAGCGTGTCGCCATCGACCAATGGGTGAGCGGCAAAGCCCCAGTGAGGAGCCAGCTCCATGTTGTAAACCTTTTTCAAATCATGCGACCATACTTGGGTGCCGTCGGATGTCTTTAAGCAAACTAAGTTGCCTTCGGCTCCCAGACAATACACGTGATCACCATCGACGGTTGGAGTTGCCCGCGGTCCGTTGGGATATGAGAGTTTGTATTTGCATTCGTATTTGTGTTCCCAAAGCTGCTTTCCAGTTTTCGAATCGAAGCATTGAATTCTCTCGGAACCAGACAATTCGCTTTTGGTACCCGGGTTCGGAGTGTCGTCACCGTCTTTACGAATGTAGTCTGCCACGAAGACTTTGCCTTGCGCGACCGCTGGGCCGGCGTAACCGTTGGCGACCGGCGCCCGCCAGAGAACCTTAGGTCCGCTTGCCGGAAATTTCGTCAGCGTACCTGTTTCAGCCCAGTTCCCGTCCCGTTTCAAACCTCGCCATTGATTCCAGTCGTCAGCGACGGCGGAATTGCTCAAGAGACCAAGAACAGATAGTACAAAAAATGTGCTTGCGAGCAGTCGCATAATCATATTCTCCAAATGACTCGGAAATCGACATTCACGAAAGGGATTCAAAATCATCTCGCACGCCAAATTGGCGTCGCTTTGATGATTTCTCGTGATCTTGATCGATATAGCAGCCGAGATCAACCAGCGATCATATACTGTATTCAGACGTACCACTTCGAATTGAGATCTGATCGTCATGTTTGGTAGCAACCGCGCAAGTCAACGAACAAAATTTGCTTGAGTCGAAAATTGCCGGCGTACAAAGAGTTGAGCGAGGAATGGCGTTCTCCAAACGATTGGCCGCACTCTAAACGCAATACCGTTCATTGAACGTAGCGTGGATTGGTCGCAATGAATTTGCGGTTTTCCACCGTCTGGCGACGGTAGCCACGACAAAACAATTCCGAAGTCCTTCTTTATTGAACAGCATTGGTCTAAACATGGTTTGAATGATTCGTTGTCTTCAAATAATTGATATGTTGCACGGTGTTTGATAAAGTGGAATCATTGAAAGCCTCGTTCCAATTCAAATCCAGTTTCGTAAAACGCCAAGTTGCGAGTTCAGAAAATGAAATTTGACACCTTGAAGAAGTTTCTAAATTGCGGCGCATTGCTGGCGCTGTCTTGCGTTATTTGTCCAACCTCATTGGCCCAAAAGCCTCCCCAGCAAAAGCCTCCCCAGCAAAAGCTTCCCAAGCAAAAGGCGGCTGAACAAGAGTCTGCGAAGCAAGAGGCAAACAAGCCGGACGTTTCAAAGAAGGCAGGTACCAAATCGAGTGATGCCGAAGTTGAGATTCCGTCGAGAGTTCGTTTGCGTGTTCCGCTAGTCCGTCAAAAGAAGATGCTTTGTGGTCCAGCAACCATTGAGATGGTGTTTAAGTACTGGCGAGTGCGAAAGCATGATCAATTTGATATCGCGAAGAACATTCTTCTCGAATACCCGACGCTCAAACGAGTCGTCAAGTCCGGGATCTTGAACGACAAAGAGATTAACTTTAAGAAATATCCGGGTACTGGAACGAGTACGATGCGAAAGTTCCTGAAGCTTCATTCTGACGTATTGAATTATTACGTTAAGAACATGCCGGCGGATGAAGACGAAGGGCTTAAGAAAGAGGCAAAGCAATTCGCGGCACTCAAGAAGTACATAGCCAACGAAGTGCCGGTCATTGTCTTGCAGAAAAACGGCAAGACTGCAAGAGGCACGCACTACCGCCTTGCCATTGGCTACGACGATGAACAGGAAATCGTCTATCTGAACGACGCGGCGAAAGGCAAGACGATCAAGCAATCCTACGAGAAATTTCTTAGTGATTGGAATGTGGATCAGGAATACCTGCATTACAACATGATTATCTTCAATCATCTTAAGAAGGACGTCACTGTTGAACTGGCACATTGAATCTGTGCCGCTTGCAGTGAAAAATTGACCTAGCGAAACAGGTCGATCAGGCGAGTTCGGCGTTTCGACTGCTGCATCGGGGCCGAGTTGAGTTGGCGAGTGCCGGAACCGATAGCCGCTCCATCACTTGATTCGATGCTGCCTTCTAGTTTCGGTTGCGGAGCATCGATATCCATATCCATATCACGATTGAGATCTGATGTGTCCGGCTTGTCCCGCTTCCCGCGACGAACCTCCAGATCTTTCAAGTTGAAAGAATCATCAGACGTGTCTTCAGCCTCTTCGTATTTGTCAGAGCCTCCATCCAGGCCAAGCCGACCTGGATAGCATTGCTGGGTTCGTTTGACGCCCAGTAATCCTTCGGGACCGATCGAGCCGAACCTCTCTTCGACAAAACGAACGCCGTGCGTTTCCAGTATGGTTCCGGTTTGACGCTCAACGTTCGCCAGTTCGGTGTTGTACTGCGTGATCGAGCGGGCTTCTTGGGAAACAGCGTTGCCCCAGTCAGTGATGGCTTGCAACACATTGATAAACTCGCGTCGTCCGGCTCGAACCTCCGCAGCTTGATTGGAGAAGTTCAAACGGGCGGCCTCACGTGCTTCTTTGAAAGCGACATATTGCTCGAAAAATTGATCAAGGTTTCGGTAGTTTAGGGTCAACTGATGAACCATTTGGTGAATCCCTTGATCCAGGTTCAGCTTGTCCTGCGCAAGGTTTAGTTCTTGCCGGCGAAGTGACGCGCGGCCTGAGCGTAAGCCCAAAGGAACCGAGAAATTGACGCCGAGATTGAAGCCGGCGAATCGCCCCGGATCGTTGGGTAGAAACGCTCCACTGGGCATTTCTCCACTCAGGCCATCCCAGCGGTAATTGGCGATCCCGTCGAACTGAGGCTTGGCTTGGTTGTCGGCTTGCAACACAAGTTGTCGATCGGCTTCGAGGATCAGTTTCAATTCGATGATGTCCGGTCGATATTGTGCGGCCATCGAGATGATCTCGTCCCAATCGAAATCGACTCGCTCCACCAGCGGATTGGAAGTCGGGACAAGGACGACGCTGTTGGAAGGCTTCAAACCCAGAATATTGCGTAGCGCCGTCTCATTGAGAATGAGGTTGGATCGTGCCGTGATCAGGCTGGCTTTGAAATTCGCCAGAGCCGATCTGGCTTGTGCGACATCGGCAACCCTGTCCAAGCCCTGTTTCATTCGCTGTGAAGCACGGTCGTACGCGAATTGAAGTTGCTCGATCTGCTGTTCGCGAGCCCAAACTTCAATTCTTGAAGACACTAAATTCCAGTAGGCCGCGATGACACCGCGAACAAGTTCCTGGACGGAGTCCTTGAACTGAAAGTACGACCGCTCGGTGTCAATTCTGGCGACAACGATCGGGCTTAGATTGAAGGCACGCCCCGCTCCTCGAACAAATGGCTGCCGCAAAGTGATTTCGGCAAAGGAACGGTATTCAGGTTCAAGCGGAAACACACCTGGCTCAAAATAGGAACCAACGGTATTGGCATTGAGCCCGACTGTGCCGCCGTCCAGCGTTCGCTTGGAAAGAGCGAGCGTTGTGTTGATCGAATCCGTACTCGAGCCAGCGAAAATGGCTCGCGTTGGGTCGCTGGGGTCGAAAGTCGCGGCTGGCCGATCGGTTTTGTTCATCGTCGAGTTGATGTCGAACGTCGGATCAAAAACCGCAGTTTGCAAATCGATGTTCGTATTCGCGATGGCGACGTCGTAAACGGTTCGGCCGCTTGAGGACGCCGTCAGGCCGGTTAGCACTCGAATGACGTCGGCGTTTTGGATGGCGATTTGAATCGCTTCATCGAGCGAGATCTTTTGGCCTTCACGGTCGGCCGCGTCGTCCAATATTGTAAATGGAGTTCCGACATCTGGAACCTGAACCGCCGGAAGTTGCTCCGGTCGCCGTACATTCAGTGAACGCTGCTCCTTGAACACTTGCACCATGCGTTCAGGATTCAGCTCTTGAGCGTGAATTAGACTCAAGGGCATCCAATTCCCCAACAGCAGGCCGGCTGCACAGGCGGAAGTCACGATCCAACGTCGATTTAGGGCTCGCCTCATCATATCGAATGAATCGGATTCGCCGTTTTAAATCATTCGTAGGATGAGGATGCTGGCAACGATTTATTCGTCTTCGACAAACTCTTCGTACGAATGTAGCGATTCTAGGGCCTCATTGAAGTCCGAAGTGTCGCAAATAACATTCCCATCACGCAAGACGATCGTCCGTTTCGCGTGCCGAGCGACCTCTTGGTCGTGGGTTACGAGGATCACCGTCAATTGCCTCTCCTCGTTCAATTCTTCGAACAGCGAGATGACTTCACGACTTGTTTTCGTATCGAGGTTTCCGGTGGGTTCGTCTCCCATCAGGATCGCAGGTTGATTGACGAGAGCCCGTGCAATGGCGACCCGTTGTTGTTGACCGCCGGATAGCTGAGCCGGGTGGTGGTCAAGTCGATCTCCCAGCCTAACCAGATCCAACAATTCTCTCGAACGTTTTCGTCGTTGGCGAGCCGAGATGTTCTTTGAATACATCAAAGGCAACTCGACATTCTCCTCGGCCGAGGTTCTCGAAAGCAAGTTGAAATTTTGAAAGACGAATCCAATCTTCCGATTCCGAATATTCGCCCGCGCGTCGCGACTCATATTGACGATCTCTTCACCGTCGAGCAGGTAACTGCCCTCGGTTGGACGATCCAAGCAGCCGAGCGTGTTCATCAGAGTTGATTTCCCTGACCCAGAGGGCCCAATCAATGCGACGTATTCCCCTTGTTCGATGTTGAGGGTTGTGCTGCGAAGCGCATGAACTTTCACTTCCCCCAAGTCATAGGTTTTGGAGACGTTGCTTAATTCGATGAGTGCCAAAGTGGTAACCTGAAAATTCGAAAATGGTGTCCATACTCTACCCTAGTTCGAGCGTCGCAGTTTCAGGATTGCTTGGATGCAGCGATGTTGGAATAAGCGAATTTTTGCGAAAACCTCGGACGAAAATGGACGGAATGTCGTTCGAAGAGGCATGATGACGCTGGAGTCCGAGGCAAAGGCGCGCAAGATCTCAAGATTTCAATTCCGTCACTTGATCGCGATCGCCTGCCTGAGAGGCAGCAACACATTTTCGACAACGTGCGACTGCATCAAGTTCTCGCCTGCTTCAATCAGTTTCTTAAACGTCGTCGCATAGTCTTCTGCGGTGTCGAGGCTGCCGTATCGACGGACGGTCAAGTAAACGCTGAGTTGCTCCTCGGGAAATTCACCCGTTCGAATTTGGAACGCAGTTGTTCGGCTGTCGATGCTTAAGCGACATTGTGTTCGACAGTCATCATCTAAAGCCAACTGGATGGTCGGTTCAAACGCTAACAGTTTGCCGTTGGTTGTGTCCCGCATTTTCTCCAGCATTGGAAGCATGCCAAATGTTTCAGCCAATAGCTCGTGCTGGTTACCGCGATAGTTGAAGTCGAATCCGTACATCAGACTGATGGCTTCGCAGTCCAAGGGGCTGATCGACAATGAGTGAGGCACGGATTCGAGTACATCGAGATGCTGGGCGATCGCGTCATCGAAAGTTGGAGGGTTGACGTATCCCGAGCTGACGCGCTTTTGCTCGACGGTCGCCCAACGGTAGTTGCCACTATGCTTGTCTTCTTCGAGCACGTATTCGCCGCGCTCGCGTCCGTAAAAGTTTCGCATCACGGGATACTTCTTTTTCAATTGCTCAAAGAAGTGCAAAACGGTATCCCGATTCGATGGTAGCTCCATCTCAGTTGAAAGGTTTAGATTGACGTAGTAATCATCACAAAGACTATTGTAGCCGGGCATGATTTTCTCTTTCAGTCGAAACGAAAAGCAACAAGCCAAACGAAAGGCGATTGCTCAAACTGGCAGTTTGCACAATTTCAATTTTGCGGATTGCGTTTTGATGAAGCGTCCGAGCTTCTCCAAAACAGAAAACGCATGGTGAATACGTAATCCCACAGCTTGCCGCCTTTAAACGTAACCGAAATGTTAGCTTAGCTGTCACACAAATCAATCAATCGTGCGTTCGCGGGGTCAAAACAAGGGGCGCAAAACGAAAGACAATTAGGCGATGAGGGAAAGTGGTTGGGGCTCATCCATAAAAAAACGCTGGCCGCATCAATGTGCGACCAGCGTTTCGCTGTATCCCTGGCACTGGGATGGAGGATCCATCCCAGTGCACAGTTGAAGCTCAGCCGTGAGCACCTGTCGAAACGGTTGACCCAGAAACCTTGTTTCGAAAGGTTAAAATATGCTCGATCCCCCAGGAGGGAGGGTGGTGTTGAATTCCCGCGTTTCCAACACCGCCGACTGAACTTAAGGTGTTCTTGTTAGGTTAAATGTTGCGTGTTTGTTTTCTCGCACAATTTACTGCTTTGTTGAGAGATACGTTTACTTAAC
Organism: uncultured Pirellulaceae bacterium; assembly: GCA_964589435.1. Taxonomy (GTDB): domain Bacteria; phylum Planctomycetota; class Planctomycetia; order Pirellulales; family Pirellulaceae; genus Mariniblastus. Next base: position 30,890 of record CAZPTT010000043.1, read on the forward strand.
GTAATCAACGCTCGCAATACCGATTGGCAACCCTTTTTTTAAAAACTTTGGTTTGTCAATTTCGAAGTCCAAATTTTGCAAAATCGCTGACCGAATCGTTCATGGCTCGGATGGGGATTTGTAAATTTAGGCTTACGAACCGGCGCGTTTTGCAACTCGGAACCTCAAATCTGCTGTCATTTCGTAGTCTGCTGTCATTTCGTAGTTGTGCTATCTGTTTCTAAACCTCGTTGCTGGCGACTATCGATAGTCATCGATATTGTAGATCCCCATGTTCTTGGCAGGCTTCACTTCGATATCCGAAACGGTCGCGTGATCATAAAGCCAGGCTTGGCAGACGTCGCGGTCAGCGATCGTCCAGCGGTCTTCACCGACCAAGGCGAAAGGCTTTTCTCCGCAGCCTGAAATCAACACGGCGTCACCTGGTTTTGCTTTGGAAAGCGCCCACTCGATAGCGCGAAACCGGTTGGGAATCAGCTGAGCCGCTCCAGGCGAATCGAATCCGTCGAGGACTTGATGAGCCGGTTCATAGTCGACATGTTGATCGACGGTGTTTTTTGTGATCACTGCATGATCGGCTGCCCGCTCTACGATCTCTCCCAGGCGTCGCCGTTCAGATTCGGTTTGCTTGTCCCCGGTAGAAAACACACACCAAAGCTTACCGGGTGTGACTTGCTTGATGGAACGGATTGCCGTCGCAAGCTGGTTGGGGCTGCGAGCCGCGTCAACCCAGACGCCGTACGACTGTCCGCATTCGACTCGTTCCAATCGTCCGGGAATCGTGCCGGCATTTTCAAGCCCTTGAGCGATCGTCGATAGCTCGATTCCCGTCGACAGCCCAACCGCAACGGCAGCGAGGCAGTTGTATACGTGTTGGTCACCGATGGTTGTCGTTCGTACCGGGATGGACTCATGACCAGCGTTGATGATAAACGTTTGTTCGCTGGCACTTCGCTCGACGATTTTCGCCGTGATTTGCGCTTCTTGCTTGATTCCAATCGTCAATGCGGGAGTGGTTAGTTCGTCGATCAAAAAGTGAGTCGTTGGATCGTCGACGTTGAGAACCACCATGCCGTGTGGTTTAAGGCATTTTAGCATTCGCAGTTGAGCGCGTTTGTAGTTGTCGGCTGACCCGTGAAAATGAAGATGATCCTGTCTTACGTTTGTCACCACGGCAATGTCAAACGCCACGCCCGATAGTGTTCGTCGCGCTAACGAGACGCTCGATAATTCGACGACGGCATGACTGCAATCGTGCATTACCATTCTTGAAAGTTGATCGGCCAGCGAAGGCGCGTTCAGTTCGGCCGCAGGGATGGCTTGACGACCGGCCCCGAGATCAGCTTCGATCGACGAAACCAAGCCCGTTTGTTTTTCAGCCGCCTTCAGAACACTTCGAATCAAATGGCTGGTGACAGTTTTGCCATCCGTTCCGCTGACGCCAATCGTTGTCATTCGGCTGCAAGGAATGCCGGCCAAGGCCTGACAGATTTTCCCGTAGGCTTGACGAGTATCGGCGACAATGCACTGGGGTCGATCGATCGTTAGTAATCGTTCGGTTACCACGGCAGAAGCGCCACGCTTGACGGCTTCGTGCGAAAAGTCGTGCCCATCGTTTTCCGAACCGACAATGGCGACAAAAATGTCGTCCGACTGGCAGTCGTCCCACTGGCCACAACATGAGCTAACAATGATGTCTTCTGCGCCGATAAACTTTGCTTCGGGCAAAATATCACATAAGCGGATACCCTTACGGGTCGCAAGCTGGGTACTCACAAGGCCTCCTTGCCTGGCGAACGCCAATGAAACTTATTTTGATCGTTTCAATTGATCAGTCAGCATCCTTGCCAACGTTTGCGATTCTCATCAAACCCGGATCTGAGTCAATATTGATAACCATCCAAAAACCTGACGACGCTGACAATTGAATTAACACGATTGCGAAAGTTGGCTTTCACTAGGGCAAAACAAGCCTTGGCGTTGAAAGCTTAATTTCATCTGGCGACAAAAAACGATGCATGCGAAGATATGCCAGCAACGCATCAGGGTTTTACTATCCATCCCAGCTCCTTAAGACAACGCATAGGCAATCGGAATCATGGCCGAAGAGGATTTTGACGTTCCCAGTTTGGCGGCTTTCCTGCACTTGACGCCGGATCAAGTCCGCAAGATGGCGGATCGCGGTAAACTTCCCGGTCGACGAGTCGGAGGGAAGTGGCGTTTCTCACGAGCGGAAATTCATGGCTGGTTCGAGAACCGAATTGGAGTGTCCGACGCTCAAGAATTAAGCCAGGTTGAAAAGGTGTTGGAGTGGCAAAATCGAAACGGGCAAAATCAGCACGGGCAAAATCAAAACGGGCAGAATCAAGACGGACACAACGACGATATTCATATCCCAACGCTGCTTTCTTCTACCACGACGTTCGTGCCGTTTCTGGCTCGGACGAAGAGTTCTGTCATTGAGAAAATTTGCGAGCTATCGAGTCAGTCAGGTGCTCTATGGGAGCCCGCAAAAATGGCGGACGCGATTCGCAGCCGGGAAGAGCTTCACCCGACGGCCCTTGAGAATGGGGTGGCGCTTTTACACCCTCGACGACCTTTGCCCAGCATTATGGGTGAACCGTTTCTTAGTTTGGGAATTACATCATCGGGGATTCCGTTTGGCGGACCACGCGGATGTTTGACAGATGTGTTTTTTCTTATCGGATCGGTGAATGAATCCCAGCATTTAAGAGTGTTGGCGCGTTTGAGCCGACTGATTCATCACGGTGATTTGTTGGATAACCTGCGAACCAGCGATTCTCCCGGGTCGGCTTGGCAAGCAATTGAAGATGCCGATAATGAACTGGAAGGATAAACGGAGTTGACGTTAACAACGAGAGACAGGTTTCAAGTGGTTTGGCTCGCACACTTTTACGTTTTGCGTTTTCAAAATTCATAAGATTTGAGTTTGGAAGAATTTTAGTTTCGTAGTAATTCGACTTGCAGGACGCAAGGATGAGGCGACCCATGAACTCTCAAACTAGGCAGCAGGTGTTAGTAACTGGCGACTACTGGCATCAGGACTTTCAACATATTCTGAGCGGATTCGACGCGGTCACGCTTGTCCAAATTGACAAAATCGATCGTTTAACCGATCAGACATTCGACCTTGTGGTGATCGCACAATCTCGTCGCGATCAATATGAGTTGGAGGTGATTGAAAGCCTTCAAAGTCGTTTCGAACAATCTCCCGTCGTTGCCGTTTTGGGCAGTTGGTGTGAAGGGGAGACGCGATCAGGCCAGCCTTGGCCGGGCGTTTTAAGGATTTACTGGCATCAATGGTCTGGGCGATTTCAGGGATTTCAACAGCAAATGGAAGCTCACGGAATCTCCAGTTGGCATGCCCCACGAACATCATCCAATGCCGATCGGATTCTCGCCACACATACGCTTGACTCCACTGCCGAGGTCAAGTGCGTGGGAATCAGTGCTTGGACTCGACCGCAATTTGAAATGGTTCAAGACGCCGTGGAATCGTTTGGCTGGGAATGCCGATGGGTGGAGCGATGTGTTTGGGATGCCCAATCCGTCCAATTGCTGAATCCAATTTGCATTGAAGCAGATTCGCTGACGCCTGATCTGGAGAAGCGAATTACTTGGCTGAAATCCGAGTTTCCATTGGCGGGATTTGTGATAATCCTGAACTTTCCTCGCATCAATGATGTCACAGAGTTAGCCAAATTGGGTATCGCGAATGTGGTTTCCAAGCCGTTTGAATTAAACGATCTTCAGGCAGGGATTGTCAACGCGTTTCAAGCTAAAATTGAAGCGACAGCAGGCGGTCAAAATGAAGTTCGTGAGAACGAAATCGCCAAGAACTAAATTGACGTTACCTAAGTCTCGCATTGAAAGTGGGTTTAGGAATTTTCGTTCGATGCTCGTTTATTTTTATTAGACCATTTTGAAGCAGTATGGAATCACAGGATAAAGTGTCAGCCTCTGACAATCGGGAACTTTGTGAGCGAGCAGCTCAATGTTGGTTTTTGACAGGCGCGACGGCCAGCGGCAAAACCAATGTCAGCATCGAGATGGCCAAGATTTTGGATGCGGAGATAATCTCGCTTGATTCAATGGCGGTTTATCGAGGCATGGATATTGGGACGGCAAAACCGAGCCCTGAAATCCAACAGGAAATCCCCCACCACCTGATTGACATCGCCGATCCAACCGACGCATTTAGTGTCAATCAATATCGCGATCAAGCCATGGAGACGATCGACTCGATCCGTTCTCGTGACCATGACGTTTTGTTTGTTGGTGGCACGGCACTGTATTTGAAAGCTCTCCTGCGTGGGATGTTTGAAGGGCCACCCGCAGACTGGGATTTTCGAAAAGAAGTCGAAGCGGATATTGAAGAGATGGGGGCAGAGTTTCTTCACCAGCGTCTTGAGATGATTGATCCAGTTTCCGCGCACAACTTGCACCCGAACGATCACCGCCGGATCATTCGTGCATTGGAAGTGTTCCGGCAGACGGGCAAGCCGATTAGCCATTGGCAGATGCAGTTCGATCAAGGACGCGAAGCGTCACAATGCAAGGTCTTTACTTTGCGGCACGCGCGACCGATTTTGCATGAACGCATCGAATCTCGGGTCGAGCAGATGTTTGAACGGGGGCTGGTCGAGGAGGTCGCGGGTTTGCTGGATAAGCACGGTGAGTTGGGGCGAACGGCTGCACAGGCTGTCGGTTACCGAGAAGCGATCGATCATCTTAGGGATGAAGTTGAGCTGCCGGAGGCGCTGGAAAAAGTCAAAATCCGAACGCGTCGCTTTGCGAGGCATCAAGAGACTTGGTTTCGGGGCCTTAGTGAGTGCCGAATTCTCGATCTCGCAGAGGCCTTCGAGCCTTCCGAGATCGCCAAAGAGCTGGTCGAATTGGGCAACCAAGTCCCTAAGCCTGAATCGAAGGCATAATTGGGAACTTAACCCAATACGCTGGTTCAGTGGCGTTTCGGAACCGTTGGTGTGCCGCGAACGCCGGTTGAATCTTGTTGCAACCCGCCTTTGCCAATGGTCGTGAAGTTGCGATATTGGTGGGCTATCAAGTTGGAGAAGTTTTGATTGGCCGGGCCTGATTGCTTTAGAAAACTGTTCGCCAAATTTTGACGTTAAATTACGTCACGACAAAGCTGTGTTTCTCAATCAATCGACCCAAACTAACTTTAGTTCATTGCCAATTAGTTTTCGGTTTGGCAGACTTCAGCCAAAATACTTTATGACCCAGCGCCGTCTATTTGGGACGCGCATTTCACGACTCGAATTTTTCGATTTACATTTACCGGACGGGCTCAACGTGCTTCGAACACATACCTGCGGCGAACTTAACAAACAGCAAACTGGGCAGACGGTAACCCTGTCGGGGTGGATCGACAAAGTTCGAGATCATGGCGGTGGAAAGTTCATTGATCTGCGAGATCGCTACGGACGAACGCAAGTCGTCATCAACAGCAAGTCGGGTGCTGATGTCATTGAGACCTCCGAGAAGGTAAAAAACGAATACGTTATTCAGGTCGTGGGCGAGGTCTCCGCACGTCCAGATGGCCAGACGAATCCCAAGATTGCGACGGGGGAAATCGAAGTCCATGTGAAAGAACTGAAAGTCTTGAACGAGTCTGTTCTGCCGCCGTTTTTGCCGGGTCAAAAAGATCTTCCAGGTGAAGACTTGCGTTTGAAGCATCGCTACCTCGACTTGCGTCGAACCAAAATGTTGGAAACGCTTCAGCTTCGAAGTCGCATTATCAAGGCGATGCGAGACTACGCCGCTGAGCATGACTTCATCGATATCGAAACTCCAATTCTTGGCCGCAGCACTCCCGAAGGCGCACGCGATTATCTTGTTCCCAGTCGTGTTTTCAATGGTGAGTTCTACGCGTTGCCTCAATCTCCTCAGATCTACAAACAGATCATGATGATTGCTGGCTACGATCGCTACATCCAAGTTGCTCGCTTTTTTCGCGACGAAGATCTGCGGGCTGATCGCCAGCCGGAGTTTACACAGCTTGATCTTGAGATGTCGTTTGTTGACTCAGAAGACGTGATGGGTTTGATCGACGGTATGATGCAGAAATTAGCGAAGGACATCCTTGGCTTGGACATTCAATTGCCTCTTCCACGTTTGACTTATGACGAAGCAATGACTCGATTTGGCCACGATGCTCCTGATCTGCGATTTGGAATGGAAATCGTTGATTGTACCGACATCGCCGCCAAGACAGAGTTTCGGGTTTTCAGATCGGTTGCCGATTCGGGCAAGTTTGTCCGCGGCGTCAATGCGAAGGGTGCTGCTTCCAAATTTTCGCGGAAACGGATTGATGAATTGACGTCGATGGTGCAAGAAGACTTCGGTGCGAAAGGATTGGCTTGGTTTCGTTGCGAAGAAGATGGCACGCTGTTTTCGCCGATCGCCAAGAATTTTACGGAAGAACATTTGGGCGAAATCAAATCGAAGATGGAAGCTGAACCGGGCGACCTGTTGTTGTTTATCGCCGACACATGGGAAGTCTCATGCAAGAGCTTGTACGCTTTGAGAAAACGCATGGGCGTTGAATTGGAGCTTTATGATCCGAAGCAGATGCACTTTTCGTGGGTCGTTGAATTTCCGATGTTCGATCATGACGAAGAAGGTGATCGTTGGAATGCGGTTCACCATCCTTTCACAGCACCGCTTGACGAAGATCTTGAGCGATTGGATTCTGAGCCCGGTTCGACTCGTGCAAAAGCCTATGACTTGGTGATCAACGGTTACGAAGCCGGTGGTGGGACGATTCGAATTCACGACAACCAGATTCAGCAACAGGTCTTTGGATTGCTGGGATTGGACGAGAAATCGGCACAGGAGCGGTTTGGGTTTTTGTTGGACGCGCTGAAGTACGGAGCGCCTCCACATGGTGGGATCGCGTTGGGCATCGACCGAGTCGTGATGCTGTTTGCCGGCTTGGATAACATTCGGGATTGCATCGCGTTTCCGAAAACACAGAAGGCCTATGACATGATGACTGAGGCACCAAATGAGGTGGAAGCAATTCAGTTGAAAGAGCTTGGGATTGAGATCGCCAAGAAAAAAGAGAAGTAGCGTTTTCATTTGACAAATCGAAATCAATAATCAGGCTGGTAAGCAGAATCTTTGCTCACCAGCCCTTTTTTATGCTTCCTCTGCTCGCCTTTTTCATTCCCTAAATTCGTCACGAAAACATGCCACAAACTATTCTTACAATCATTGGCACACGCCCTGAAGGAATCAAGCTCGTCCCGCTCGTTCTCGAACTGCAGAAACGACCCGACGAGTTCAATTCGGTTGTGTGCGTGACTGGCCAGCATCGAGAAATGTTGGATCAAGTGCTGGATGCATTTTCAGTTAAGGCTGATCATGATTTGAATTTGATGGCTCCCAATCAAACGCTTGCTCAGGTAACAGCACGAGCAACTGCTGGGCTGGACAAAGTATTCTCCGATGTCAAGCCGGACGTCGCGATTGTCCAAGGCGATACGACCACTGTTTTATGCGGCGCTCTGGTTGGGCATTATCACAAAGTCAAAGTTGGCCATGTGGAAGCAGGCCTGCGTACGGGCAATAAGTTTTCGCCGTTCCCCGAAGAGATGAATCGTCGGCTGGTTGGACGACTGGCCGATTTGCATTTCGCGCCAACTGAACATGCCCAAGATTCTCTTCTGAATGAAGGAACAGATCCGGAGACGGTTTTTGTGACGGGTAACACCGTGATCGATACGTTGTTACTGACCCGAGAACGAGTGACTCAAAGTATTCCCGATGGTGCCAAAGAAATTGAACACCTGACTAAAGGTGAGAAAGTTGTGTTGGTGACCGGGCATCGTCGTGAAAGCCACGGGCAAGGTTTTGAGAACATCTGCCAAGCGATACGAAAAGTGGCCGACGATCAAAAGGATACCACTTTCATTTATCCAGTTCATCTGAACCCGAATGTGCAAGAGCCAGTCAATCGACTGCTCGCGGGACACGACCGAATTCACTTGATCAACCCGCTTTCCTATGAGCCGTTTGTTTGGTTGATGAATCAAGCGACCGTCGTTTTGACGGACTCCGGCGGCGTTCAGGAAGAAGCTCCTTCGCTGGGTAAACCCGTCTTGGTGATGCGAGACACCACCGAACGCCCGGAAGGAATCGATGCCGGCAATGCGAAATTGGTTGGCACCTCGGTCGAAAAGATCGTGTCCGAGTTGACCGAATTGATCGTAAATCCGGCTGCCCGGGAAGCGATGGCGCAGGTTAAAAACCCTTACGGTGACGGAACGA
>CAZPTT010000044.1:0-1204 GCA_964589435.1 uncultured Pirellulaceae bacterium
CAGAAACTTAGGAAGCGGAAAATGGAAAACGGGAACTTAGGCGGATCCGTGATTTTGTGATTCTATGAATTGGCCGGCCGTGAAGGCCGCAACTGGTCCGCACTTGGCCCAAACTTGGCTGCGATTTGAGGAGATAAAAATTGCTCGATGACACAAGTGACAACGTTCAGAAAATTTTGACCGTGATTCGGCAGATTCCGAAAGGGAAAGTTGCCACCTATGGTCAAATTGCCCGGCTCGCGGGAATCCCACGCAATGCGAGGCAGGTGGGATCGGTGTTGCGAAAATTGAAAGTCGGAGCCAACGTGCCGTGGTTTCGGGTTGTGAATTCCAAAGGCGAGATCAGCCAACGGGGCAGTGGTGGATGTACCCCAATTCAACGGCAAGCTTTAGAAGAAGAAAACGTGAGCTTCGATGATAAGTCAAGAATCTCTTTGAAGCAGTTTGGTTGGCAGCCCGACTCGAAATAGGATTTCCGTTGGTAACCCGAAGCGTAGGTTTTGAAGTTACGTTCTTGAAGTCGCGTTCTATTACAGCTTTCGGGCCAACGGCCAAGGCTGCGCCCTTCAACAAAACACTGCAACTTCAAAGCGCGTAAGCTAGCTTTTTGTTGATCATGTGATCTTACCGACCCTCGGGTTGCGTGTTAATTGGCGGCTGAGCGATTACTTGTCGTCACCAGCTTCGGATTCGGCCAGTTGTTCGAAACCAGAAAAAACGTTGGTGCGCGTCGCCTGTTTTTCTGCGGGCTTTGAATCGCCGCTGGTCTTCGTGGCGTCGCTGTTTGACTTCTTGCTGTCGCCAACCGCTTTCTTGGAATCACCCGTCTTTGGTTCGCTACTCGTTTTTTTTGATTCGGATGTGGCAAATGGAAGTGACAATTGAACACCAAGCTCTTCAAGTAAACTGCCAACTTCAGCGTCGCGTCGTGAATCGAGCTGAGAGATCGTTTCTTCTGTCACACTTGCCTTGCTGGACAACTCTTTGATTTGCTCCTGAAACGAAAGCGTCTTCGTTTCGAGCTCTTTGATCTTTTTGCGTACCGAAGCCAGTAACGATTCTTGTGTCAAACGTTCTTTTTTATACTTCTTCAAAACGCCATCGACACTAAGCGTTCGCGTGGCTTTCTTCTTTTTTGGCGATGTAGATTTGGCTGCTGTTTTTTTTACCGGAGCCTTCTTGGGTGAAGGCTTTTTCGGTGAAG
>CAZPTT010000044.1:1304-38202 GCA_964589435.1 uncultured Pirellulaceae bacterium
TTGGCTGCTGTTTTTTTTACCGGAGCCTTCTTGGGTGAAGGCTTTTTCGGTGAAGATTTTTTCACAGCAGCAGCGGTGCTCTTTTTGGTGCTTGCCGTTGTCTTCTTTTTGGTCGCTTTTTTCTTTTTCGCCATCGTTCTACCAATCTCATCGTTGCGGTTAATCGAAGAAGTAAACGGAAACGTGATTTTGGCTCACGATCCGCAAACGAAATTATAGGGGATGCTGAAGCGGAGCACTAGAAATCGAGAGTGTTAAAAGCGATCGAAATTTGAGCGAGTGGGGATTCGTTTAGCAATCGTCACGCGCAAGATCAAACCGAGATCATGCGAGTGCTGTTGCGCAGTGGATCACTTGCTTTCGAAAATCTGGACGACTTCTTTTCGGTTATGAACGACGGCTTCCTCGCGAGGCGTTCTCGCTCTCTTCAAGCTCCTTGCTTCGCGTAACGTTGGATAAGCTTTCAAGAACAGCCTGACACGAGCGACATCGCCGACGATGGCGGCGGTGAAGATGTCGTGCTGAGCCCCACGTTCCAGTAGCAATTGAACTTTGTCCAAGCTGCCGTGTTCCGCCGCAGTGTAAAGCGCGCTCTCGGCCGATGCGACTAGATTTGGGTTAGCCCCGTGATCTAATAGCACTTCCAACGTTTCCAAGGAGCCTTCCCAGGCCGCGAGTACAATTGCTGGCGTCAGGCCTTTGTTGTCTTCGTAGCCGACGGCGTTGGGGTCGGCGCCTTTGGACAGCAATAGTGTTGCGAGCTTGACTTGAGAATTCACGGCGGCGCAATGCAACGCCGTATTGGTGAACGGAAATTGGCTGGGTTTTTTACGTTCGTCCGGGTGCCAGGCAATACCGTGGAACCTCTCGTTGACTAGCGATGGCGATTCGTTCAATAAATCGGAAACCGAGTCGGTGTCATTGTCGGCCACGGCATTCCAGAAATCGTCAATCGTCATCAGTTGGCCAATCCTAAGTCTTTAATCAAAGCTTTCAATCAGAGCCAAAGTCTAATGCATTCAAGAAGTTTACGAGTCCTTACAGGGGCATATTTGAAGATAGTCTCTTAATTCTGCTCTTCTTTTTTCTCAGGAGCACCATTCTTTTTTTCGCTGTCGGGAAGACACCGCTGCATCGACATCATCGCGTACGCCGTTCCATATTGCTTGTAGTAATTGTAAAGCGTGTAGTCCCACCAGCATCCATCAGGCTCTTGATGCTTAATCAATATTTTGGCCAACAGGTTCCGGTAAGTATCTTGGTCCTCAGGCTGTAGTTGGTCGATGCACATGCCGGCGTAGTAATGGCCATAGTAGTAAAAATAGCCAGCGACCTGCATCCAGGCTTCGTGGGGCACCGGGCGTTTGCGACCAATGTCCAGCCAGCCGTTACGTAGATACAGCCGGTAAAGCCAAGCCTTCAGAACATTGTCTGTAATGCCTTCGTCTCCCCATAAACGCAACGCCAAATTGCAGGCTTGTGATCGGCCCAGGCTGCCACCGGGACGATTGATTCCGTTCATGGGCCGGTTCTTCAAGTACTCGCCGTACAGGTAAGTGAAGTCGGGTTTCTGCTGGCGTTTGATGGCAGCGACGGCACGCTTCACAATTTTTTCTGGCGCGGCGATGCCAACTTCTTCAGCTTCCTTCAGGGCAATGAGAACGGTCGCGTTGACGAAGCTGATTGAGCTGCCTGTTGGTTTGCGACCCTGCGCGACGAAATCGTAGTAGCCCCAACCGCCGTCGATCGATTCATACTTTTCCAACATCGTAATTTGCTGGCGAATCAAGTCGTCGATACGTTGGATCGTCTCGGCAGGTTGACCATCGAGTTGTTTCAGCTTGACCAACGTTTGAATGCCATAAGCGTGAGCCCAGACGTTGTAAATCGTATCGCCTTTGGCTCGTTTTACTTTTGGGAATTTCTCGAACATCCATTCTTGGGCGGCGAGGATGGACTCGCGGGCGATTGGGTCCTGAGATTTGGTTTCAATCAATGCCGACACCGAGAGCGCGGTTGTGGCCGCTCGAAATGCATGATGTGAGCCAGGGAGTGGCGCGTAGATTTCACCAATGCGTTTGGAAACATGGGAACCAAAGGAACCATCTGGATTTTGTGATGAAATCAAGAACCGGGCACCGCGATCGATCGACGTTTGAATTTCACTTGGCGATGGCCCCTCAATGGTTGGGACTTCTGGCGATTCGCTGAAGTCCATCGGGGTGTCGAACATTTTAGGGCGGGGGATGTCGCTGTTAGGCGACGCCTGCTTGGCCGATTCTTGTGTCGACGAATCGTTGGATGCGCCTTCTTGTTGAGCCTGCTGAGTTTGGGCAAACACGGGCGAAGCCAACGCTGGCAAAGCGACCAAAGTCAAGGTGAAAATCGCAGCGAAGGAGGACGGTAATAGTTTGCTGAAGGAAGGACTGAAGGGTAGGCGGAAGGGTAGGCGGAAGGGTAGGCGGAAGGGTAGGCGGAAGGGCAGGGCGGCTGTTTTATTCAGCATATTAAACTCGGGCTTTTGAAATGTTAGTTTCATCTGAACGTTGAACGCGACTCGACTCCAAGCTTGTGATTTCACAGACGTTGCTCGTTGGTTCGAGCAACGTCATCATCTTTTAAGCGAACGCTTGTAGCTTTCCCGGATTACGGTTTGGCTTTGGCGATTTTGTCGCCGTCTTTCAAGCCCTCAACTACTTCGACATTGGTGCCGGAAGTGTGTCCGACTGAAATTTCCTTGCGCGTTGAGGTTTCGCCATCGACAATGTACACGTAGTTCGAAATGCCGCCGTCATCAGAGAAGACGCTGGCTTTGGGCACCACGATTGCGTTCTCATTCTCATAGACGAGAAAGCTCAGTTTGCATCCCATACCCGGCATGACTGTTGTATCAGTGGGTAGGTTTTCGACCATGATTTGGCAGTCGTACTTTCCATCGTCCATTGGAATGCGTGAGATGGAATTGATCTGCGCTGGGACTGTCGTTTTGCCAGCCGATTTGATTTGGGCTTTACCTTGCATTTTCGCTGCCAATGTGTCGAGCTTCGCCTCATCCAGGCTGGCACGCACGGTAAGTTCGTTGACGTTGACGATTGTCATAACGACCGCGTTGGCAGCGACTTTCTTTTCGGCCTCCAGTCGGCGAACGGCTGACCCGGTAGCGCCAACCCATTTGCCACGTTTGCTACGTCCGTAATAGAGCACTCCCTCGGCTGGCGATTTCAGAGTCATCTTTTTTTGGTCGGCTAATAGTTCGTAAAGCTTTTTCAACTTGTTGGCATGTGAGAATTCCGTTTGAGCCAGCGCAATTTCTGCTTTTCTTTTTTTGATTGGAAGCGTGATTTCGGAACGAGTGTGAGCAATTTGGTCGCGTTTGATCGAATCTTCTCGCTTGATCTTTTCACGTGGCACCTCGGTTTCTCGGTCACGTTTTACTCTTCGCATTGTCCGTTCCATGCTGCGTTCAGCCGATTCGACACTGCGCTGGGCTCGCTTCAGGACGATCATTTCAGATTCTTCGGTCAGTTCATCTTCGTTATACATCTGCTCCAGTTGATCCAGTTCATCCTTCGAATATTCCAGGAAATAGCCGGCAGATTTTTCGCTGTATTCGATGTCCTTCATGCGCTGTGGCAGAAGTACGGTCTGGTAGTACTTGTAATCTTCTTGAGCATTTTCCCATTTGCGTTTGGCGTTCGATTGGTCGAGTTCGAACGTGGCCTCAAGTTCCTGCATCGTGAGTTTGGCATTTTCAAGATCGAATTCAGAATTTCGAACGGCAAATTGTGCTTCGGTGATGGCTTTTTCAAGTGATTCTGTATCGAGTTGAAGCAATTCCTGGCCGGCGGATACGGTTGAGCCTTCTTCAGCAACACTTTTGATTTTTAGATCAGTCCAGGTATCAAAGTCAGTTTTGACTTCATGTGTCTGAGTCGCTTCAAACACTCCGTCAAACGACTCGTAGACGATGACTGGCTTGACCTCTGCCTCGACCGTTGCGATTTTCTTTTTCTCATTTTTCTCTTCGGTCTTGTCAGCGGATTTGTCATCCGAAGCAACGTTTTCGGCTGCAGCTTTTTCCTGGCCCGGCAGATCAGTCGAATGGAACGTGAATGCAACAGCGACGAGCATTAACGAGGTAAGAGTATGGGAGATTGATCGTGTCATCTGAGTGTCGCTCCTGATGGAATTTATTGCTCTTGGTTTTCGTATAAACGCTTGAGTAGATATGTTGAGTTGGCATGGCAGGCGGATTGGAACAAAGAACCGGAACAGCCGTTCGGTCTCAGTCAGTCCGCTGCAATTTTGCTGAGCCTCGGCGGACAGTTTACACTTTGTTCGTGACGAATCAAAACTGAGACCAATTGGCAGCAGTTGGCAGCAGTTGGCAGCAGTTGGCAGCAATTGAAAGGAGTGCCAGCCAGCACCGTTAAGGATGCTTTTCCCGTTCTACAGTTTATTCTCGGTCGAAGCTTCCTAAGGAACAGTCACGAAATAACTTCCCGATTTGAGGTCATCACGCGTGGCTCGCATTTGGTTCATTGAACGAATTAGTCTCATTGAACGAATTAGCTTCATTTCACAGCATGCGCTCAAGCCGCTGTGAGGGGGATGCGTAGACCGTCATAGCCGACTTCGATTCCCGCCGGCAAACTCTTGTTGATCGTTTCGTAATCGACGTCACATGAGCAATGTGTGAAATATGTTTGCTTCGCCTTTAGCTCGGTGCAGATTTCGACAGCTTGTGAAATGCTCATGTGAGTCACATGGGGTTTAGGCCTTAGTGCATCAAGCACCAACACATCGAGATCTTTCAGAAGTTCGAAGCTTGAAGCGGGGATCTCGCTGACGTCGGTGCAGTAGGCCACATTGCCGACGCGAAAACCAAACACGTCAAAGTTCGGGCCGTGCTTAAGCGGGATGGGAGTCACAGTCGCTCCAAGAATCTCCAGTGGGCTGCCGTCGAGTGGCCGGATGTCGACAGCGGGTGCCGCTCCTGCGTGTGTGCGCGGCCTTTCGGAAAAGGCGTAGCTAAATGCTTCTTTCAGCCGGTTCTTGACGGCTTGATTGCAATAAATCGGCACGGGGTGTCCCAAATAAAACTGGAACAGCCGCAAGTCGTCAAACCCCATGACGTGGTCGGAATGCTCGTGTGTGTAGATTACCGAATGTGCGATTCCGATCTTTTCGCGTAAGAGTTGGGTGCGCAAATCCGGCGACGTGTCGATCAATAAATTGCCGTTTGGCAAACCGAGAATTGCTGACGCCCGAGTACGCTTGTTACGCGGGTCGGTGCTTTGACATACATCGCACAGACAGCCAATCGCTGGGACGCCTACAGAAGTTCCTGTCCCAAGGAGGATCATCTCGCCGCGAATGTCTGTGGTTAGTATTTCTTTGGTTAGCTCTGCCAAATTTACTCAGCCTGAATTGAAGCGAATGGGAATGAAGATGTCGACAATGTGCAATCTGATACGTGTAAATGAAACCTCAGCGATGTCACCGTGCTGAATCGGATTGCGACTGAATTGTAGCCGCATCCGTGAGTTCCGTCTTGGAGTGTGTTTGGCGTTCTTGGTGTTAGGTTTTCCGCTCTCGGCTTTTAGCTCTCGGCTCTCGATTGCGTTGGCATTCGCTGCCTCGTCATTCGAGGTTTTCTAATGGGGGTGTCTTCTGTTGGCTCATCCGCTGAAAGCTTCTAAGGAATTTTTAATTCGGGTTCGCATCTTGGATTGCGATTGAGACCGATTATGCTCTAGTGGCGATTGCCCGCCCGAATACTTGGGCAATATTTTTACTGGATTTGAATGCTTCCGAGACTTGGGAGCGAAATTACGGAGCGCACGATGAGCGAGTCAAAGGCCACAGAAACTTCTGCTTCGGATTCTAAACTTAAAGCGGAATCTGAACCCAAAGTTAAAAAGCCGATGTCGATGCTGCATAAAATTTTCCGCGGTATTGTCATCGTCATGGCCGTACTTTGCCTGTTGGGTGCTCTGTTGACATGGCGAGTCAATACGCAGCGTGAAGTCATCGACTGGTTGCGGGCCAATAACGGCGACGTCATGTACGAGATTGAATTTGGTGAAGATGGTAAGACGCTTTCGATGGCTGAGCAAAAGAAGAAACCGCTCGGGTGGTTACTTGATTATGTTGGGGTCGACTACATATCGTCGATTGGAGCCGTGTACATCGGTCGAGGTGAACTAGATGATCTTTCTAAACTCAGCCGCTTTGGCGGTATCACGAAGTTGTCGGTTGAGAAGAATAATGTTTCTGATTTGTCGTTTGCGTCGAGCCTGAAGAAACTTCGATCGCTTCAAATGTTGGAAAACCCGGTTTCCGATCTTTCGCCAATCGCTGGTCTTGCGAATCTTGAAGAAGTTGATTTCACCGGAACCAAGGTGGTTGACTTGGCTCCGCTAAAAGGGCTCTCGAAGCTGTCAAATGTATACGTTGATTCGACCAAGGTTTCGGATTTGAAACCGCTGGAAGGCTTACCGGCGCTCAGTGAAATTAGAATCGGGGGAACGGAAGTTGTCAGTCTCGATTCGGTTGCGAAGATGAGCAGTCTGACCCGTCTCGATATCTACGATACGAAACTGACCGATTTGAAACCTGTGGTTGGTATGAAGCAGCTTGAATACATTGATATTCACGGTTCTCAAATCAGCGATGTCACTTGTCTGGAGGAATTGAAAAGCCTGCACCGATTGATTGTTTGGCAGTCGAAGGTGACCGAAGAGAATTGGAAGGCACTCCAAGAGGCGCGAGAGGACATCCGCATTCTTACGTTCAAGCCACGTTTTAGCCGTTAGCTTTTCTGGCGGAATTGAATGGGCGGATGAAACATGGATCCTCGCTGTGCTGTGAGTCAGGGGCTCTCGGCTGAGACGTTTGGCCCTCGGTGTCCCACACTGGCACGTAAGTTGCCTTTATGCGGTTTAACAGTTCAGATGCCTGACAATATCTTCGCGAGTGGACCGAAGTACAGTCGAAACGTCAGGCACCCCGATTGTCGGAATAGCCACGTAAAAAAGCGAGATTCTTGATGCTGTCAATCTCCGTTGACCGTCATGGTCGATCCCGATAATCTGTTAGCAAATACAGACTTACGTAAATTGCCTGATTTCTCAAGCGAAACTCGGCTGCGCTTGAACTTTGCATCTACCTACCCCTGCCAATTTTGCGGTTTTCGCACTTTGTTGGCAGCCGATGGTGGGATTCCGGAAAAATCGCCATGGAAAATCTTGAAAGACTTTGGGACGCAATCACTCACTTTTTTGGTGGGCTGCTCTCAGGTTTTGAACGTCTAATTACGAATTTGTTTGGCTCTTCGAACGCCCGCTACGTTAAGCGGCTTCAGGGTAAAGTCGACGCAATCAATGCGCTCGAACCTGCCTACGAAGGCATGAGCGATGACGAAATCAGGGAAGTCACCGAGCAGTTTAAGGAACGGCTGCGCAATGGTGAAACGACTGACGATATCATGATCGAGGCGTTCGCGGTCTGCCGAGAAGGCGGCAAGCGATTTCTTGGGATGCGCCACTACGACGTCCAGATGGTCGGTGGCATGGTGCTGCACAGTGGTGCCGTCGCTGAAATGGTGACGGGTGAAGGTAAAACTCTTGTGGCGACTTTACCGGCTTATCTCAACGCTTTGGTCTGCAAAGGCGTTCACGTTGTTACGGTCAACGACTATCTTGCTCGCCGCGATATGGAGTGGATGGCTCCGCTTTATATGGGCTTGGGCCTGACCGTTGGTGCGATCCAAAGCAACATGCCAGTCGCCGAACGGCAAAAGGCTTACGACAAAGACATTACTTACGGAACCAACAATGAATTCGGTTTCGATTACTTGCGCGACAATATGCGACCTGCGGCGCGTGGTGACGAGCGATTCGAAAAGAGGTTCCAGCAATCCCAAGGCCCGTTGGCTTTTGCGATCGTTGATGAAGTCGACAACATTCTCATCGATGAAGCCAGAACTCCCTTGATCATTTCTGGACCAGCGCATCAGAATCCAGCCCGCTACGCTGAGGCCAACCGAATTGCCGTGGCGCTCGTCAAAGATGTTCATTATCAAGTAAACGAAAAAGACCATACCGCGACGTTGACCGACGAAGGTGTTCGTCACGCGGAAAAATTGGCGGGTGTCGAAAGTTTCTACACTGCGGGCAACATGGATTGGCCGCACATGATCGACAACGCTTTGAAGGCCCATGGCTTATACAAGAAAGATGTCAACTACGTCGTTAAAGAAGGTGCGATTGTTATCGTCGACGAGTTTACGGGGCGTCTGATGGATGGTCGCCAATGGAGCGATGGTCTTCACCAAGCCGTGGAAGCCAAAGAAGGCGTGAAGATCAAAGAGGAAACTCAGACGCTGGCAACGATCACGCTGCAGAACTATTTCAAGCTCTACGAAAAAGTCTGCGGGATGACTGGAACCGCGATGACCGAAGCGGAAGAGTTTTTCAAGATCTACAAGCTCAACGTTGTTGCGATCCCGACCAACCGAACGATGCAGCGTATTGCGCATCCGGACATCATTTACAGCAGTGAAAAACACAAATGGGGGGCGATCGCTGACGAGATTGAGGCCTACCATCAGTGGGATATGGTGTTCCTCAAGAACGGCGAGTATTACGTTGGCCGTATCAAAAACGAAAGCGAATCGGAAGTTGTTTTGGCGGATCAAGACGACGGCCAAAAGCACACATTTGCTCGCTCAAAAATCGACAAGGTTCAGTACAAAGGTCGGCCGATTCTGGTCGGTACCGTTTCGATTGAGAAAAGTGAATTGCTTGCCCGTTTGCTGGATAACCGTGGCATTAAGCACGAGGTCTTGAACGCCAAGAATCACAAGCGTGAGGCCGAGATCGTCGCTCAAGCTGGACGTCGCGATGCCGTTACGATCGCGACCAACATGGCGGGTCGTGGTACTGACATTATCATGGGCGGTAATCCAGAAAACATGGCTTGGGCCCGGCTGCAAGATACCTACGCAACGCGACTGGACGTTCCTCCTCAAGAATGGGATGACTTGGTCGAGAGCATCGACAATGAACATGGCATGTCCGAGATGGGCAAAGAGGTTAAAGAAATTGGCGGCTTGCATGTGATCGGCACCGAGCGTCACGACGCGCGTCGAATTGACTTGCAGCTTCGCGGACGTTGTGGTCGTCAAGGCGATCCGGGAAGCAGTCGGTTCTTCCTCAGTCTTGATGATGACCTGATGCGAATTTTTGCCGGGCCGTTTGTTAAACGTGTCTTGGAGATGGGTGGATTCAAAGATGAAACGCCGATCGAAAGTCGAATGGTTTCGCGTCGAATCGACAGTGCTCAAAAGAAGCGCGAAGAGTACAACTTCGAGATTCGTAAAAGCTTGCTCGAATATGACGAGGTCATGGACGAGCAGCGGAAACGTGTCTACCGATTCCGCCAACGAATTTTGGATGGCGTGAACTGCCGCGAGGTTGTTCAGGACATGATCCGCGATCAGGTCGAACGGAACCTAGAAGCCTGCTTGGCTCCTGATTTTGGCCGCGTTTCGTTTGCGGGCTACGCTGGCAAACAGCTTACCGTCAATCTTGACCCAAGGCAGTTTCGTAACACGACCGCCGATGAAGCCGTTCGTGTCTGCTTGGACGAAGCCGAACGTCAGGCTGAAACCGACATTATTGGCCAGATTGAAGAGAGTTTGTCGCTGGTCGAAGAAGAGTCGGAATGGAACTGGGAAGCGGTTGCTCATTTCGCCAACACGCGTTGGAACTTGGGCGTGCGGGCTCGTGATTTGAAAGAGGCAGGACGAGATCGCGTTGACGAAGTATTGGTTAACAAGGCTCGGGCAGCGATTCAGAAGACAGAAATTGTCGGTGCTGATCAGATGCTTGATCCGAACTACGGTTATGAGACATCGTTGATGTGGATCAAAGCCAAATTTGGAATCGAACTTGAGCTGGAAGAAATCAAAGACAAGAGCAACGAGCAGATTACCGACCTCGTGATTGAGCGAGCGATCGAGACGTATCACGAAAAAGAAGCGGTCTATCCTGTGATGGCCGGCATGTATCAATTCGTCATGCCTGCTTCGGGAGGAGCCCAAGGCAGAATGGATCGTGAAGGCCTTGTTCATTGGGCCAGCCGTCGTTTCGATTCGGAAATGTCGATGGAGGACATGAAGAACAAGCAGCGAGACGAAATCCGCGAGATGCTGGTCGACAAAAGCCGTGAGTCACAAAAGACCGCGCAAACAGCGATCGCGACGCTGCACGAGAAAGTGTCACAGCTTTCGGACAAAGGCGGAGTGCCGCTGGCCAACGCCAATGGCGAAGCCTCATCGATTTCGGAGTGGTTCAAGTCGACCATCGATTATGATTTGCCGCTTGATAAAGTTGACCGGCTAGATCGAGAGGAACTCGAGCAGCGGTTGGATGCGATTGTAGAAGATCACTACCACCCGGAATTTCGCCGGATGGAACGGATGGTGCTGTTAGAGATTGTTGACTCAGCGTGGAAAGATCACTTGTTGGCGATGGATTACTTGCGAAGTGCCGTCGGCCAACGAGGAATTGCACAGCTTGACCCGAAAGTCGAATACAAACGCGAAGGTATGCGGATGTTCGACGGCCTGTGGGTTTCGATTGGCGAACGGGTGACCGATCTTGTCTTCCGAATGGAGCAGATGAATGAAGATTTCGTCAGTAACACGTTGGTCGAAACAAGTGCTCGGCATGACGAAGCTCCGCAGCAACAAATGCCTAATGAGACTGAGATCGGCAAAGAGCAATCCGATGCAATCGACCGTTCTGGTCGCGAAGCAAAAATCGAAACGATTCGAAATCGCGACGTGAAAGTAGGACGTAACGATCCATGCCCTTGCGGAAGCGGGAAGAAGTACAAGGCTTGTTGTATGCGAAATCAATAGCGGTCTGACAGGATTCTGTTCGCTGAACGGTTCGCTTCCGCTACGGAATCAGACTTCGCGGCAAGCAGCTGACTAAGAAGAAATTGAACTTTGTAGACCATTGGGAAGGAATCCGATGAGTTTATTTCTAAACGCAATCTATGCTTCCTTGCTCATTCTTGGGTCTCCGTGGCTATTGTGGCGATATCTTCGTTGGGGCAAGAATCGCCGCGGCTGGTCACACAAATTGTTCGGCCAAGTGCCCGTTCGCGATTCTCAGCAGCCATGTATTTGGTTTCACGCCGTCAGTGTCGGCGAAGTCAATCTGCTTGCTCCGGTGCTTAAACTGATTAAGAACCAGCGCCCAGATATCGAAATTGTCATCTCGACTTCGACCGAAACCGGGTTCGATCTCGCGCAGAAAAAGTACGCGGCGGTGTCCAATTACGTCGGGCCGTACGTCGCCGAAAGCGTGTTCTTCTTTCCATTCGATTTTACCTGGGCCATCCGCAACGCGATTCAGCGAGTCAGGCCAAGCCTGATTGTGTTGGCAGAGTTGGAGTTGTGGCCGAACTTTATCCAAGTCGTCAGTCAGTTCGATCCAGACTTTGGTCGCGGCGATCCAGTTGGTAATTCGGAAGAGTGTGGAGACGTAAGTTCTCGTTCAACTGGAATTCCGGTTGCCATCATGAATGGTCGGCTTAGTGAATCGAGTTTTCGTGGCTATCAAGCAATCGATCGTTGGAAGGGAGGCCGATTCATTCGCGAGTCGTTTGAAAAGCTCCAGCTTGTTTTGGCTCAGGATGAAACCTACGCTTCTCGTTTCAAAACGATTGGATGTAATCCGAATCGAGTTAGTATCACTGGTAGCGTCAAGTTCGATGGAATCGAAACGAACAGGAACAACGACAAAACGCAATATCTCTATCGGTTGGCTGAAGTGAATGAGTCCAGCTCCGGTGTGGCCGACGTCGTTTTTGTAGCTGGAAGCACGCAGTTCGAAGAAGACATCATGGCGGCGAAGGTTTATCAAAAACTGGCGGTGCAAAATCCCCAGCTACGTTTGATTCTCGTGCCCAGGCACCCAGAACGAGTTCCTCAACTGGTTCGCGCTTTGCGGGATCTTGGATTGACTACGCAACTTCGATCGGAGTTGACCAGAGGAGGTTGCCTGACAAGCGACGAACGCAATGGCATTGAAGGCATCAATTTGAGGAACCGAGTTTTGATCGTGGATGTAATCGGTGAGTTGGGTGCCTGGTGGGGCGTTGCTGATGCGGCCTATGTTGGTGGAAGCATGGGATCGCGCGGCGGACAGAACATGATCGAACCAGCTGCGTACGGAATCCCAGTGTCTTTCGGCCCGAACACTTCAAACTTCAAGGAAGTCGTCTTTCAGTTACTTTCAAATGACGTCGCGACCGTTGTTCATGACCAAGGCGAAATGGAAGATTTTGTTGATCGGGTTATCCACAATCCGGACTGGGCGAGACAGACAGGTCTTACGGCTCAGAATTTGATGCTCCAGCACAACGGTGCGTCCGATCGCACCGTTAAGCAATTGGTCGAATTGCTTCCCTCGCCTGATCCGCTTTGCGATATCAACTCGGCTGCCTAGATTGCCTTGAGATGAGCGCGCATGGAAGCCAGTTTCTACTTATTGTCCGGTTTTCTTCGTGGCAAATGAAGCCACAACCTGTGGAAAGTCGGTTGAGAATTCCATGTTATTGAATATACTGTGAGGCTTGCCATATCCGGTCAAATTGTACATTGACCAGTATTTGTGAACGCAAATGAGTCGCCTTGTGTGGGTTAGCTTGTTCCCGTTTACCAACAATTTTGACCATTAGAAAAACAGTAATCGAGGAGAGTGCAGTGGCCTCTGGAAAATATCTTTTTACGAGTGAATCCGTCAGCATGGGACACCCGGACAAACTGGCTGACCAAATTTCGGACAGTATTTTGGATGCCATGTTGGCTCAGGATCCAACCAGTCGTGTTGCTTGTGAAACGATGGTGACCACTGAGATGGCTGTGATCGCTGGCGAGATTACTTCGTCTGCCGATGTCAACATCGAAGAAGTCGTTCGAAACGTCATGCGAGAAGTTGGCTACACCGACGCTGCTACTGGAATCGGTGCGGACACATGTGACGTCATCGTGAAGTTGGACAAGCAAAGCCCGGACATCGCTATGGGTGTTGATCGGGATGGTCCCGGCGATCAAGGCTTGATGTTCGGATTCGCTTGTGACGATACCGAAGAATTGATGCCGCTTCCCATCGCTCTTTCCCACAAAATTCTTGCCCGTTTGAATAAAGCTCGTTTCAGTGGCGAAGTCGATTGGCTTCGTCCTGATAGCAAGAGCCAAGTCACCATCGAATATGATGGCTTCACTCCTGTCCGAATCGACACCGTGGTTGTTTCGACGCAGCACGGCCCAGGCGTCGATAATAAGACGATTCATGATTTCGTCAAAACGAACGTGATCGATCCTTGCTTGCCTGCTGATCTAAACAAAGGCGACATTACCTATCACATTAACCCGACCGGAAAATTCGAAGTCGGTGGTCCGCACGGTGACTGTGGTTTGACCGGACGTAAGATCATTGTTGATACTTACGGAGGTTGGGGACGTCACGGTGGTGGTGCGTTCAGCGGTAAAGATTCAACCAAAGTCGATCGCAGTGCGGCCTACATGGCTCGCCACGTTGCCAAGAACATCGTCGCTGCTGGTTTGGCCAAGCGTTGCGAAGTTCAGTTGGCGTATGCGATTGGTGTTGCCGATCCGGTCAGCGTGCACATCGACACTCAAGGGACTGGAACGGTTGACGATGGCGTCATCTGTGAAATCGTCAAGAAGCAGTTTCCTTTGTCGACTCAAGGCATTATCGAGTACTTGAAGTTGCAGCGTCCGATTTTCCGAAAAACCGCTGAGGGCGGCCACTTCGGTCGAAATGACGCGGACTTCACATGGGAAAACACGGATGCAGCCGCGAAGTTGGCTGAAATGGCAGCTTCCAGCACCGGAGCATAATCTCGCCGATCTTCGAACTGCCATTTATTGCAGTTCCAAAACTAACTATCTTCAGGGCAGCCAAATTCGGCTGCCCTTTTTCGTTGCTGCTGCCGGTGTTTAAGCATTTGAATTAAACACACCAGCGCAGGTTCGATAGCGGGCGTTGCGAGACTACGACTGATTTTCGCGAATGGAAAATGGCCATTAGAATTTCGCCACTCAGGTAAACACTAACGACGCCGAACGCAACCAAAGTAACATTAAAAATGCTCCTATGAATTCGTCTCAATCAAACTTGCTTTCGGAAGAACTGAACACTCCTACGATGGATGAAGGATTTATTGATCCGGAACTCATGTTGGAACAGACGTTGGCTGATCCGAACTTGGTTCAACACATTGTGCGATCGAATCAAGACGGCATCGAATCAATCGTTGGCTACTTTCGATGCGAGTTTTTGGCGGGACAACAGCGATACGTTTTGCATGCTCCATTTTCACCGGCGTTGGGGGCGGTTCCCGCAATCGAGGCGATGGTTGCTGATGAGGAATGCCTGCAAGATAGTGTTCGCGTGCGTGTCACGGACAAGCAAAAGTTTGGTGCTCGTTTGGAAGTTGTCCTTGTCGAGCCGGCTAAAAAGCCGATCAGTTTGTTGGTGGAAGTCATCGCCAGTGCGGCGGCGAAATCATCCTCGTCGGCTATACGTGTGTCGTCCGTTAAACCAATTGAACCAGCTTAGTCAATTGAACCAGCTTGTTCGGCGAAAGCAAATCACATTTTCGAATTCGCTGACTTGGCTAGTTCATCGCCCTCCATATTTTGAAAGACGTTATGCTCAAGCAACTTGAAACCATTCTTGAGTCCAGCGGTCAGGTTCACTTGTTGCGATTCTGGGATGAGCTAAATGAGACGCAACGCGAGTCGTTGAGTCGCCAGATCGAGCAAGTAGATTTTGACTTGATCGCCAGCCTGCTGCAGGCAAGCGACGATGCGAACCAGTGGAGTGAGCTGGCTGCGAAAGCGGAAGTTCCGCCAGCGATCACTTTGGAAGATTTCGCCGATCCCGATTCATTTGTCGATGCGTCGAAGATTGGTGGCGAAGCAATTTCCCAAGGCCAAGTGGCGATGATTTTGGTGGCAGGCGGGCAGGGGAGTCGATTGGGGTTTGATCACCCCAAAGGAATGTTCCCGATTGGACCGCTTAGCAATCGCACGCTCTATCAAATACACATCGAACAAATAATTGCGAGGGCCAAGCAATTTGATTCGACGATTCCACTTTATGTTTTGTCCAGTCCGCCGACTCATGAGGAAACGACAGCGTTTCTTGCCCAAAACAACAACTTTGGCTTGGCACCGGAAAACCTGAAGGTGTTTTGTCAGGGAACCATGCCGGCGGTCGATGCTGATGGAAAAATATTGTTGGCTGCAAAGGATCAACTCTTTGCCAGCCCAGACGGACACGGCGGTACGCTCGCCGCACTGGCAAAAAGCGGTTGCCTGCAAGACATGCAGGATCGCGGCATCAAGCATGTATTTTATGGCCAAGTTGACAATCCGCTGATTCAGATTTGCAATCCGGCGTTGATTGGATATCACATAAAAAGCAAATCTGAGATGACGTCTCAGGTGGTGCGGAAATCCGAGCCGCTGCAAAAAGTCGGCAACGTCGTCAAGGTTGGCGAAGATGTTCAGATCATTGAGTACAGCGATTTGCCGGCCCAGTATGCAAGCCAAATAAATCCAGACGGCTCGCTCAAACTCTGGGCCGGTAGCATAGCGGTTCACATTTTCGAAACCGATTTTCTTGTTCGATCAAGCCGGTCGCCGGACTCGCTGCCGTTTCATCGCGCCCACAAAAAAGTCGCATTCGTTGATGCGAGTGGAAAGCAGGTTCAACCGGATGAGCCAAACGCCACGAAATTTGAAAGGTTCATTTTTGACTTGCTTCCATCGGCTCAAAACGCAATCGTCTGTGAGGTCGCTCCAGAGGATGGATTCTGTGCTGTCAAGAACGCTCCTCCAGCGACGTCAGAGACTCCGGCCCACGTGAAGCAAGCGATTAGTGATTTGCATTCGAAGTGGTTGGTTGGCGCTGGCGTCCAAGTCCAGCCGGGCGTCTTGGTCGAAATCAATCCTCTGCTTGCCGTCGACGGCGAGCAACTGACCGCGAAAATCAAATCGGGTGTGGCTTTGAAGTCAGGCGAAACCTTGAAGGCTGGATCGATAATTTCAGAGCCGATTTATTTGACTTGATCCTTAGTGGCCCATTGCACTCATTGGCAAAGCACTCATTGGCAAAGCACTCATTGGCAAAGCACTCATTGGCAAAGCACACATGCGGGCGTCTAGCAATTTACCTTCCCACCGGCGATTAAGAACCGCCCAATGATTGAATCGGAGCATCATGATTTACGCAACCATTATGGCTGGCGGAGCCGGCACTCGTTTTTGGCCAGCCAGTACGAAGGCCAATCCCAAACAGCTACTCAATCTCGCTGGCGAACGCTCGATGATTCAGTCGACTGTTGATCGTTTGAGCGGATTGGTCGATCACGATCATTTGTTGATTGTTACTAACAAAACACTCGTCGAGGCAATCTCGGAACAACTACCTGAGATTCCGGCCGATGCAATTATTGGTGAGCCAGCCAAGCGTGATACCGCGCCGTGCATCGGATTAGCTGCCGCCTGGATCGCTGCCAAAGATCCCGACGCGACGATGGTAGTGATGCCGGCCGATCACGTCATTCGTCCAGATGATGTGTTTCAGTCCGCGCTCAAGCATGCTTGCGATTTGGTTGAAAAGGATCCGAAGCAAATTGTCACTTTTGGAATCAAGCCGGACTATCCAGCCGATTCCTTCGGTTACATCGAGCGAGGTGATGCGACCGAAGGCCAGAATGCATATCCAACATTTGAGGTCAGTCGTTTTCGCGAGAAACCGGATGTTAAAACCGCTCAAGAATTTCTCGATGCCGGCACGTTTTATTGGAACTCAGGAATCTTCGTTTGGAAAGCCAAAACAATCTTGAATGCACTGGCAGAGTATCAACCTGAAATGTTCGCACACATCGAAAAGATCGGCGCGGCCGTTGGCAAGCCAGGCTTCGCAGAAGTATTGGAAACTGAGTTTTGTGCAATCAAAGGTACGTCAATCGACTATGCGGTCATGGAGCGATATCCAAACGTTCAAGTCGTTGAGGCACCCTATCAATGGGATGATCTTGGAAATTGGTCGGCCGTCCCTCGCCTCAAAGGTGTCGACGAGAGCGGAAACACAATTGATGCGAAACATATTGGGCTCGAGACAAGTAATTCCATTATCCGAGCTGATGATGGAAGGTTGATTGTTACGATCGGAATGAAAGACTGTATTATCGTACAAACTGGCGACGCAACGTTGATTGCGGACAAGGCCAATGAAAGTGCGATCAAACAGGTTGTCGCGGAGCTCGAGAAGAAAGAATGGAACGAATACCTTTGAAAATTCTATCCTGTTTTGTTTTGTTGATGATGGTGAACGCCAGCCAGACCTTCAACCGAACTCAGGCTCAGATTCAAGAGGGAAATCAAGAGATGAGCGAACGACCCAGTGGTTACCTGAACTGGAAAACTCGAACAATGGGCGGGATGCAATTTTGGAGCGACGTGCACTTCGCCGGCGGCTTCAAGATTCAGCGGAACTCAAATACCGGTCATCATCGCTTAATCAGTCCCGAGAAAGTTCGTTTGGCTTGGGGAAACCTTGCTCACTGCCGGGCTGAGTTGAATGGATTGATTGCGAACGGCAAGGTGGCTGCCAATCGGGGCAAGTTTGTGATCGCGCTTCACGGATTGATGCGAACGAACCTTTCGATGGAGCCGATTGCTTCATACCTGAACCAGCAGGGTGGCTTCACCGTTGTTAACTTTCAATATGCCAGCTCGCGAGATGTGGTTGCCGCCCATGCTTCCGATTTGCGCAATTTGATTGAAGGTTTGGGCGATGGTGTGACAGAAATCAATTTCGTGGGGCATTCGCTTGGCAATATCGTCGTTCGGCATTATCTGGCCGACGTTCAGCGCGACGGCGGCAAGCGAGATCAGCGAATCAAACGCATGGTGATGTTGGGGCCGCCGAATCAAGGTTCACGAATGGCGCGGCTTTTGAAGAACAGTTTTCTGTTCAAAACAATTGCCGGCGCAAGCGGTGCACAACTCTCGGTGGGTTGGGAGCATCTCGACGCTAATTTGGCGATTCCGGATTTTGAATTTGGAATCGTTGCCGGTGCACAAGCTCAGGAAAGTGATTTCAATAATTTTGTCTTGCGAGGTAAGGACGATTTTACCGTCAGTGTCGACGAAACGAAATTGGCCGGTGCGCACGATACGTTTATTCGACCGCTGCTACATAGCACGATGATGAAACAGCCGAATGTGATGGAGGCGATGCTGCGATTTTTTCAGCATGGGTTTTTCGAAACGGAACAAACTCGTGCTCCAATTCCCGCTGATTGGAAACCTGAAAGTTCTGAAGCTCATCTTGATCGCTCGGCAAAAACCAGCCGTGTTGGGAGCCAACGTTGAGCGAGAATCCAGTTGAACATCTGAATTTCCCCGTTCCTTTGAAGGGACGTTTGGCCGGTATCGATTTCGGAACGGTTCGAGTCGGCGTGGCGATTACCGACGCGACGCAAATGATTGCCAGTCCGCTTGAGGTCTATACGCGGCGCAATGAAACGTTGGACGAAAAGTTCTTTTCGGAACTGGTTCAGCTTGAGCGAATTGTTGGCTTTGTGGTTGGCTTACCGGTTCACATGAGTGGCGACGAAAGCCAGAAATCGCGTGAGGCAGTTGCGTTCGGCAAGTGGCTGGAGCGGAAAACGAGCGTCCCGGTGACTTGGTTTGACGAACGGTATACCACCGCAATGGCCCGCGACGTCCTCAGCCAAACCAATCTGTCGGGAAAAAAACGGAAGGCATTCTTGGACAAGATGGCCGCCCAAATTTTGCTGCGTGCCTATTTGGCTTCCGATCGAGATTCTGAAATCGCTCCGCACTCGCTCGATGAAGAAACGCTCGATGAAGAAACCCTTGGTGACGATTCGCTTGGCACTGAAGCGAGCTAGTTTGCTCACTTTGTCTCTTTGGCGGTCGTACGATTCTCACGGTTCTTTTTCTGCTGCTTTTTTCGCTTGGCTCCAATCGGCAGCCACCATAAATAAACGCCGCTGAACCAGAGGCCCAGCAGGATTAAGCCGTTGGGCAAGAAGACCCAGAGCTTTGCTCCGTCGGCAAAGAATGATCCGTCGTGCAGGCTCTCAATGAAATCGGAACGACGATAGGTTGAACTGAGTAGTGCGCCGCTTTGGGAATCGATTTGTAATTCCCAACGATTCTTACACTGGAGCTTCAGCATGCCTTTGCCCGGCCGAACATCAATGCGGTCGACGTCCTCCCAGCTTTTGACCTCCGCTTCGTCAACGCTCTGGGCAACTGCCAGTATTGTTTGCCAGTCAACTTCGGGTGTTGTTCCGGTTCCTTTGACGGTCGCTGGCTGAACCCAAGTGGCTTGCTTTTTGACTTGCAATAGCAAGCCCGTCACGATGACTAAGAACAGCGGTAGCAAGGTTGCGATCGCTCCCCAGCGATGAAGTTTTCGAGTCCAGCGATTCAACGATTTTGCCATGTTGGGGGACTGCGAAATACCGAAACTTGAAATGACTGGGGATGAGCACTCGCGTAAGCATGCCCACGCAAGCGAGGGCATGGCACCCATGCACTCATGAGGCCCCATGCACCATGAGGAATTAGGCAGTTTATTATTTGCGAACCTTCAGTATCGACAAACCACTAGCGAACGCCGGTTGCCAGTTGGCGGCGGTCGGCTTCCAAGCGTTGGCGAAGCTTCTCGACGTCCTCAAGTTCTTTCTTGATAGAATTGAATTCAGTTCTGTAACTGTCGGTCTTAAGTTTGGTTGCCTTCATTCGGTTTTGCGCAATTGTTAAGAGCTTCTTAGCTTCCGCGAGCGATTTCTCCACTTCGTCGAGTCTCGCTTCTTCGATTGCTAACTTTCGTTCGAAAGCCTCTTTCTTACTTGGCAAGCGAGTTTGGCGATTAGCGATATCGGCAAGCTCCTGATCGATCTCGATCAAGCGTTCTTTGTTGACGACTTGAGGCGCGAGCTCGCCGGACTTGAGCATCTCAATCAGTGGCAAAACAGTCTTGACGGGAAGTGACAGGCTGGCAACGCGTCCCGCTCTGGCGATGTTGATGCCAACGACTCGTCCCTCTAGATCGACAACTGGGCCGCCACAGGTAATTGCGCTCAACATCGAATCATGTTGGAACGCCAGTGGAAAATCCTTTCTTCGGCGGCTTGGGGTACTGCCCATGCGATTCTGCTGATTGCTGCGATTGTTCATTGGGCTAATTTTGTCACGTTCGCCAAGCGTCAGCTTTATCTTCAATTCTCTGCTGCCTCGCTTGACGGTTAACACAGCGCGGTCACCAGCATCATAATTTTTAAGTTCGTCTCGCATCGCTGCAGCGTCTTTAAGTTCGATGTCATCCAAGTGAGTAATGACATCATTGATCCACAGATTGGCTGAGTCGGCAGGAGAGGATGGTTCAACTTTCGTGATTTTGACTCCACCCTTGTCGTAATCGAGATCCATGTTGATCCCAATGATCGGTCGCGACGGCGGGATCTCTCGTGAATTGACGCTTACGATTCCAATTTCGAGTTTGCTGGACTTGCCGTTGGGATTGGCCAGCCACTGACCAACCGATGGTGAAGGGCCGTCACTCCACTGAACGGCGTGCAATCCGTCGACATGGACTTGGAGCATGGCGAGGTCTGTTTCTTTGTCGACGCCTACGACCGAGGCTGAAGCTTGGCGACCATCAGGAAGTTTACAAGAGATGCTACCCTTCAGTTCACTGGCTTTGGTTAAGACGTAGCCATTGGTATCAACGACGACCCCCAAAGCCAATTGCCGCCGGCCCGACATGATCTTTACGGTTGATGAAGCCGCTGAAGCGATGACTGGATCAAAGATCGACAAAAACTCTTTTGATCGTTTCGAATGGACACTGGAACGATTGCGCGATCCTCCGAATAGGTTGGTTGCCCATTCGCTGGCTTGCTTGACGGCCTCATCGTCTTTCTTTTTGGGCGCATCGTCGGAGCCCGATTTGGCTTTGGATTTTGCGTCGGGCTTTTTCTTTGGTTGGGCTTTTTCCTTCTCTTGTTTCTTTCCGTCGGACTCGCCTTTTTCAGCGTTGTTCTGTTTGTTGTCTTTGGCTCCCCTGTCTTTGGATTCCTCTTCCGAATCAGTTTTTGGCGATTCAGATTTATCTGATTTGTCTTGCGTTGAAGATTCAGGGGCAGTGGACTCAGCCGGAGGCCTGTTGTCTTGGGCCACGGAGTTAGACGTAGGAATGCCGAAAACGAATAAAGCAAGGGTGAAAACGATCAAAGATGTCTTATTGTTCATGGGAAACTCTATCAGCTAATACGGCTTATGTTTGCGATGTACGGCTTATGTTTGCGATGTATGGCTTATGTTTGCGATGTATGGCTTATGTTTGCGATGTATGTCAACGGCTTATGTTTGCGGGCGGACAATTCGTAGAGGCGATCCAAACGATACTTTAGTCGTTTCGAACCCTATCGTTCGCCGACGACGAAATCAATTTTCTTTTCTTCGCCATCACGCTCGATGACAATCTTGATCTTCATGTTTGGGCGAAGGCGAACGACAGCGTTATCAAGATCCTCAGAATCCTCAATCTTCTTACGGCCGATTTTCACAATGAGGTCGCCCGGTTTTAAACCAGCCTTGTCTGCCGGTTGCCCCTTTCGGATGGTTTCAATTTCGTTTGTTGATTTAACGATTCGAAAGCCCAGGTTGGGTTTGCCGTCGAGGACAAGTCCCTTGTCGAGGTCATCCCAGCGATCAGAAAATTGATCAGCCGGCACGTGAAGGTTGTGCCAAAGGTCGCGACCAATGCGGCTGTTGATTCCGATGACATCACCATTCATGTCAAAAAGAGGGCCGCCAGAATCACCGCCTACCAATGTGCAATCCGTCGTGAGGACGCTGCCGGTAAGGGAAAGCAAACGGCCAACGCGGACGACCAAGCCTCGCTCTTCGTCCCAGCCGCCGGGATGCCCAAGTGCCATCACCCATTGGCCTTCTTGCAGTTCGGCGGACAAGCCCAGATCCAGGTACGGATACTCGGTTATTTCCTCTTCCTGATTGCCTTCTTCGTCATCTTCATCTTTATCGTCCGAAGGTTGAATTTTTAGCATGCCAGAATCGACCGAGCGATGAATTCCAAGTGTCTTCGCCGTCACTTCTTTTCCATCGGGAAACGTCAACAGTGCAGTCCCATTTGGGTTGCCAATCACGTGAGCAGCCGTCAACACGTAGCCGTCGCTGGAGATGACTACGCCAGAGCCTTGAGAGCCGGCCATGCGAATGTTCACGACGGCGGGTTTGACCTTTTCGGCGAGCTCAGCAAAATGAGCTTCCATCGCACGCAGTTCTTCAATTGTTTTGGGAGCTTCACCGTTGAAGAGAAGCTCATTGATGTCAACATTGACTGGCGCGTTGCCGGTCGTTGCGGCTGTGCTCGCTGACTCCGTTGTCGATTCAGAATTGGAAGTGTCCGTATCGCTTTCGTCGACTTCGGTTTCTGATTCCAGCGCTTCTGTTTTCAGCGGAGCTTCCGCGACTGCCTGTGCCCAAGCGGGAGAGGCCGAAATTGAAAACAATAGAAGTGCGACTGGAAGGATGAGAGTTAGGCAATGACGATCGATGCGAAAACTGCGAAGATCAAGCGAGTGTTGGTGAGCCATCAGTGGGTTCCAAATAATCCATAGGAGTCTAGCGATGAGGCTGGTGTCCCGAATTGCGTTCGCGTCCAAATTGTCCGCCAACATAGTTGCTGGTGCGAATTGAACGTTTGGCAGGCACTCCGGCCTTTTCGTCTGCGTATATTGTACCATTCGTATTGGGACTTGGCAGTTCGGTGACCGAAACGCTCGCCGAATTACGTGTATTCGTCGAACGATAATGCCATCAGCGAATCCTTATAACCGATCACTGACACCCGACATTTCGCACATTCGTTAAAAAGAGCAAGGAAAATCGATAGCAAATCGAAACCACCATGGCCAATCGAAATCGACTTATTTTTGGTTGCGGATACTTGGGTATCCCTATCGGAGCGGGATGGGCGTCTCAGGGTGATGAGGTGTATGGCGTCACACGAAATCCGAAAAGGGGTTCGGAATTGGAAGCAAAAGGCATTCGTCCGATTGTTGGTGATGTGACCGACGTAAGTTCTTTGGAGGGGCTTCCCGCTGTAGATACCGTTTTGATTGCGGTCGGAATGGATCGAAGCCGCTATTCAGATATTCGTTCGATCTATGTCGATGGGCTGCGGAACGTCTTGTCAAAGTTACCCGATGAAACGGGGCATTTAATCTATATCAGTTCGACCGGTGTGTATGGTGACTCGGGAGGTGATTGGGTCAATGAACAGACGCCGACGGATCCTCCGCGAGAAGGCGGGCAGGCTTGCCTGGAAGCGGAAGATTTGATTAAGAGCAGTCGCTTTGCCGGTCGTCACACCATCCTTAGGTTGGCCGGTATCTACGGGGAGGCTCGAATCCCGATGCTAAATGCTGTCAAGAATCAAGAATGGGAAAAGCTTAACCCTGTTGGGCATCTGAATTTAATTCACGTTGAGGACGGAGCCGGAATTGTTCAGGCCGTTGCGCAGCAAAAACCGTTTGGCGAAACTTTTTTGGTCAGCGATGGGCAACCAGTTTTGCGAAAACAATATTATGAAGCCGTCGCTTCGCATGCTCAAACAGGGCCGGTTCAATGGGGCGGGGCGGGTGACGCAAGTCTCGCTTCTGCGCGCCGATCAGACAAACGAATCGACAATACAAAGCTTTGCCGCGATATCGAATTTGAGTTTCAGTACTCTGACTATCAAGCGGGTTTAGCACATGCTTTTGGTGGATCGTGAGATTTGTTTCCTTGAAGTGCCGCCGCGTTCCTGCTTGCTGCCAGAACGTTACAGTCGTAAAATTAAAACCTTCGAGAAGACTCCAATTGCCTTGATTGAACTATTGAACTTGGCCCCACCAAATTTGTTTCCGGATTAGTTGACCGATGCTCGAACGCAAACCTGTCTTTCCAAACATTATCGAAGTCAATCACCAGCTGGGATACGTGTTGGGGTGCAACGTCTACGTCATTTTTGATGGTGACCAATGGGTGATGATTGATATCGGTTACGAAGAAGTGGTTGACGATGTTATCAACATGGTTCGCGAGATTGATTTGCCGTTTTCTGGCTGCCAGTCGCTGATCGCAACCCACGCCGATGTTGACCATATTCAAGGGCTTGCCAAAGCAAAACAAATCCTGCGTACGACCGTGTCGGCTCATCCGTTGGCCGCCGCGCCGCTAAAAACCGGGGATCGGATCAAGACGTTTGCCCTGATCGAGGCGCAAGGAATTGATATGGCGATGCCACCCGTTGAAGTGGAAACGCTGATCAACGAAGGCGACACGATTGAGATTGGCAAACTCAAGTTAGAAGTTTGGCTGACGCCGGGACACACCGACAGCCAATTGTCTTTCCGGATGGGTGATTACTTGTTCAGTGGAGACAATATCTACCGAGACGGGTGTATCGGGGCGATCGACGCGCATCATGGCAGCGACCTAGTGGCGTTTGTCAAATCGTTAAAGCGAATTCGCGAAAGCGATGTGAAGTGGTTGTTGCCGAGCCATGGCCCAATTTTTCGCAAAGACAACGCCCTGTTGGATGCGGCGATTAAGCGAGTCGAGGGATATCTGCACATGGCCGATTTCGGAACCTGTGCGATTGACTGGCCGATGATGGATGAGTTCGAAGAGGAAATCGCTGCCGGCAAAATGCCAGGTTGAAGATGCCGGGTTGAAGATGCTGCGGCGATTGTCGCTGCCGGTTTGTCCTCTTTAAGACTCGCCGGCGAATTTTAAGCCAGCCCGCAAAGTCCCCCCATTTTTCTCGCGTTCACGCATGCTATCGGTTTTGAACGGAAGATTTGGTCGGCTGAAGGTATTGTCGAATATTCTGCTAATTCCGTTTGTGCGAATTGCCGATGGAAATAGCATTCGAGACCCAACACATTCGGCTGCGATTGGTCGCGCCGTCATTCAGGAGGAAAAACTCCATGATTCGTCGTTTACTACTAGCTGCCGCTTGCTCGTTCGCAATCGCGCTCGTTTGCCAATCCGCTCAAGCTCAACAGCCGATGGCGGCTGGCCAAGGCGGTCCTGCTTATGGTGCCCAGTGGGGTAGCCAAAATGCCCAACGGAATATGGATCGGTTTTATCACTATCCGTATGTCACCTACCCACAGAACTACTGGGGCAATTCGTACTATCGAAGTGCCGACAGCATGTATCACCGCTATCCTGCTGAAATGCGGATCCCGGTATACAACAAGAGCTGGCAAAACTACTACCCATCGACTCGTCGATATCACTGGGGCCACCAGTTTATCACCGACATTTTCTAAATCGAAAATGGTGATGCAATAGCTCAACAGAAAGCCGTCAGCGCAAATGCGCTGGCGGCTTTTTTGGGTTAACGCAACCAGGTGGCAGCATGGGGAGCAGAGCCGCGTCTCGCGCAACACCGCGTCTCGTGCAACACCGCGTCTCGTGTAGTGCCCGGTACCAAGTAGCTACGCTTGCCAAAGCGTGGTTTTTACCCGACTGGTGAACCATCAAACCTGAATTGATGGGCACGTCTTCTGACTAACGTGAACATGCCCACGCAAGCGAGGGCATGGCACCCATTGAACTACGCTTGCCAAAGCGTGGTTCTGGCCTTTGCACCATTAAACCTGAATTGATAGTTGTGTCCGCTGACAAATGTGAACATGCCCACGCAAGCGAGGGCATGGCACCCATATAAATCAGTGGACTCAGCACCAGTGCATCACTAGCTCAGAATTTAGCCTTCTTCTGCGTTTTGCTCGTAGACCGCCTGCAGCAAAGCCTCCACGTTCTTGAATTTCTTCTTACCGCTCATTGGCAGTTCCAGCAGCCGCCTCGCTTCGGCTTCGCTGTGCCCAAGTGAAACCAGAATCTGGTAAGTCTCGTCGGCGATACTCCGCTCGACAGCTTCCGACTCATCCCACGTTTCCGCAGCGACCAGCAAAGCGAATTTCGCCATCTTGCGCCGAAGCTTCGCCACAATTCGCTCAGCCGTGGCGGCTCCGATTCCTGGTAGCGTGGAGAGCGTTTTGACATCCTGGTTTTCGATCGCGGCGGCGACATCAGGGACAGGACGCACCATAGCGCGAAGCGCCTTTTTGACGCCAACGCCATCGACTGAGCAAAAGATCTCAAAAAATTGCTTCTCGATATCGCTGGTGAACCCAATCAGCCGTGGTGTCATGCGTCCACCCTTTTGCACGTTGCCGTCGATGTATTGGATGGTTTGCAGGCTGACCTTTTGG
The DNA here is from genome assembly GCA_964589435.1 of uncultured Pirellulaceae bacterium. Lineage (GTDB taxonomy): Bacteria > Planctomycetota > Planctomycetia > Pirellulales > Pirellulaceae > Mariniblastus. The sequence continues at coordinate 27,756 of CAZPTT010000044.1, forward strand.
CCAAGTTGAAGTTGCAAATTCCGACGAGTAAAGTCTGGTACCAAGACTTCATACTCAAATGCGTCGACCCCGATGGTGGCTTCGGTGTCCGTCAAAGAAAGCAAAGTGCCAGTAATTTTCGTAATCAAGTTGAAAGTCCAAAAGTTGAGTGAATGACGAGTTGTGTGTTGGATTGAATTGGTTGGCAGTGGCTGGCCGCGTTTTGTCTAAGTCGTTCGTTGGATCGTTTCAGGTCGAAGCGTCAGGTAGTAATGGCATAGTGCGATCGCCAATGCGTCGGCGACATCGGGAGGCTCCGGTGTTTCACGTAAATTCAAATGCCGTGTCACCGCCAATTGCACTTGCGATTTGGGAGCCCGGCCATTTCCAGTGAGGACTTTTTTCACTTGCGTCGCTGCATAATTAACCACTTTCAATTTGCTTTGCGCGGCAGCTAGGCAGATCACTCCCCGAGCATGCCCCATGATAATGGCCGTTTGTGGTCGTTCGTAGTGACTGTAAAGTTCTTCCAGGCCGATGCAATCCGGTGCGAGTGATTCGATGACTTCGGTGATCCCGTCGTAGATGCTCGTCAGCCGCTTTCCAAAGTCTTGAGAACGTACGCTGCGGACAATGCCGGCTTCCTCGACGGAGATCTTGGATCCATCAATCGAAATAACGCCATAGCCTGTAATGTTCAAGCCAGGATCGATGCCGAGAACTCGAGTTGCCGTCATTGATTTGAGTCCGTTGGATCCGTCCGAGTTACCACATCAAAGTACCGCCAGAAAGTTGCTGGCTGGAAAGCTGTTAAGTCGTTTTAGCGAGTAAAGCAACGCATTGTGCCATCATGATTTCGTTTTTGCCGACCGCGCCAACGCCTTCACCTGTTTTGGCTTTGACTCCGACTTGGTCGGCTTCGATGTCAAGTATCTCCGCGATTCGCTTGGCAATGGTTGGTTTGTATGACGACAATTTTGGCTTTTGAGCGAACACGATGCAATCGAGATTAATCACGCAAAATCCGGCTTGAGTCACGCGTTCCATCGCCAGTTGCAGCATGTCCGCCGAATCGCGGCCCTTGTTTTCGGCCAGATTGTCTGGAAACAACTCACCAATATCGCCAATCGCCGCCGCTCCCAAAATTGCGTCGGTAACGGCATGGAGCAAGACATCAGCGTCGCTGTGTCCGTCCAGCGAAAAATCATGAGCGATGTCGATGCCACCCAAACGCAGCGGTCCACCAGGTTTTAAGCGATGCGTGTCATGCCCGATTCCAATGCGAACCGAACGCAACGCATTGAGAAGGTTGGCTGGGGCCTGTGAGTCGTCCGGGTTGTGTGAAGCGTTATCCAACAATGCCTCGCGGTGGATCGTTTGAATGGGATGTTGTCCAAGCATTTGTGTTTGAGCGAATGGTAACGGCTTTGGCTGAGATCGAAAACCGTGATTGAGTTGAGTTGGCAGTATTTCAGCCAGTTCTGGCTATCGCCTGTTGGTCGGAAGCCGGAATATCTATAATCGCTCCAATGGCAATCATCGAAATCGAAAATCTATCCAAGTCGTACAAGGTCTACCAAAAGCAGGAAGGACTGATGGCTTCGGTGCGCGGTCTCTTCAAACGAGAATACCGCGAAGTTCACGCCGTCAATGAGATCAATCTTTCTGTTGAAGAAGGTGAGTTTGTAGCTTTTCTGGGCCCCAACGGTGCTGGCAAAACGACGACATTGAAGCTTTTGTCTGGTGTCATCAATCCAGACTCAGGCTCCGTCAAAGTCATGGGGCATGTGCCGTGGCAACGAGAAAATGAATACCGGCGCAAGTTCGCGTTGGTGATGGGACAAAAAAATCAATTGTGGTGGGACCTGCCAGCGCTTGAATCGTTCCGGCTGAATCAGCATATCTACGGCGTACCGATGGAAGAGTTCGAACGAACTCGCGATGAATTGACGGAGATGCTTGATGTGGCTCGTTTGTTGGGCCAGCCCGTTCGGGAGCTGTCGCTTGGCGAACGCATGATAATGGAGCTGATCGCCGCCCTCCTGCATAAACCTGACGTGCTGTTCTTGGACGAACCCACGATTGGTTTGGACGTTGTCGCTCAACACAAGATCCAGGAGTTTTTGAAAAGCTATCAAGAAGATCGCAACAATACGATCCTGTTGACCAGTCACTACATGAAAGACATTGAGGCGCTTTGTAAGCGAGTTGTGATCATCGCCAACGGAGCGATCTACCATGACGGCTCGCTCGAAGACATTGTGGATAAATTCAGTGGCGACAAAATCGTCACGTTACAAATGTCTGCCAACCAATCGTTCGATTCACTGCGAGACTTGCCGAATGTGATCGAAGTCGAAGCGCCCAAGATCAAGTTTCGAGTGGAGCGGGATCAAGTTGGCAAAGTGCTCAGTCAAATTCTCAATGCTCATTTGGTTGATGACATCGTGGTTGAAGATCCGCCGCTGGAAGAAGTTATTTCCAACGTGTTTTCCGAAGCCGAGAAACATCAACAAGACAAACGAGACGAGCAAAGCAAGCACGACGCTGCTGGAGTCTAGGTGTTTTGCCCAGTCTTGAACTTAGCTCTCGCAGTTGCTTTGTGAATCATGTTTGCTCGACGTTGACTTCACTCAGTACTGAACCGGTTTAGTATCAAAAACGCCAGCGAAGACGAACAGAAATCCGCAACGACAGAATATAAAAGCGACCTAAAAGTATTTTTATTCATGTACGCAAAAGCCTTAACTTGGTGGACCTTCTTTCAGATCTCGATCAACGAGCGTCTGATTTACCGTGGCGATTTTATGCTCGGTACTTTGATGCGTTTCCTGCCCACGTTGACGCAGATCTTTCTGTGGTGGGCGATCTACGACGTGATTTCCGATCCGGCCTCGGCTGATTCTGCTGCTGGTCCTGACGGAACGATCGCCGGTTATCGCTATGGAGACATGGTCGCGTACTACTTGCTGGTGATCATCAGCCGCGCGTTTTCCAGTATGCCTGGGCTGACAAGTGGAATTGCAAATCAAATCCGTAACGGTGAAGTCAAACGGTTTTTGATTCAGCCGGTCGATATGCAAGGTTGCTTGCTGATGCAGCGGATCGCCCACAAGCTGGTTTACTACCTGATCGCGACGCTGCCGTTTGCGTTAGTGTTTTTCCTGTGCAGAGACTTCTTTGTGGATGGTTGGCCGGCGGCGGACGTGATGCTGGTTTTTGTGTTGTCCTTGATGACTTCATTCTTGTTAGGGTTTTATCTTGAATACTGCATTGGGCTGGTCGGCTTTTGGTTCCTCGAAGTCACTTCGCTCACGTTCATTTACATGTTGATGAATTTCTTGCTTTCAGGTCACATGTTCCCGCTTGATCTATTGCCCGATACGATTCGCAGCGTCGTTGATTTCTTGCCGTTTAAATATTTGGCTTACTTTCCTGCGGCTGTTTTTCTTGGCAAGACGCGAGGCGCAGAGATGTGGGAGGGGCTGCTGATAGAAATCGGCTGGGTATTATTTTTCATCATCCTTTCTCGGATCTTGTGGTCGCGAGGCGTGAAACGATACAGCGGCTTTGGTGGCTAAGCCGTGAACTCCGTAGTTGAAAGTAAACACGCCCAAAGCAAACTCGCCTCCCAGACAGCAATTTTTCAAATCATTTACACCAATCAATCGAGGTAGTTTCAGCAGCTAATGTCGACCGCTAAACCTAATTCGAAATCGACCCCACATCCGTCTTACCTCAAAGTCTTTTTGACTTTCGCGCGTAACTCGCTGGTTCGCGATATGTCGTTTCGGATGAACTTCATCCTGCAGTGTTTTTCGTCGATGAGTTGGGCCCTGATGAATTGGGGCTTGTTCAAAATCATCTACCAGCACACGGGCGAAATCGGACGCGGAACTGGTTGGCACGAAAACGAGTTTTTCGTTTTTCTAGGTACGGTCTGGATTGTCAATAGTTTGATCCAAACGTTTTTTATGGCCAACGCAGAGGAATTTAGTGAGCTGATCCGAACGGGCAATTTAGATTTTGCTTTGCTCAAGCCAATCGACACGCAGTTCTTGATTTCATTTCCGCGAATCAATTGGGCTGCGCTTCCAAACGGCATATTGGGAGTTTGCTTGATAGTTTATTCCTTGATTCAGCTTGGTAGCGACACGAGTCGCGAAATCTATATCGCGCCGTGGAATATTTTGGCGTTTTTGTTTTTCGTAGCTTGTGGTGCGGTCATCATGTACAGCGTGATGATTATCTTGGCCTCGACAAGTATTTGGCTGGGCCGTAATCAAAACCTGTACAACTTCTGGTTTTACATTACCAATTTCTATCGCTATCCGATGGAAATCTACCAGCGCAACGGAATCGGGATGGCGCTGTGGGGGACGTTCACTTTTGTGATTCCGATCCTTGTCGTGTCCAACATTCCAGCGCGAGTTCTGGCCCAGCCTTTGGGGACGCCCTGGAAAATGTGGGAATGGGGACTGGCCGGGTTCGCGATCTTGGCGACCATCTGGAGCCTGCTGGCCAGCCGCTGGGTGTTTAAGAAGGCGTTACTCAGCTACCGCAGCGCGAGCAGCTAGTTCGAGGTTGCTGAGATCAGCTGCTCATTGACTGCAGGATTTGCCGTTTTGCTCACTCGTTTCCCCCTGAATTTCCATGTCCCCACATGACCGTTTAAGGCCGGTTCGCTCGAGTTGTTCTGGTTATGCGGATTGTCCCCCGTTTGGGCCTATCTCCGACTAACGGCTGGCGCGATCACCCCGTATTTTTCAAACTCCCGGCGGCAAGTTGCCGAATTTCTAAGGGTAGACGCACCTTTGACTTGAATCCGAAAATGCGGCTTTTAGAATTGAGTCAGGCAATGATCACATAAGGCGGGATTTGGGGCGATTCATGACCGTCCGATATGGGTTTCAGGTAAAGCTGAAATCATCGTGATTATTCAGATTTCCGCCAAAATGATTTGAGGCAACGGGGAATTGCGCAAGTTATACTTGGTAATTCCTTTGAAGCTGCCTGACCCACAGAACCGCATTTCACTTGTTGGCGTTTTGCCAATTTATGGAGCCGAACACGATGTCAAAATTGATCCCAATGGATGAAGCCGCCCAACTGCTTGGACTGAGCGTAGAGCGGCTGACGGAGCTTCGTTCGAGTAACGAAATCTTCGGCTATCGCGACGGATCCAACTGGAAATTCAAGATGTCCGAGTTGGAGCGTGTCGCTGATGAAATGGGGATCACCATCACCGGTGGTGGCGACGCACTAAGCGACAGCAGTATTGGATTCGATTTAACTGATTCCGCAAAATCTTTGATTGACGAAGATAGCGATTCGATGTCTGGGTCATCGAGTTCGCTGAGTGGTTTCATGGATTCGGCCGACTTCACCGAAGACTCATCGGTTGAGTTGTTCCAAAGTCCACTAGGTGCTGAGGACAAAGCTGATAACGATTCCGGTATCGATTTGGATGACGACGAAGGTATTAGTCTTGCCGACAGTGGTCGCTTGAAGCAAGGAACATCGAAAGACAAAGCTGCCAGCTCAAGTGGATTGAATTTGGGCGGAAGCGACATTCTCGATTCAGGTGAAAACGTACTCGACGATGATGAGCAACTTTCATTTGGAGCAAGCAGTTTGCGGCTGGCTTCAGAGAGTAGTAAGAAGCTCCAACTCGAAGGAAGCTCAGACGATATTCTTGATGATGAGCCCGATCCGGCGAAGAGTCCTTCCGACACCGGTAAAATGTTGGGTGACGAAAACGACGACGACTTACTGATGTCCGAAGAAGATTTGTTCAGCGACGATTTGTCTTTGGCGGACAGTGCTTCGTTCGAAGACAGTGTTGAACTGGACAGCGATTTTGAAGACAGTGATTTAGTTCTAGACGACAGCGATTCAAGTACAGAGATCACGCTTGAAGGCAATGAGAGCGGGATCAACCTAAGTGCCAACGAGAGTGGTATTTCTTTGGCTGACGAACCGTTGGAGCTGGGTGGCTCAGACATCGATGCTTTGGAATTGCCAGAAGACGAAGACATGATCGTGCTGGAAGATGCGGCTGGGCCGGATCAAGCGGCGATGATGCAAGAAGACGATTTCAATCTGACTCCATTGGAAGAATCCATGGACGAAGAGGACTCAAGCGGTTCTCAGGTGATTGCCCTCGAAGACTCGGAAATTTACGCCGACGATTCGGAAGGTTCGGTTCTGGGCGAAGAAGAGTTCGAAGCCCAACCAGCCATGCTTGACGATACAATGGGCGGAGATCTGGGTGGCTATGACCCGATGGATCAGGGCCAAATGATGGTGCCTGCCGGAGCGGCTGCTCTGCCAGAAGCACCTTACTCGTTGTGGCAAGTCATCAGTCTCGGATTGGTCACTGCATTGCTCATGGCTGGCAGCATGGTTGCTTATAGCTTGGCTCAAAACATGTGGATGCCTAGCGACCAAGTCGTCGATAGCAGCGTCCTCAACTTCTTCCTGAAGCTGACTGGCATGAACTAGTGTTTCGTAGCTAGTGTTGCGTAAATGCTGAGCCGGCAAATTTCCAACGGTGCCATGCCCTCGCTTTCGCTTGCGTGGGCATGTTGACGCAACTGAGACCGCGGTACCAATCATTTCTGAACCGACAGGCCATTAGCTCCAGCCGACCACCAACTAGAAATTCGAAGCCCTGGCCAAATCAGCCGGGGCTTTTTTTATGTCGATAGCAACGACAGAATTCCCATGAAAGTTTGAACCTAGTTTCGCGCCGCGCGTGGCCAATGAAAACTGGTCACATGTTAAACAGTTTTGGGATGGCTTGAACAAATGAACGGCGAGATTGGGTGGTAATCCTCACCTCGTCAGTTGTTCGCTTGATCGGTCGGCGGTACGATGACAACGCGACTGGCGTTCCTGAAATCGATCGAAGGAACGGATCAATTTTAAACGTAGTTGACGCGTGTCTTTGTGAATTAGTTTGTGGCAGTCACCATTGCGTCGTTGCTGCTCAATGTCTGCTGGGAAGGTATTCGATGTTGGTTCTTCAAAACCTTGTTCGTCATTCGGTTGACTACGCTGGCTTGTTTCCGCCTGCCGGACTACCAATGGACCAAGTCGTGGCGAACTATGCGGCCTATCTCCAGCAAGCCACTTCTCCGATGCTGGGTCGCTTGGTGATTCCTGCTGGCAGGTTGGCTGAGTTCGAGGAATGCGCGGTTCCACGGATTCCGGCTGATGCTGCTGAACTGCCTTGGCGAATAAGTGCTCTCGTGCCCGCCGTCGAAGGTTTTGACGCTGACATATTTGTTGGTGCTTGCCAATCGATTTCTGAATTCAACCAACTTCAACAGACCAATTCGTTTGCCCGATTCATCGTCGACTCACTCGAAATCAAAACGACTTCACCCGACAACATCAGCGACACCATGGATCGACTGCCAGACGGATTCCAGTCGTATCTTGAAATCGATTGCAATTCTGATCCGACTGAGTCTATTCTGCGAATCGCTTCGCATCGTCACAACACGAACGTCTTCGCCAAGATTCGAACTGGCAGCGTCGTCCCCGAGCAGATTCCAAGTGTCGAAAATGTGGCTCGGTTTATCAGGATATGTGCGGAAAATTCAGTAGGAATGAAAGCCACCGCTGGCCTTCATCATCCGCTGCGAGGCGACTACCGTTTGACTTACGAAGATGATGCGCCGCAGGCGACCTTGCTCGGTTTTTTAAATGTCTTCGTGGCTGCCATGATTGCGTTCGAGCATCGCGTGGACGACCAGGTTCTTGGAGAGATTCTAAATGAAACAAGCCTGGATCGTTTTCAAATGAGCGATAGTCATCTGGCTTGGCAAGGGCTTCGCGTAAGTAGCAACCGGATCGCAGAATTACGCCAAACAGGAATCGCTTCCTTCGGTTCGTGCTCATTCGATGAGCCCACTGAAGAGTTGCAATCGCTGGGTTTCCATGGCCTTTTTCCGTTCTCGCCCGACGTTGAGACTTCAAGCCAAGAAACGTAAGCCAGGCCAAGGAGAGAAGCGTAAGCTAAGCCGAAACTCAAACGTGACACTCAGTCAAAATCACACTCAACCTCTGATAGAAATCCAAACGAACCATGTACCAAGTTGACCACTCTCACGATCCGAAGCTAACGTCTTGGATCGAATCAGCCAACGATTCGGAAACTGAATTTCCAATTCAAAACTTACCATTTTGCATTTTTGAAAAAGCTGGCCTGAAGCCGTCGGTTGGTGTTGGCATCGGCGACCAAATTCTCAGCCTGCGTATTTGCGCTGAATTGGGGCTGATGGACGATCGTTGGATCGACGCAGCTTCGCAATCAACGCTGAACATGTTGATGGGATTGCCCGTCGATGTGCGGCGTGATTTGCGGCACGCGATCAGTGGAATGTTGTATTCGGAAACAACGGCTGAGCGCGCGGTGGTCGAGAAAGCACTCGTCTTTCAATCGGATGTAAAGTATCTCTTGCCGTGTTCCATTGGTGACTACTCGGATTTCTACGCCTCGATCTATCACGCCACCAACGTGGGGAGTATGTTCCGGCCCGACAATCCGTTGTTGCCGAACTACAAACACATTCCGATTGGCTACCACGGAAGAGCGTCAAGTATTATTGTCAGCGGATCGCCAGTTCGACGTCCCGTCGGCCAGCTTTCTCCAGCCGAACCCGGAGGTACTCCATCCAGAGGCGCTTGCAAGTTACTGGACTACGAATTGGAAGTCGGTTGTTTTGTGGCTCAAGGAAATACGCTCGGTCAATCTGTGCCCATCGAGAACGCGGAGGACAATATGTTCGGCTTATGCTTGCTGAACGATTGGTCTGCTCGCGACTTGCAGAAATGGGAGTACCAACCTTTGGGGCCGTTTTTGGCGAAGTCATTTGCCTCAACGATCTCGCCGTGGGTGATTACCATGGAAGCCCTCGCCCCCTTTCGTTGCCCTGAGTTTCAGCGTGTGGCAAGTGATCCGAAGCCGCTTGACTATCTAACCAGCGAATCGAATTCGAAATTCGGTGGCGTCGATTTGGAGCTGGAGGTTTTTCTACGTTCAGCAAAAATGCGAGAGCAGGGGACTGAACCTCAAAAATTGTCTCAGAGCAGCTTCACCAATCTGTATTGGACGATGGCTCAAATGTTGACCCATCACTCAAGTAACGGTTGCAACATGAAGCCGGGGGATTTTCTAGGCAGCGGAACGATCAGCGGTTTGCCTCGTGAATCAAGAGGTTGCTTGCTCGAATTGACTTGGGATGGTGATCAACAAAACCCGGTTCCCGGCACGCAGCGGACACCCATCATCCTACCAACCGGCGAAGAAAGAAAGTTTCTAGCGGACGGCGATGAAGTCATTTTCAAAGGCTACTGCGAGTCCGAATCTCATCGCCGAATCGGTTTGGGGAGCTGTAGTGGCATCATCGAGCCGGCTGCGGTATGAGATGAATAGCTGTTTGGCCAAACAGTTGTTGTGATGATTTGTCATCCGGTGAACAGGCTGGAGATTTTTCGCGTATCGATCTGGTTGCCGGCGAAAGCAACTTTCCATTTTTTGAGAGCCTGAACGTGGAATCGGAACCTCCTCAAGAACCTCTTGAACCAAAGACGGTGCCGCCGGAGATGGTGACGATGATCGAACAGAAGATCAACGATGATGAGGAAGTGCCCCAGCCAATTATTGATCTCTTAACAGCACACTACGGCAACTTAGACGTTGCATCATTGCCTCGGCCAGAGTCCGTTGCGAAAACGCAGTATTCAACGTTAGGCAATCCGCAGTTCTCCATTTTGGAGTTGATGGTAATCACCGGCCTCTGTTTCGTTACCTTAGTGGCGATCTCGAAAATTGGATTGATCGGCACGATTCTTCTTTTCTTGGTTTGTTGCGGTGCGTTCATCTATCTGAGGCGAACGATCACTGAACCGACGAAGTATCGGTTTTGGAATCAAGTCGTGTGGGGCATGTTGATGCCAATTGCTTGTGTTTTTGGCGATCCGCTGGTGTTCGGTAGTTTTGAAAACGGCATTCCATTTCACTTTTCATCATACGCGATTGCTTGCTATTCATTTATCGCTTGGCAGATGTTGATCTTGATCGGAAGTTGGTTTGTCGCTCCGTCGGAACAGTTCTTTAATGAATTTGCGACCGGAACATTTACCGCAGCCGCGATCTTTTGCTACATCATCGCCGTTTTTATTTTACCGTTGGCCGCGGTTGCTTCGTTAATGATGGGCATTGGCCTGCCAGGATTTACACCCTTGATTACGGGGAACGTTTTTCGTGGAACAGCCAGAATGCATCGCGCTCGAACTGAACGCCATTCGATTTTGCATCCGACCGAAGTGACCGGATTTGTGACGGCGGTAACGATTGGCATGATCGGCTACGGAGTGTCAATTTTCTTTCAGTCGAACATCAAATCTTGGTTGGGCGATCGAGATTTTTTCAACACATTTTAGACACGCTTGTGAA
>CAZPTT010000045.1:0-17527 GCA_964589435.1 uncultured Pirellulaceae bacterium
TGCAAATTTTTGCCCGTTGCAAACGAGCGCTACCTTTGGTTGAGGTGGATTTGAGAAATAATGGGGTGTGTAGATCCGCGTGGCCCAATAGGTTGTCCGGTATAGCTCCGAAGGAGCGGTCGCACTTAGCTGCGGGCGGGCACCCGCAGAGTGGGTTTCATCGCAATCAAGTCGCGATGTGACATTCGCAAGGAAGCTGTTGGTTTGCGGTCGCCACTTCGTGGCTTTGGCTATCAAGTCAAACTAAACCGCGGGCTTCCGCCGCGCGGCTATATGCGGTCGCCACTTCGTGGCTAAAAGAATGCAAAACTTGAACTAAGCCAACCAATCCTGGACTGGAAATTCTGCTTCTCTCGTAGCGGAACAGCGTGCGTTTAGACAGTCTCGGTTTCTCGAGCCCGTTGGTTGGCTTTATTGATGGAAACTGGTTTGCCGTATTTGTACCGGCCGTAACCGTATTGACCGGCGCCGTAGTTGTAGCCCTTCTGGTCGCGTCGACGAAGACCGTTGACGACGACACCACCAAGTTCGATTCCCATCGAATCGATGATCTCTTTGGCTTCAAGCGAATTGCTGCGGACTCCGTTGCGAATCCGGATCACCAAGTAGACCAAATCAGCGTGGCTGCAAATGATACTCGGATCAGTAACCGCTAACATTGGCGGCGAGTCAATCAGAACGAAATCATATTGATCTCTTAGCTCTCCGATGATCGCGGTGAAGCGACTGGATGTTAGCAGTTCAGCCGGATTGGATGGAATTGGGCCACAAGGCATAACCGACAAGCAGTCGGACTCAACCTTTCGGATTGCTTCTTTCAAATCGACTTCGCCCGCCAAGACCGACGTCATGCCAATTGAATTACTCAGCCCAAACAATTTGTGCTGAACAGGCTTTCGAAAGTCCGCGTCGATCAGAAGAACGCGTCGTCCCGACTGGGCAATCGAAGCAGCCAAATTTGAAATGGTGGTCGATTTACCATCACCGGGAGTTGGACTGGTTACCTGAATGACTTTGGCATTCGTCTCTTGGGCTTTGAAGAACATTGTCGTCCGAATGCCCCGATAGGTTTCGCTGGTTTGCGATGCCGGTTGATGCAACGCAATGACTTCGGGTGCGACATCCGGAAAGTTGCCGTTTTTGCGGCCGCGAGCCTTATTGAACTGCTGGATATGCCCAATGACGCGTGCGCCTAGGATTGTCGAGATGTCATCTGAAGATCGGAACGTCTTCTCCGCGATTTCTTTGAAACACGCAAACATGAAACCTGCCAAACAACCCATTAGCAATCCACCGGCCAAGCTGATCGGAAGGCTCGGAGCAACCTGCTCACCGAGGGACGGCGGATCAAGGACTGTCATGTTTCGCCAAAGATGCGTTTCATAGGCTTTGATTTCGCCAAGTCGATCGACGATCGCAAGGTAGCCAGTTTCCAATTGCTCACGTTCCCGCTGAAGCGCAAGTAGTTTCTCGACATCAACCGAAAGCGCCTGCGATTTGGCTTGTTCAGATTTAAGTGACAAGCGTAGGCTTGATTCCTCGGTCGCAATCATTTCGATTTTTCGATCCATCAAATCAAGAAATACGTCGATCATGTCACGTTGCGGATCCTCGGCGTTTCGACTGCCTCCGCGAAGTGAAGACAGTTCTTGCATACGCATGTCGTTAACCATGGCGATCTTGCGTCGAATACCGATCAAGTCAGGATGTTGTTCACCGAACTCGTTTAGCATTTGTTGTTCTTCGACTTTGAGTTCAACGTAACGATTGTTGGTCGCGACATACGCACCCAATGAACTGTCGTTAAACTCTTGAAGAATGTCGACCATCAACGCATCTTGGTTTTGCCCAAGTTCTTTTGCTTTGCGGACATTGTCGACGCGTGCTGCTAAACGTGTTCGCTCGCGCATCAGATCGTGCAAGTCTTCTTGCATCTTGGTTTGTTGAAGCTGATGCGGGTTGACGACACGACCATCGATGTTCAACAGTTCCGGTCTCGACATGAGTCGCTGAATTTCTTCATTGACATCTTTAAGGCGACCCGAAAGTTGATCTTGCATGCGTTCAACCAATTGTGTGGTTTCTCCGCCGAGATTCTTCGTGGTCGATTCGATGTAGCCATCAAACGATGTGACGATATTTTCAAGGACTCGTTGGCATTCCTCACGAGTTGCACCACGGAACGCCAATCGGATCACACCTGATGCACTTTTGGCATCTGCTGGCACGACCTCGAAGATATTCTCTTCGCGAAGTTGAAACAGAATATCATCGACGTTCTTGAACGAGGCAAGTTGATCGAACTCACCTTCGTCAATCGCCGGTTGCAAGATTTTTGTACTCTTGATGACTTCCATGTACTTTTCGACAGTCGATTCAAAGTTGGAATCGGTGTCGCTTGAATTTACCGACGGAGCATTCTTCTCGTCGACAAAAATCTTGGCGGTCGACTGGTAAGTCTTGGGGACTTTGAAAAAGAACAGCAACGACAGCGCGATCCCGAGCAGTACGAAAAACAGAATGAATGCGAATTTCCGTTTGAGGATTTCGAGTACATCCAGCTTGGGCGCTTCGGCTTGCATGCCTCCACCGTTCGGCTGCGGCATACCAGGATGCGGGCCAACGGGGGTGTTGATTAAGGCACGGGACATAGAATTCTCCATTGTTGTCTTAGACGTAGTTCAAGAGGAACGTGGTTCAAAATGAGGTTTAAAAAAATGGGTTCACCAAATGGATTCGCAATTAGCTGGGGCAGTGAGGCTTTCAAGTCAAAGTCTCAGAATTGCTTCTTGCGCTGATTGCGAACTTGTTTCAAGATCCCTCTTACCGCTGGCAGATGACTGCCGGGGGTCAGTTCACAAATTTTTAGTTGTTTGACAGCTTCTTCGTAGTCATCAGTGTTTTGAAGGCAGATTGCATAATTCAATCTGCATTTGACATCATTGTCATCTAGATCAAGGGCCGCCTGGTAGAATTGTTTTGCTGCTTTGTAATTCTGAAGGTGCCGCTCGATTTCGCCGCTGAGGAAAAGTCGGCGTTGCTCCTCGATGTCCGCTTTTTTTAGAACACGTCTAGTATGAATTAATAACAGGTCATTGGGAAGCGTTCGCTTGCCTTGATAGACATACTTTTGGGAAATCCGAATTAGGTATTCGGGGTTCTGGGGAAGCACTTCCTCAAAGAGTGTTTTCATCGGCAGTTCGAACATCGACGATTGGACGATCTCCGATTCAAATCTTTGGGTGCGCGTGAGGCATTCATGCCACAACTCCACGACTTTCGCGTGATCGCCGGAGTGCAGCGCGAGCAAACCCGATTCGAAAAGCAATTCTGAGCTGGGAGAAGATCGCTCCAGGGCCAATTCCAGGTGCTGCTTCTCTTTTCCAGGATCGAACAAGGCGCTGAGTTGAGCAAGTCGAAATTGAGTCTTGGGCAGGTAATTACACTTCGATTCAGACGCAAGGTAACAATCCCAAGCAGTCTGCAAAAAAGACACGTTGGGATTGGAGTCCAGTTGCTTAAGTAACTCTGGGTTGTTCCGTTCGGCGAATCTCAAAATTCGGTGTGTCGATGTTAAGGAAGTATTTACCCAAACATCCGCCCGACTGAATCCATCAAGCGGATTTGCAGCGACTGATTCATCGGGGGTTGATTCGCCTGGCTTTGATTCATCCGAATTTGATTCGGAATCGTTTAGCTTTGTTGACTTGTTAGGATCCGTCGAGTCGTCACTTTGCTCGGAAACATTGGCGTTCGTGGCTTCGCTTGCGAGTCGAAGCGTCAAATCGGTATTTTCGTGTCGGTAAACGGCGACATGGTACTCACCAAATTGGAAATCGACTTCCGCATCATCAGGGCGAATGGCCTTCGCAGTTTCCAACCGAGACAACACAATGGGCAGGACGTCAGATTTTTCGCCGAAGCTTCGGTTGTAATCTCGTAGTAAAAATTGGGCGTGACGCAGAGACTCAACGCCTAGGGACTCTCGTAGTCCGAAAACGCAAAGTGTCAGCAAACCGGCAAGCACAATGCCGCGGAGTAGAGAGGGCAGTACCGTATTGCGCGGTGCATCACTGTAGCTAATGTACGGGTTCGCGCTTTCGGCAGTGGACGCCGATCTTGCGATGACGGTCCCAAGCAGTATTGCGACCACGACGGCGTTGGCAGGCAGATAAAGTCCGAAATCGAAAAAGGCAGAAGTCGCTTGACCCACTAAGCAACAAATTCCCGCGACTCCAAGAGCGCGATCCAATGAGTGTTGGCGCTTCATCAGTCGTCGGCACAACATGAAGCAAGTGAACAAGAAGCCAACCAAAGCAACCAGTCCGATCGACCCAAGTTCCGCCAACGTTTCCAAATACATATTCTCTGCGTAAGCAAACGACGACTCAAACTGCCGGCTTTCAAAGGGAAGGTGAAGGTATCGGTAAGTTCCCAATCCGCTTCCCCAAACCGCATTCTCTGTGACATACGGCATCACGTCTTGCCAGTGTTGAAATCGAGGTTGACTTTGTAAATCCAAGTTCCCCATCGTTTCGATACGAGCGATGATTCCTTTGGACTGCTCCAGCCAGATCATCAGGCCGCCGCCCGCCATAGCAACGATGGACAGCAGGACGACCATGTAGCGGTTGAACATCGGCATTAAAATCAAGGCAGCGACACATGAGGCACACATGCCCAGTATTGCCCCACGTGACAGCGACATGCTTATGCCGACACAGATAAAGATCAATGCGGCGAAACTATAAAGGTGTCTTGGCTGGATGGCAGCGAAGAACTCAAGGAAGCCTCTGAGCACGGATGATTTTGAACGCGAATCATTCCAGTCCAGTTGCAAACTGCCCGTCTGCTGACGTTTCGGTTTCCATTTAAAGTATTGGAATGCAATAAAGAAGATCGCGCCTGTCAAGCAAGCGACTAAGAATCCCCCGGCATTGTTCCTGTTAACGAATGAAGCGAAAGGAGATCCGCCAATCGTGTATTCATAGATCCAAAGAAGTTTCCCGTTCCAAATCAGCTTTTGCACGATCCCCACAAAAGCAACTGAGATGCCTGCCACTGCCGCCGCAACCATTACCGAACGAACAGCTCGTCGAGTGGTCACCAAACAACTTGTGGCGATCAGGATGCTTACCAAGAAAGCCAACTCGGCCAATCGCTCTCGTGAAGCGGCCGGATAGCGACTTAGAGGCTGGGCTCCGGTTTCAAACGGGTTCCCGTCTACTTCTTGGTTGCTGTCTACTTCTTGGTTGCTCACTGTTGAATCGAGAATTGGCGATTCTGGTGTGATCAATGAAGCCCGGTCAATACTTGTTCCAGAAACTTGGGCAGTAGATGACGGCTCGGAAACTGATGGCTCGGAAACGCTGCCGCTGCCTGGAATAACTTGAAAAATCGCCCATCCGATGCCAATTGCCAGGAAGAGCCACGATATCGAGAGATTTTGCGGTGCACGGGCTCGAAATTGGAAAACGAAAGCCAGCAACAGCGAAAGCGCCGCGCCTCCCCCAACCACGCTGCGAACGAATGGGAAATCACCACCGATCGGCCAAGGGATCAAGATCAGCATTGAACAGGCAATGATGACAAAAATTGTGCGAACGATCGAACTCATGGTTTTCGCGATGAACAGGAAGAAGAACTCTTAAACGTCCAAGCTAATCCCTAGCGGCTAAAACGCGTCCCCAAAACTGGCGACCAATCATAAAAAACACCGCGTTTTACCTGTAAATAAGCAAAATCCGGACAGTCCGAACAACTGTGACGATCCACTGCGAGCTTCCCAAGTTTACTAATCGCCATAATCTGAGAAAAATGGACGATTCTTGTTGACAGTGTGAGAGGCGTAGGTAATATAGGGATTCGCTGAGGGCAGCCCAGATTTTACGGGCACCCAACCTTCGATAATCAGCGATTGATTTTCAGAACACACAGGATTTACAGCTATGACTCGCTTCGTTTGGTCCGTTTGCTTGATCGCAACATTTACGATTTTTTCGAACGTTACTACAGCCCAAGAAATGGCTACGACACCTGCAAGCGTCGAGAAAACTGCTGAGGCAGTAGTCGCCGTTCAAAAAGTTGCCCTTGAAAAAGACGGGAACTTGGTTGGCAAGGTTTACGCTGTTGTTGACGGCGAAAAGACACCAAAAAATGCCAAGATGACTCTGACTGTCGATGGCGTTGTGGTAGATGTCGTCGAAGCCGACGAGAGCGGAAACTTTGCGTTCGCCAGCGTTGAGCCTGGAACTTACCAGATGTACGGTGCTTCTGATGGCTATGTTGGTGGCGGTGCAGTAGACGTCATGCCTTACAGCAGTGCTGGATGTTCAGATTGCAACGTTGGCTTGAATTCATACTCGTCAGACATTGCTTATGACAGCTACGGATCGGCTCCAGTCGAGTCGTTCGGATCTTCGACTTGCGGTGGTGGCTACGGAGCCGGTAGTTGCGGTGGAGGTTGTGGCGGTGGCGGTGGTCGTCTTCGACGCGGCTTGATCTTCGCAGGCGTTGGCCTCGGAATCGTCGGAATCGCAGGCGGTTTTGATGGTAATGATGACGCCAGCCCAACCAACTAAGCACACGCTTAAATTTGAAACACGAAAGCCCGCTCTTGATGAGCGGGCTTTTTTTATGTTTGCACTTTCTTGTTTGGACTTCGACCAAGAACTATCTCTCCAGCGATCGGCAGGCAACGTTTGGTGCTGCTTGAAGGCCTCCGAATCAGTTCCGAAGTGATAGCAGAAAAGTTTTAAGAGATTGTCTGAGACTGGTCTTGACCGTCAGTGACACCTCCTCTAATTAACCCCCTCGAAAAAGAATCGTGCGCTGTCTACGGACTCCAGCGATCATGTTGCGCTTGTCTAAATAAGCGTTGCCTGGCATGGATGGAATTCCGAAATGGACTTCGGAACCGCAAGAGTAAACCTTGCAATACCGGTGGCAGCCAGATTTCATTGCAAGGTTTTAATTTGACGTCACAGAACAAGGAGAGTTGCGTGATAATCTCCGTGCGACTACAAAGTCTCATGGCCTCGGCCATCGTTTTGTCATTCATGGTGACCCAATCACCAACGATGACTTTTGCGCAGGTTGCAGAACCTGCTTCTCAAGCGGCTACTGATTCGGCATCGTCTGAACTCAGCCCGCAGCGGCAGCTTCAACATGCTCGCAAAGCAATGCAGGAAAGCAATTTCCCATTGGCTCAGCATTTCATTGAAACTGCTGAGGTTCTGGTGAAGCAGTCGGCGGGAGCAATCGCATTGCCCTACACGCCGGAAATGGCTCGTCAGGAATTGGCAGCATTGCAGGCAAATGCCGGTGGTGCTCCAGCGACTCCGGTTGCTCAGTCACCCGAGTTGGCAAACACGGCTCAGCAAACATTGTTGAAAGCCCGTACTGCCTTGGCTCACGGCGACGTGGTGACGGCCAAGGCGATGTTGGAATCTGCCTCGCAGATCAAAATCGACTTTAAGAGCATTGGTGATTCGCCCAGCACGATTTCCGCCATGCTGGAACGACAGGGTGAACTGGCCAAAATGGCTCAGGCTCAAGATCGTTCGTACAACGCTGGTGCCGCCTCATTCCTACTGACTCAAGCCGAAGCACTGATCTACTATCGTGACTTCGAAACAGCTGAAATGCTGATTGATCAGGCTTCCAAGTTCCCAGTTGAATTCAATGAGTCAATTGGTGATCCAAACAAGTTGAAGCAATTGATCACGACTGCCAAGCAGGCTCAGGCAGTTGCTGAAGCCAAGCCGACGCCAAAGCAGGAAGTCATGAAGTTGCTTTCTCAGGCTCAATTGGCGATGGATAAAGAAGAATGGAATGCAGCCAAATCGTTGGTGACGCAGGCCAAGCAATACAACGTTCCTGAGAATCAGTTTACCGCTGCCGAAACACGGCCATGGCAACTTGATTTGAAAATTCAAAATGCTCTCAGCCGTCAATCATTTGATCCGGCTGTGATTCGTACGAACTTTGAAGCCAAGGCTCAAACAGCCGCGGCTCCTGTCGTACAAGCTGGTTACGATCCGAACATGGATCAGACTCGCAATGTTCAAGTGGCTGCGTTTTCGGATGCGACCACACCGGATGCCAAGTTCAGCCGAATTCCAAACAGTGGGCTTGAGTTCTACCAGTTTGGCATGGAAGCCAGTGCTGCCGGCGACGACGCTTTGGCAGCAACTTACTTTCAGCGAGCTTGGGAGAATCGTGAGCAACTTGATGGTCAGGCTCGCATGGCGATTAAGACTCAGCTAGATCGGTTGATGCCAGGTAAGTCAGAGGAGTTGATGAAGGCAACGTTGGCTTCGCAAGAAACAGCGATTGATCTGAATTCAGTCGATTCGACTCAGCAGCAAATGTTCCGCAAGCTCCAATCAGAAGTCTTCAAAGAGCGTGCTTCTGCCGAGAGAATGCTTGCGACAAATCCTCGTGAAGCACTTGAGAAAATGGCGATGGTTCGTGGACGCATTGCGCAATCTAATTTGGGTGGCGACAGTCAACGGCCTCTTCTGACGATCATTGATCGTGACATTTCTGAAATGCAGAAATACATCGACCAAAACCTACCCGATATCATCAACGACGAAACCAATCAGGCTCGTAAAGATGATGTCGAGCGTCGCCAGCAGCGTCGTTTGGACGTTGAGTATCAACTGCAGAAATTGGTAGAAGAATTCAATGACCTTGCCGACGAAAAGCGTTTCGCCGAAGCGATGGTGGTTGTCAATCAAGCCAGCGACCTCGCTCCTGACAGCGAGATCGTGGTTGTGCTTCGTGAAAAAGCCAAAATGATGGCCAATCGTCACGCGATGACCGATATTCGGGAACGCCGCGCTGATGGATTTCAAAGTGCGATGGGCAATGTCGAAGAAGGTGCGATTCCTTGGGATTCGAACAACTTGATGACCATCGACAATCCTGAAGAGTATCTGCGAAATGCTCGCGAGCGAGCAGCTCGAGCGGATGCACAGCAATACGATACCGAGTCAGAAAAACGAATTTGGAACCTGCTCAGCAATGAGAAAGTTCAAGGCGAGTACCGCGGTACTTTGGCCGAAGCGATGGATCAGTTGGCTCGACAAGCCGGCGTCAACATTGTGTTTGACGACATGGCATTGGAAGCGGAAGGCATCAAGAAAGATCGTCAAGTCGATGTTCCAATTGGTTCCCCGATCTCTCTCAAGAGTGCTTTGGAAGTCATCCTCAGCCAAGCTGGTTTGGTTTTCATCGTCGACAGCGAAGTCATCAAGGTGACCAGCCGAGACGCTCAGAATTCGAAATTGGTCAACAAGACCTACTACATCGGCGACTTGATTATGCCGTTGAACCCAAACAACAATCCAATGTCAATGACCGGCTACAACAGCATCGGTGGTTATGGACAACAGGGTTACGGAATGGGTGGAATGAATGTTGCCAGCAACGGCCCGACCAATCAGTTGGCGATGGCTCAAGCGATTGGCAACAACAATGGTCAAGGCAACCCCTTCGGTGGAATGAACTACGCTGGCAACAACAACGGTCCACAGACCGGCCAGCCGCAGTACAACTCCATGGGTGGATCAAGAATGGGTGGTGTGACGGAGCAAGACTTCGAACCACTGATTGAACTGATTCAAAATACGATTCAAAACGAGTCGTGGTTGGATACTGGTCAAGGCCTTGGAACGATTCAAGCTTTTGTTCCTAACCTCAGCTTGATTGTGTCTCAGACGCAAGAAGTTCAAGACGAAATTATCGACTTGTTGAAAAAGCTTCGTGAGTTGAACGACGTTCAGATCGTGGTAGAAGTTCGCTTCATCACGCTGCGAGACGAGTTCTTCGAGCGAGTCGGAATCGACTTTGACTTTGCGATCAACGACAACAATGGAAACATTGATCCGAACGCCGACACACTTGGTCGGAGTACGATTGTTGGTCGAAGCCCTGTTGAAACGAATCCGTTCACTTCAACACAGGACTTGGATATTCAATTCCTGCAGAACAGTTTCAACACGGCGGCACCGGCATTCGGTGGATTCGATCTGACAACGGCAGCCAACTTTGGTTTTGCTATCCTGTCAGACATCGAAGTCTTCTTCTTGATTCAAGCAAGTAAAGGCGACACGCGTTCGAACATTATGCAGGCTCCAACGGTAACCATGTTTAATGGTCAAAGTGCGAGCGTGAGTGACTTTACTCAGCGTAGTTTTGTCACCTCCGTGATTCCTGTTGTTGGTGACTTCGCAGTTGCTCAGCAGCCTGTGATCACGTTGCTACCCGATGGTACGAACTTGAATGTTCAGGCAGTGGTTTCGGATGACCGGCGATTCGTTCGCTTGAGTCTGGTTCCGTTCTTCAGCCAAGTGACGGATGTTGATGAATTCACGTTTGATGGATCATCGACAACGGAACGAACGACTAACTCTGTTCTTGATACATTGTTGGATGCGGTTGATCTGAACGGTGGCGATACTGCCGACGAAGAGCTACAAACAACTGTTCAAGGTGTGACGATTCAGCAGCCGGTGATTTCCATCACCACGGTCAGTACAGTGGTCAGTGTTCCTGACGGCGGTACCGTCCTGATGGGTGGAATCAAGCGGATGTCAGAAGGCCGTACTGAGTCGGGTATCCCGTTCCTCAGCAACCTTCCTTACGTCAACCGTTTGTTCAAGAACGTTGGTATCGGACACGAGACTTCGAACTTGATGATGATGGTAACGCCTCGAATCATCATTCAGAAGGAACTGGAAGCCGAGCAAGTTGGCTTGATTGATCCGTAAGCTGGTTGATGAAACGATTGGCAGCGACAATCGGTCGCCGGCCAAGCTAGTCAAAAAACAAAACCACCGAGTCATTTAGCTCGGTGGTTTTTTTATGGATTCACTTATTGGTGTTCAGTGACTTACAGAGGGTGTCCAAGCCAAGTATCATGATGGCTTGATCTCACGAAGAGTTTTTGAATTTAAGCGAGGGCAAAGTGGAAAATTGGTCAGTTGGAGTTTTTACCAGTATCGATGCTGGATTGGGTGTTGATTTAGATGTCGCGCATGAATTGGGGATCCCAACGATCCAAATTCACGCGCCCCACGCGGGCAACCGAACACAAGCGACAGCCGACGAAATCCTGCAACGCCTCGCCAAGTACGAGATCAAAGTGACGGCCGTTTTTGGAGGCTTTGATGGTGAGAGCTACGCCGATATTCCGACCGTCGAGCAAACGGTGGGTTTGGTTCCTGCCGAGACGCAGGCCGCTCGCTTAGCGGAGATGAAAGAGATCTCAGACTTTGCCAAGATGCTTGGCTGTCCTGTAATTGCGTTGCATTTGGGATTCGTGACGCACGATACCAAGTCAGCGGAGTATCAGCAGATCGTCAGCGTTACCAAAGATCTTTGTGATTACGCCGCCAATAATGGCCAAAGTCTTCATCTGGAAACGGGCCAGGAAACGGCTGAAGGATTGGTGAAGTTCATTGGCGACACCGGCAGTAGCAATCTGTTTGTAAACTTCGATCCGGCTAACATGATTCTTTATGGAACCGGAGAGCCAATCGAAGCGTTGAAGATGATCGGCAACCGAGTTCGAAGCGTCCACTTCAAAGATGCAAAATGGGCCGCTGCGCCTGGCAAGGAGTGGGGGGAAGAGATGCCTTTGGGAGACGGTGAAGTCGGCATCGAAAATTACATGACAACGTTGAAAGAGATCGGGTACGATGGCCCGCTAACGATTGAAAGGGAAATTCCTCAGGATCCGCAGCGACAAAAGGCAGAGATCGGCCATGCTGTAAATTTGATCAATGAACTCAAAGGAAAGCTGGCCTAATCGTTCGTCAATGTTGAGTTAGCTGTTGAGTTAGCTGTTGAGTTAATCAATGCTGAGTTGGCGATTGAGTTGGCGATTGAGTTGGCGATTGAGTTGACTAATTCTTCTGGGTGCCATGCCCTCGCTTGCGTGGGCATGCTTGTCCTTAGTGAATGGTTCGCCAATGCTGAGTCGACTATTGAGTTGACTAATTTTTCTGGGTGCCATGCCCTCGCTTGCGTGGGCATGCTTGTGCAAGCGAGAGTGTCGCACCAATTGTTCCAGATTCGATTGGCAACATGTAACATCTGGCGGTCAAACCTCGGACGCACGCAAACTTCTTTATGAACTCTTACTCAACACGAATTCTTACTCAACAGCTTCAGCAATATTGTGAATGAACGACTGAAGAGTTCCGTCAATTGGCAACGTGTCGTTCTTGGGATCGTTTCCCTCGGATGCTTGGCTACCGGCGGAATGCTTTATTTTGCCGGTTCTGAGCAGTTGCCGGGGATCTTGGTCAAGGTCGGGGCAGTACTGGCGGTGACGTGGTTGGCGATGCCGCAACTGGAATCGCTCAGCGGCCGCTTATCAACGATTGCATTTCTTGTGGTACTGCTGGTGCTTGTCGTGGCAGCGGCTAAGCCTAATTTCTTCAAAGTTGTCGCCGGGGTGGCAGCCGTCGCGATGGCGTTGAATTGGGTTTTGAAATGGGCCAGCGTATTGACCAAACCGCCCGGCCGGCAATGAACGGCTGAATTCAGCTTTCCCGATATCGTTCTAACTGCGGTGAGCGATCGCCGAACGATCAGCAATTCGCATTTCCTCCGAGTAAATCAGTTGCCCATTTGGTGGCTTAACGGTAATTTGAAGCGGTTACTTTGCTCCTAAGCCCTCAATCAAACTCAAAGCGGTTCCATGAAACTCTATTCCTGCCACCTCAGCGACGTTCATTCAAGTGTTTCTGGAATTAAGCTTGCTTATCGCCTCCTCTCTGCATCAATGTGCTCGGTGTTTTTTCTGAGTATTGGTCAATCCGCGGACGCCGCGATTCAAGTGACCGCACAACAACCGGCAGTCCAACAACGCGCCGACCAACAACCCGCCGAACAGCAGCAACAAGCCTCTCAGTCAGAAAGCCAATTCGAATGGAGCCAATGGCGGGGCCCTAACCGTGATGGTGTACTCGCTCCCGGCTCACTACCCAATTCCATCAGCGAAGACGCGCTCAAAGTCAAATGGAAAGTTTCGTTGGGACCTAGCTACAGCGGGCCGATCGTCGTGGGCAATAAAGTATTCACAACGGAAACAAAAAAGCGGAAATTTGAAGTCATACGAGCTTTCGACCGTTCATCCGGAAAGGAGCTTTGGTCGAGTGAATGGGAAGGCTCGATGTCTGTTCCATTTTTCGCAAAAAGCAACGGTGATTGGATTCGCGCTACGCCGGCATTTGACAGCAATCGTCTCTATGTACCCGGAATCCGTGGGGTCTTGGCTTGCTTGAACGCTGAGACTGGTGAGGAAATTTGGAAAGTCGACTTTCCTGGCACGATGGGCTCGCCGGTTCCGACGTTCGGATTTGTCTGCTCTCCCTTGGTCGACGGCGATTCAATTTACATCCAAGCCGGTGGTGCGTTCTGCAAACTGAACAAGGAAACCGGCTCTGTCATCTGGCGTGGTGTCGAAGATGGCGGCGGCATGAACGGAAGTGCTTTCTCTTCGCCCATGATTGCAACCATCGCCGGGATGCGACAAGCCATCGTGCAAACACGTACCAAGCTATGCGGCGTTGATTTGGAAACCGGCAAGACTCTCTGGTCTCAAGACATCCCAACGTTCCGTGGTATGAACATCATCACGCCGGCGGTTTACAAAGATTCTCTGTTCAACAGCTCTTACGGCGGAACGACCCAGCTAATCAACGTTGCCAACAATGGCGGTTCCTATTCGTTGACTCAAAAATGGAACTTGCCGGCTCAAGGGTACATGAACTCTCCGGTGATTATTGACGATCACGCGTACATTCATCTTCGCAATCAGCGTTTTGCCTGTTACGACTTGGTGAATGGTGTTGAAAAGTGGCGGAGTCAAACGTTTGGCAAGTACTCAAGCATGGTTGCGAGCGGTGACAAGATTTTAACGCTCGATCAAAAAGGCGAGTTGCTGCTGATCAAGGCGAATCCTAATGAATTCGAATTGGTAGAACGTCGAAAAGTTGGCGACGACAGTTGGGCGCACCTTGCCGTTCGCGGAAACCAAATTTTCATCCGCAACCTTAACGAGTTGGTGGCGTTAGAGTGGGCGAAGTAGCTGCCACTCCTCGAACGAGAAATTCGGCCCGGATGGCCCTCGACACCAAAATAGGCCGTAACAAGTGTAGCGCCGTTACGGCAACTTCAGTTTGAGTGATAGGCTCGTGTTTTGCCGTATCATCGTCGCTGACGCTCCTTGATAGCGGCCTACAGCCGCTTAATTTGAGTAGCGTGTCCGTCTGCCCCTCCCGAAAACGGGGCGTGGCCATACTTGCCGGAGGGTGGCGACGTTCGTTTCTGCTATAACGGAACAACATCCGCTACCTGTTTAAATCAAAAACACAACAGAACTCGCTTGCTATGAAAGCTTTCACCCAACATGCCGGTCTCGTTGCCACGATGGATCGCTCCAACGTCGATACTGATCAGATTATCCCCAAGCAATTCTTGAAACGGATTGAACGCACTGGTTTCGGTCAGTTCCTGTTCTTCGACTGGCGGTTTGATGATTCCGGTGAAGTAGTTCCAGATTTCGAACTCAACCGGGCTGAATTTGACGGGGCATCGATCTTGGTGGCCCGTAAAAACTTCGGCAACGGATCAAGCCGCGAGCACGCCGTCTGGGCACTCGACGATTTTGGGTTTCGTTGTGTTATCGCCGAATCATTCGCCGACATCTTTTACAACAACTGCTCGAAAAACGGTGTCTTGCCAGTGGTGCTAACGGCCCAAGAAGTACAAACAATCCACGAAAAAACTGCCAATCAACAGGGCTATCGGCTGAATGTCGATTTGGAAACACAAACGGTCTCGGATGAGGACGGCTTTCAAGCCAGCTTCGAAATCGACGACTTTCGCCGCAGCTGCTTCCTTGAAGGACTCGACCAAATCGCTTTAACGCTTCAGCATGAGGAAAAGATTACCGCGTTTGAGCAAACACGAGTCGCTAACATAAACTAGAATGTTGGCTTGGCTGCTTTTGCCAAACATCAACATCCTTGGAATCTACTCTTTGAGGAACCCATGACGCCGCTTTGTCTCTCAAGATCGCTCGCATCGAAGCCTGTTGTTGCTGCTGCGACGTTACTTTCGATTTGCTTCATGATTTCGTCTACGTCGGTTTTTGGCCAAGACGCGACTTACGACACCGTTTTGGAAGGGCTCAACAATCCAACGGGCATTGCCGTGCAACCCGGAACCGGCCACGTATTCGTTGCTGACAGCGGAGCCCAGCGAGTCATTCGAGTCGTCGACGGTGAACTCGAAGAAGTAATCACCGATTTTCCCAAAGACGTTTACGGCAAAGGCCCGATTTACGACATCGGCCCACTTAGCCTCGCATTCATCACCCCAGATACCTTGGTCGTCGGCGGTGGCGGAATGGAAGACGGCGAAGACACGATCAATGTTTACAAAGTCCCAGCGGCAGGACAGCCCGCAATCAAAGCCGACAAGATCGAAGGCGAATCGATGATGTTGCCGAAAACCGACGACGCACCAGGAGAAGGCGATTTCTACGGGATGGTAAAAACCGGTAAAGGCGTTTTCATCACTTGTAATGGAGACGATGCAAAAGGCTGGATCGCGTTGGCGAAATTGGAAGCCGGCAAGATCAAAGAAGTCACCCGTTCCATCGCATTGAAAGAAGAAACAAAGGTCAACGCTCCCGTCGCAATCACGTTCAGTCCCGACGGTTTTTTGGCGATCGGCCAAATGGGCTCAATCAAAACACAACGTGATTCTAAACTGACGTTCTGCGACCCCGAAGATGGAGAGATCGTTGCCCAATTCAAATTGGGAATCAATGATGTTTCGGGTCTCGCTTACGGGCCGAAACGTGGTCGACTATTTGCGACGGATTTTAACTGGGCCAAAAAGTCTGGAGGTGGATTGGTCAAAATCGTTGGTGTCGACGGTGCCTGCGAATGTCGTCCCGTATTGAGCCTCGAAAAACCAACCGCTTTGGCTTTCACCCCAGATGGTGATTTGTATGTCACCCTTGCTGGAGACACGTCCGAAGGGTCTGAAGCGGATGGTAAATTGATTGTCATCAAGGGACTCGACGAAGACCCAACCAAGGACGACAAGAAGGCGACCGGCAAAAAGGATGACGCCGAAACAAAAAAGGCTGGCTAGTTCCAGTCTCAAGCAACCGTCGAACCTGTTGGAAAATTTATCCCCGAATTGTCGCGGGGCAATTTAACGCGGGCCGATGCCAATTTAATGTGGCCAATTATTTGCTTTCAATTATTTGCTTTCAATTATTCGCTACCAATTCTTGATTCAGAACCTCCCAACCAGAACCGGAAGTAATCGTGGGTGTTGAACACCTTGTCAAAGTCGGATTGATGGGCGTCGTGGGACGATTCGAATCTGCGGACTTCAAAAACTACCCACGTGATTCACGCATCATTTGCCGCACACAACGAGGCCTTGAAGCTGGCGTCGTCATGTGTCCTCTGGACGAAGCCGATTCGAAACCTGAACAAGTCGACGGCCAACTTCTTCGCTTCATTGGCAAAGAAGATGACCTGATCCTTGAACGTTTAGAGCGGCACCGGGACAAGGCCTTCACTGCCTGCCAAAATCTGATTGCCGAACGAGAGTTGCCTGCCGTTCTTGTTGACGTGGAGCACTTGTTCGACGGCGAGTCCGTTTTCTTTTACTTCATGGGCGACGTCGATCCTCGCATGGAAGAATTGACGAGCGAGCTGGCAGCGACTTACGAACAGAAAGTTCGCTTTAAGAAGTTCGCGGAAACGCTCGCCCAAGGCTGCGGGCCGACTTGCGGAACTAGCGAATCAGGATGCAGCTCAAGCGGATGCGGTTCATGTGCCTTATCCGGCGGCGGCTGAGGCTCCAAAAAATAGTCCACCGTGAGTGGTCAAAACTCTGAGAGGATTTCGGCTGTATTTGGAGAGAAGAAAAGTGATTCAACTTCTGTTTTCGCCTTCTGGGCGAATTTCTCCGAGACAGTTCATGCAGGGCGCCGCAGTGCTGATTGCTTTAGGATTTTTCTTGAACGCGCTGCCGTTGATTAACTATTCAATCAAGAATGCGACGGACTTCCTACAGATCTTTACGATATGGAGTTGGGTCGTTTTGTTTATCAAACGACTGCACGACGGCGGCAGATCAGGCTGGTACACCATTCTCATTATGTTGGTGCTTACAGTACTGGCAATCGATGACCGTGCTGATGTGGACAGCTTCTTGGCATTACGTTTCGCTTTATTGCTCTTCTGACCATCAAGTGATTGTTTCCCCAATATTCACTCCAAACCACCGAATTGACACCGTTATAGTCACCCCCAATTCTCAGGAGCCGTTCATGGCCATATCTTGGTTTTTACTTGCAGGAATTGCAGTTGTCGGCGTAGCTGCGGTCATCGTTTTCGCAGTTGTCGTCTTCGCCCTGATGCGCCCTGGAGATCAAAAGTCAAAAAGTTCGAAATAAACTTGCCTGCATGTATAGGCG
>CAZPTT010000045.1:17537-37876 GCA_964589435.1 uncultured Pirellulaceae bacterium
GCGACGCAAACCAGACGCTGGACAACAATTCGCAGACCCGGTCTGTTACGGGAATGGTCGAACGAGTCGCAGAAACTGGACAACATCACTCGCGAATCCTAGTCCGAACTGACCAAATTTTCCTGACTGAGACGCTTTCACTATTATTTGTGGAACCTTGGCCCATTCTTGCGCCGGAATGTACTTTGCAATATTTTGAGTGGTCTGAAACAGGGCTCTTGCCCCAGCTTTCTTGGAAATTTCCTCCAACGCCTTTTGTGAACCCTGTGCGACCAGCCGCTCAAGTTGCGCCGCAT
This sequence comes from uncultured Pirellulaceae bacterium, assembly GCA_964589435.1. Classification (GTDB taxonomy): domain Bacteria; phylum Planctomycetota; class Planctomycetia; order Pirellulales; family Pirellulaceae; genus Mariniblastus. Next base: position 17,834 of record CAZPTT010000045.1, read on the forward strand.
TTGGCCCAAGTCGCTGCATTGTTCGAATGACAAAGTTCTCAACAAGAGTTCCTCCAGCTTTGGCCGCCTGGTTGGCGGCTAACGAGCCAGCTTTCCCCCCAGCGAACGTTAATACAGATAAACCTTTTGCGAAAACACCAAACGTCGCCCCTAGCGCAACGCCAAAGGCGAACTCCTTCAGTCCGCCACCCGTCAAGATAGTAAATGTCCCTGAGACGGTCACATTGATTGCCATCGCATTTAAGGTTCCCGCCAACGTAAATTCTTGTCCGCTTGGATCCACTTTGTTGGCTGGGGCGTTTCCGGCATAAATATACCTGTGCAACTTGAGCGGCTCACCGAGTCGTCCCGAAAGTGGGTCGTGACTCGCAAATCGCCCGGTCGCCGAATCATAAACGCGTGCTCTTAAATGGAGCAAACCGCCCACATCTGTTCTCCCGCCACCAAATTGATGTCGGTTTGGAACGTTTTCAACCGCCGTTAGCACCTCCCCGTAGGCCGAATAACTGTAAGAGTTTACAACGGCTCCGGTTGCATCACTTATCGCGAGAACACTGCCGACACCATCATAATGGTAGTAGTAAGCTTGGCCGTTTCGAACTTGCGAAAGCGGCCCAGACGCATCTGGAGCTATTGTAAATACTGCCTCGATTTCGCCGCTCGGTACATACTCTTCTAAAACCTGGCTGAGCGCCTGGGTCGGATCAACCAAAAAACTACGCTCACCTTCTGTTGCAGATCGTTCACCAATTCGATTTCCATCGACATCGTAATCGTATTCAATATCGATCGAGGCATCGCCATTCAAATCGATGCCTGTCATTTGTCCGGTCGAATTCCAACTGAATCGAGTTCGTATTGCCGCCTGACCGTCTGCTACGACAAGCTTTTCAGTCATCTGCCCACGTTCGTCATAACGATAAGTCACCTGCGAAGCGGAGTTGGTCTCGGAGAGAAGACGATCGTTTTGATCATAGACGAAATCAGTTCGAAGGCCGTCGACTTCTTGAGAAATCCGGTTACCAACAGCGTCATAGACAAACGTTCGTTGACTGCTGTCACCCGCCAACGTCGATGTTTCAGACACCAGACGATCGTCACTGTCTTGCTCAAGCTCGACGACCCGACCATCACTGTATTCAATCCTGGTTCGGCGTCCTGCAGCGTCGACCACGTATTGCACCCCTGAAACAACGACGCCTGAATCGTTGAACGTCGATGCTCCAACCAACAAGCCGCGGGAATCATAAGTGAACTCCTCCGTCAGACTGTTGGGATACTGAGTACTTGAGACTCTCCCTACCGGATCATAAGTCCAGCGGGTTGTTCTGTCTGAAACATCACTAGCTGACGTCAGTTGATTGGCGCGATCGTAGCTGAAAAATCTCGCACCTCCCGGGGTGACAACGCTTGTCCGATTACCAGCGCCATCATACGAAAACTCTGTTCGCGTTCCATCAGGCTCCGTTTTCGACGTCAAACGATCTCGTAAATCATACGTGTAGCTTGTTTCTCCCCTGTCATCTACGACCTTGGCTAATTGGTTCGTTGGCGTGTAACTAAAGAGTATTGTCTGTTCCGGTCGCACTTCGCTGACTAGGCGATTCTGAGAGTCATATGAATACGTGACTAACTGGTCATTCGCGTTTGTAAACGCCATAACGTTGCCAACCTCGTCATATCTAAACTTCTCAGTTTGTCCCAATGGATAAGTCTTAACGAGTAGCTGACCATTGGCGTCATACTCATACCTTGTCACATGACCGTTGGCATCTTCTTGACTAACCAAACGCCCTTCCGTGTCATACTGGTAACTAGTCGAATTGCCAAGTGAATTGGTTACAGTTTCAAGCTGCCCCGTGAAAGAATATTTGAATTGCTCTTCTACCCCAAGCTCGTCAACGACGCGCTCCTCTTGCCCAGCCGGAGTGAAGTATCGACTATAGTTGTAACCTTCTGAATCGAGAGTCGTCTCGGAGAGATTGGCGTCATCGAATGCCACACGAGTCGTTGCACCGGATGCATCAGTTATCGAGACCACTCTTCCAAGTGAATCGTGTTGATATATGGTCGAGAAACCTAATGGGTTCGTCGATTCAATAAGATTTCCAACTTCATCGAATTTGAATTCGGTTCGTCCCCCCAAAGCATTGGTTCGCGCTATCACACGTCCGATTGAATCATATTCGCTGCCTTCAGAATCCGGTTCCCCGCTCGCAGAATCATTTGGGAATACTGTTGAAATTCTTCGATTCAGTTCATCGTATACATAACGAGTCGTGGAACCAGCCTCATTTGTTTCGCCAACCAAGTTTCCAACATCGTCATACTCGTATATAAGTCTCGGATTGTCTAAAGAATCAGCAGGCGTCTCATCCGGAAGAATCGTCTCGACGAGGTTGCCAGCGAAGTCGTACGAAAATGCGGTACGTCGACCAAGTTGGTCAATAGAAAGCACCATCTGATTTAACTCATCAAACTCGAAACGCTCCGTGTTACCAAGCGCATCCGTTGTCGCAATGCGATTGCCATTTTGATCATATTGATGGGAAATCAAATAACCGACGCCATCCAATATGCGTGTTTCAACAAGCACGTTGCCGAGTAAGTCATAAGTATAAGAAGCATTACGGCCCGATGAATCTGTTACTGATAGCTCGTTTCCACGGCTGTCAAATTCAATCCAAGTCGTTAGGCCAGTCGAGTCGACGACTGTTGAAACATTGTCGGATGTCTCGACAAGCGTCTCTCCCGTTTGGTCGCGTAAAACCTGCCTATCGCCCAACGTTTCAATCGCCGTAACGCGTCCCAAGGAATCCACTTGATGGATTGACTCATTCAGATCGTCGTACTGAGTAATCGACTCATTTCCGTGAGCATCAGTAACGCGTATTGGTCGACCTCGATGGTCGTATTCGTAACTAGTTGAGTCACCATTGGCATCAACAATCAAAGTCTCATCCCCGAAGTCATTAAATTCGCGAGACGTTATTCCGCCAAGGGCATCAACTTCTCGGCTGATGTTGCCAAAAGAGTCATAAAAAAACGTAGACGTATTTCCGTTTGCATCCGTAATTGCCTGGAACTCATTCTCGGTGTCGAAATCGATCTCCGTCCGTTTCCCAAACCCATCAATAATCGCACTGATCCTCCCGTTTTGGTCATACTCTGTTCGTACGCCTATTCGACCAAGAGGATCGCGAACGCCATTGAGAATATGAGTTTCGGCTTCGTATTCAAATAATGACTCGTTGCCAAGTCGATCAATAACTCCGGATAAATTCCCGTTGGAAGCGTACGCATAACTAATGGAATTTCCTTGCGGATCGGTGATCGTAGTTATCTGCCCGTTAACATTTCTCAACAAATCAACTTGTATACCGCCAGCGGAAGAGCTAATCGCGTCGTCAGTAAAAGACAAAATATTTCCTTCAGAATCAACTACCTCGAGAAGCTTGCCCTCGTTGCCGTCGATTCGATAAACTATTCCCTCGGCTGTCGTGACAACATAGGAGCCTCCAAAATCGGCACTTGCCGGGTTGTACGCAACTCCACCAGGGGCGAACAACTCCCCAAATTCATTGACTTGCAAATAGCCATTTACGCCAGCGCCAAGAGTGCTCGAGACACCGACATCTGCAGTAAACTTCGGGCGAGCCAAAACGAGATCGTCTCCACCCAGTCCAGGTAGCACTTTGATTTCTGGGTCAAACGTGAAACCTTGTCGGCCTTCACCTGGAATGTTTAAGTACACTTTCACACCCGGTCTAAATGGCGTGTAGATACCGATATCTTCCAGTCCAGTCTTCGGAAGGCCAACTTGCAAATTGGTATCCCGATACTCCAAGCGCCATCCAAAACCAAACTCACCGACAACATCCGATTGTAAAGTGTCATAGACACGCGTAATTTCGATTGGAATTCCTGCAACGGGAATAACCAAATCGGTGAACGACAACTGGAAATTCCCGAGCTTCAATTCTCCGGCCAATCCAACATTCTGCTCAACAACGTTGACGACTCCATTTCCCGATAGGACTTCTAATCGCAGAACATACTCGTCATTACGAAGTAGCGTCGTGTCCCAGACGCCAAGCTCGCCGTTTTCTACCGCGTTGGTACTCGAAGTAATCTCAGTGAACTCGGTATCGTCAAAGTGCCGATACGACAGCGTGTACGATCCGAAATTGTCGTGAGATGCAGTGCCAACGACCGATGCCATTCCGATGGCCGTGCCGGCTTCTGCGGGACTGCTGATAACCGCTGTTGGAATCTCTTCAGCGCCCGCTCCGTCCCAACCTTCTGGGTAGTCGTAATCCACGTCAATTGTCTTCGTGGTTACATTGCCATTCACATCCGTCGCGATGGCTTCGATCACAATCCTGGAGAACAAGTAGTCATCGAATGCGAGCGTTGCAACGCCCGAGCCATCGACTGGCAAAACAACCCCGTTGGCCGTCATCGTCAACGAAGCCACGCCGACGTTGTCGCTGGCTCTTGCAAAGACGCGGATCGGGCCCTGCCATGGCAAGATATTCCTGAAGTTTTCGTCGTTTAGATCGCTAAGCAACAGCACTGGGCTTTGCGTGTCGGCAACAACGTCAAGAGTGAAGGTCTGCGACGTTTCTCCGCCGCGTGGATCAGTCACCTTAATCTCGAAATCGTGTTGACCGATCAAGTCATTGTTTGTTGACCAACGAATTCGACCGAACGCGTCAATCGAAGCTCCATCGGGCGCCAAAATCAATTCGAAGGCCAAAGCGTCCGCGTCTGCATCGCTCACCAAAACGTCATAGCGAAATTCTTCTCCCGCAAACATTTCCGTGGGAGCAGTACTATCAACGACCGGTGCTCGGTTCTGGGCCAGCACATCTAATTCGAAAGATTCGATCGAACTAGCGCCGCCCGCATCAGTGACCACCAACGTCACTACGAACTGACCGGTTTGCGAAGCCATCGGTGCCCAGGAAACCAATCCGTTTGCATTGACCGCCAAACCGGCCGGCCCTCGACGAACGGAGTAGGACAGCGTCGTCGATTCTGGATCCGTCGCCGAAATCTGATAGTTGTAGTCTTCTCCGACCGCGGTAAATCGCGGTGCCGTGGAAGAAATTTCCGGCGGCAAGTTCACGACGCCGTCACCGACGAGAATCGCAAAGCCCTGAGTTGCCGCGCCGCCAATCCCGTCGCTGACTTCGATCACAATCGACTGCAGGCCAATTTGAACGGACGTTGGCGTCCAAGCTATCTCACCGGTCGTCGCGTTGATCGTCGCTCCCGCGGGAGCCGTCAAAAAGCGATAGGTCAGCGGATCGGCTTCCGCGTCAACGGCGATCACTGAGTACAAGAATGATCCGCCAACGTTGACCTCTGTCGGCGGCGTTGAAGAAATAATCGGTGGGCCGCCCGAGCGAGAAACCTTCAGCGTAAATTCTTGGGTTGTCGAGGCTCCACTCGGATCCGTCACTTCGACCAACACGTCGGCTTCACCCAATTGGTCGGCCGCCGGAACCCAGCGGATCGTTCCCAGCAACGGGTGAATACTCATCCCACTGGGAGCTTCTAACAGCTCGTATGAGAGAGGATCACTGTTGCTGTCGCCGACGAAGACATCATAAGAATATTCATTTCCAATAACTGCGGATACAGTTGGCTCCGATTCGACAACGGGGGCCGAGTTAACAGAACGTCCGATGACCGACAGCGTGAACTCAAATGATTCAATCTGGCCATCCGGATTCGTCGCCAGCAACTCAATGGCTTGGTCGCCCAGATCAAAATTGCTTGGGCTCCAGCTCAAAGTCCCATCCGTTGCAGCCGAAAATCCTGCTGGCCCCGAAACGAGCGTCCAAGCCAGCGGGCGATCGAGCTGGTCGACACCCGATACGCGAGCAAGGTAGTTTTGCCCAAGTCCAACAACCGTGCGCGGAGACTCAATTTCAAACGGTGTCGCGGCTGGCTGATCAACAACAACATTGACGGAAAACGATTTGCGAGTTTCCGCGCCGCCGGCATCACGTACCAGAATCTCAAAACTGACGTCACCGACATTGGCGGCGACTGGCATCCAGCGAAGTTCGCCCGTTGTCGCATCGACACTTGTTCCATCGGGGCCATTGACCAGGGCGAACATCAATTCGCCAGCGTCGGAATCCTGAGCTACAGCTTGAAACACGTATGTAGCTCCGACATAGGCAACCGCTGCTGGTTCATTTGCAAACACGGGAGCCGAGTTCGGTGCTGTGACCGTCACGGTAAAATCGTGAAGCGAAACTGAGCCGAACTCATCCGTCGCTCGCAAGATCACCAAGTGCTCGGCAACCTGTTGAACGGTTGGATGCCAAGCGACCATTCCAGTGTTTGGGTCAACCGACATTCCTTGTGGTGCCAGCGAAAGATCGTAGTTTAATGCCACGTCGCCAATCGCAGTGGCCACGGCGGAGTAGCGATACGTTTGCCGTGCCTGAATCGCGGTTGGGGCTGTTGTCACAAAATGGACGCCACCGACAACCGACGAGTTGTTTGGGGCGAGAACAAAATCGTTGTCTGTAGAAATTTCACCCGCAGCTACGGTGACGGTTAAACCATCCCGTTCTTCCGCTTCTGCCCAACCGGCGGGCAGTTCAGTTCGGATCGTGTAGGTTCCAGCGACCAAGCCGGTCAACGCGAACTCGCCGGTTCGATCCGACGACGCGACTGGCTCGCTTTCTTCGCGAACGCCATTGTCATTTAGATCAGCGTAGACCGTCCAGTAACCGACCCCGGTGCCATTTTCTGTTTCAAGCGACCCGCGAATGTGACTGAGAGTTAGCGCGGTGACTGCGGTGACAACAGCGGTTTCTTGACTGGCAACCACTGAGGCCTCGGCAATCTCAGGCGTTACGAAACCAGCGGTCGGCGAAACGCGAAGCTGGTAGTTTTCTGGCAAAAGTTGATCGAAACGATAGTTTCCATCGGCGTCGGTCGTCGCTTGAAATTCATGGGGATCTGCAAACGAATTGTTGTTCGAGTCAACGTAGACTTGCCAGCCTTCGAGAGAAGGTTCAGCAGGAATTCCAGCTTCGCTTCCATCGTTTTGAACACCATCGCCGTTGACGTCGTCAAACAAATGACCCACGATTTCGCCACGGAGCTCCGGTACAATCTCGACATCGAATGTCTGAGTCGCCATCCCGCCGCGTCCGTCTTCAACACCGATCACAAAGCTGTGAATCCCTACGTTGGCCAAGCCAGGTGCCGGGATTGGACGAGTCCCAGCAGGAGTGAGGAATCCTGTATTCTTAAAAGACGAATGGTCGACTACAGAATTTGTATTTTGATCCTCAAACCGATAGTCAAGGACGATCGCGGCGTTGTCTTCGTACTGCCGTGTCAACCCTTCCTGTATCTCGGACTCAGATCGGACTTCATTCCATATTCGATAGTTGTCGATCGTCGCAAACGTAACGAATTGAGCCGCCTCGCCGACTTGGCTATTTTGATTTTCGCCGTACCGCAACGATGCCGTCGAAGTCCCAGATGCAATCGCGACTCCGTCAACATAAATCGTTGCTTCAAGAGTTGTATCATCAAAGGTGAACGCAAAGTGATACCAACGATCATTCTCAGCAACGAATGGAGTCACCAAATCGAATGTGTCGGTACTGTCTGGATCATTGTCCAACTGCAAGACAATTTCACTATTGCCGTTGATGTGCAGTGAGTACGCGGTTTTTCTTAAACCGGCAAACAAGCCGTTTTCAATCAAGCCGCCATCTTGCTTCATCAAGATCATGCGGCCATTGCTGGCCGTGAGTTCGTGAAAGTTGTACCAGCCTTCGACCGTAAGGTTTCCTGGTTGCAAGGAGGAATCGCCCGGAACCTCTACGTTGCCAGGAGTCCGAAATCCGGCGTAACCCAACTTGATCGCAGCATCGGTGCGTCCATCCCACTGAACCAATCCTGTCACTGGATCAATCGTCGCACCTTCCGGTCCATCAATAATGCGATAGCGAAGCGAATCATTATCATCGTCGATCGAGCCCGCTTGATACTCGAACGATTCGTTGGCTCCGATCGTTGCGACGGGCTCGGTCGCGATTAGCGGAGCCGAATTCTCGTTCGACGGCTGAACGTCGATGACATACTGCTGAGTCGCGACGCCACCGCGTCCGTCATTGGCTTCGAGAACAACGGTGTGCTGGCCGACTTGACCAGGAGAAGCTGCCCAGATGACTTCGCCTGTTGCGCTGTCGATGAACAATCCGCCCGGCCCGTCCACAACGCGATAGTCAAGCGAATCGCCGTCTGGGTCAATCGCATTCGCGTCATAGCGATAAATCTCGTTCGGATCAAAACGATTGAAGATCACGCTGGCCGTGTCGTCGCCAGAGTTAGTAACGACCAAGTCAACTCGGCCGTCTTCATCAGCATCAGCGGCAGTCACTCGAGTGGGATTTTCGCCAACGGCAACCTGCTGGGCTCGTGCATATTGGTTGCCTCCCAATCCGTAATGCACACTCAGCACGTTACTGTCTGGAAGCGTCACAGCGAGGTCAGCATTGCCATCGTCATTTAGATCGACCACCGCGATGTCGCCTGGAGCGGATTCAGTTGTGACGTAGATTGGCGCGTCCACAGGCTGGAAGCCTATGCCACCGACAATCATGGCGCGATTGGTTTCGGGAAGCGTAACGACGGCGTCAATCGTTCCATCGCCGTTTGCATCAGCCAAAACGAACTTACTGGCGACATCGCCAAGCGCAACTGCAACTGGAGTATCCAGAGTCGTCGTTCCGTTGCCGCTGAAGACCCACAATGCGTTGTTGAATTCATCGAGGACAACGACATCCTCGTTACCATCGCCATCGAGGTCAGCGACTTCGACATCGACGGGAGCGCCATCAACATCGAAATCGACAACTGAGTAGCCAGATTCCAGATCGCCGCTCAAAACCGAAATCGAACGACCGGCTCGGTTCGCAGTGATCAACTCCAGCGTGCCGTCGCCATCCAAATCCGCCGTAGCAACGGCTCGCGGCGCACGTCCAAGCAGAACATCATCGATCCGCGTCAGTCCGCCAAGGTTGTCGCCAACGAAAATCTTCAGCCGATCGTTGTCTTCATTGATCGTCAGAACTTCTTCGTTGCCGTCTCCATTGAGATCGATAGTCAGCACATCAACCAAGCCATCGCGTACGCCGAAAAGAAAATTGACTTGTGAGCTGAGGTTGGCGTTGCCAGTACTCGGTCTCATTACGAGGTCTAGATGCCCATCATTGTCAACGTCCGCGATGTAGGGGACTCCATTGAAGTTAGCGATGCGGTATCGCTCTGCGACAGCAAACGTTCCGTCGCCAAGCCCCCTTTGCAGGCGAAGTACGTTGGACGTAAGGCCATGAATCAAATCCAGATTCCCGTCTTCATCAAAATCAACCAGCTCTGTATTTTTGGTGCGGAAATTTGAAGTTGGAACCTCTGTATAAATAAAGGTCGGCTCCGCAAACGTTCCGTCACCGCTACCCAAGTGAATGATGTTTGCAATGTTGCCGAAGGTGACAAAGTCCAAATGACCATCGTTATTCACATCTCCAGCGTGAGAATTCCCGGAATTCCCATCTAAACTTGGAAGGCCAAACTCTTCGTTGATCAGCTCGAAAGTTCCGTCTCCCAATCCTCGATAAGTTTGTAGGCGAGCTTCCGCACCATCGATCGTCACGAAATCGATAATTCCATCTTCATCGAAGTCTCCTGCATCCAGCTCGAAAGCAAAATTTTGCTCCAAGTCCAAATCGTAAGACTTGGTAAACGTCCCAGGGTCAGTTGGATCGTTTAAGAGAACTTCCACCAATCCATTTAGGGTGGACTTGGTGATGAAGTCCTGAAATCCATCGTTGTTGAAGTCGGCGATGCTGGCCGCTCCGTAACCGCCACCGGCGTCACGCTCCAGATAGGACTGCTCAAACGTACCGTCGCCATTTCCCAACAGAACTTGATGAAACCCATTGGCATTTCCAGAGCCACGTCCACCCGTTGCCAACAGCAAATCAATGATTCCATCGTTGTTGAAGTCTGCTAGTTCCGCGTGATCACCGACTCTGCCGGGAGTCGCCTGAAAGGGGGCTGCAAACGTGCCGTCTCCAAGTCCAAGTTCGATCATGCCTCCGCCAACAGTGAGCAGGTCAGAAATACCGTCGTTGTTGAAATCGGCCGGTACAACTTCAATGTCACCTGCTACTTCTTCGACGGCCCCAAACGTCCGGACTGCGGCAAATTCTCCAGGACGAGTCCCCAGTAGAACGCTAACGCTGTTGAAGTCAGCACTGCCAAACGACCCTACGCCGCCCGTGTAAGCAACCAAATCAGTGACTCCGTCGTTGTTGTAATCCCCAGCGAGCACGCCAGATGTGTACGCGAAGTTGGACTGATTGTCCTGATTCGGCTGCCCGTTAGGATCAACCGTCGGCGAATAGGCAACGTTGGAGAAGAACCCGGTGCCATCGTTAAGTAAGACACGAACCCCATTGTCTCTTGATGCGAAGGCGTCCGTTTGTCCCAATACCAGATCAAGATCTCCATCACCATCAATATCCAGCGGCCGATCCGTTCCCGCAGTGTTTCCCGTCCCTATATGCGGTTCAATTGGGCTGGCCACCACGCCCGCTTCTTCAAAACCATCTGCGCTTCCTCTGATCAGGGAATAGTTTGTGGAACTGTAGGTTGAATAGAAGATGTCAACAAATCCATCGCCCGTGAAATCTGCAACTTGGATTGCTTGATAGTAAACAAAGCCGCCGTTATCAAACTGGCCAATCACATCGGTTTCGGTGAATGTCAAATCGCCGTTGTTGGTCAGGACTTGAATTCCTTGATCGCCGCGACGCCCCTGAACGATGTCCATGTCGCCATCACCGTCGAGATCGGCGACCTGAAACGCTCTCGTGCGATCGTTGCGAGTGAAGATGAACGAATCTTCCGGGCTGAGGCTGACAAATTCTTCAAACGTTCCGTCGCCGATGCCGCGCATCCAACCGATGTCGTCGACGAACTGCCGGCGGCCAACGACATCTAGGTTTCCATCGAGATCGAGATCAACGACTCGGAAGTCGCCCATTCCGGTTCCCTCGGTCGTCAAGACTGACGGCTGGAACGTTCCGTCACCGTTGCCGAGAACGGTGTAAAACTGGAAGGAGTTGCTGTTGGAAAATTGTTGGTACAAGCTCCAGAGCAAATCGGCTTCACCATCGCCGTTGATGTCCGCAACGGTAAAGTTTTCAAAATTCGCTTTTACTGTGAAACGATCGATCTGTTCGACGATCACTGGGTCACCGAACCCGCCATCACCATCACCAAAATTGATAACGAGGTCGTGAAAGTGACCGTCTCTTAAAATGTTGGAATAGTGATAGGTCAGCGTCGCCAAATCACGGATCCCATCGCCGTTGAAGTCGGCTTGATCGAGTCCAAGAATGTCATTGATGCCAGTGTTGTTGAGGAATGGCGGCAAGCCAACATCGACGGTGTAGCCGGATTGAATTGCATTGCCAGTTCGTTCCGGTTCGCCCGTTGAGTAAGTCGCCTCATTATCAAAACGATCGTTGCCTGTTCCTTCGTAGACGCCAACTTCTTGATCGTCAGCATTGATCGTGACGATTCTGGGCCCTTGAAAACCACCGATGACCCCAACTCCACTCGGGTTGTCGCCCGTCGCGATCGTTGTGATTTCAAAACCGCTTGATGCAGTCGCGTCCGTAATGGGTGCCGTTGTGAAAACAGGAGGGCGATTCTGCAGCGAGTCTTGAACATCGAGGGTAAACGATTGTTCTACGAAAAGACCAAATGGATCGGTGGCACGCAACGTAATCGCATGCGATCCGATTTCGTCGTTCGTTGTCACCCAAGTCAGCTGACCGGAAACTTCGTCGATCGAAATATTCTCGTGCCCGACGGCAACTGAATAAGATAGCACTTGCCCTTCATCCGGATCGACGGCAACGGCGGTGTAGCGAAGCGTCTGGCCGGCTTCCATTTCTGAAGGCGGCACCGAGACAAACCCGGTCGGCGCAGAATTGACTTCAGCCAAAATGGTCAAATCAAAATCAAACAGCTCATTTTGAGGATTCGAAATCGCCAAATCTCTCAGCCGAGTTGTTTCGCCAGCGGCCAAGACTCCATTCTCTGTAGCGAGTTCGATGAAGAATCGGCCGTCCGGCAATCGCCCATCTGGCTGCAGCAAACTTGCCTGTTCGGTTGTTGGATTTTCAAACACGGCCAACATTCGACCCGACACCGCGACCTGGCCAACATTGGTCAACTCAATTTGTGAAAACAACGAATCCGTCGCGCGATTCAATGAAGTTTTTCCATAGTCGATCGACAAACTTCCGGTCACATCGGAAAGGTTGTCGAAGTTAATTGGAATCGCATTGCGAACAGCCGCCGGATCCGAAGCAGCGCCGGCGGGCGTCAACATCGTTTCCGCCGATGTCGCAATGCTTGTCACGCGAACTTCCGTTGCTGTGTCGTCATCATTGTTGACCAAACGAAACACTAAATTGGCCGTCGTGCCGGGTGCGATGTGTGACAGGTCAAGCTTTACGGTTGATCCATCCAACTCAGCATTAGCGCCAGTGACAGCCGCTTCTTCTTCCGTCACGTTGAAGAAGGAATCTCGGTTTGTCCCCGTCGTATGAACAAGCGATTTCCCATTGTTGTCCAAGAGCGCAACCTCAAACGCGTCGTTGATAAAGTCGACGTCAGCCAAATCAAACGTCGGCTCGTAGTTGAACGAAAGCTGTTTCGTGTCTTCCGTGATCTCGATCGTTTGCGACCTTGCCGTTTCGAACCTCGACGCTTCAATCAAGTCAAACATTTCATCGTTGCCGGCTGACACAACGATATTGATCTGCTGAGAATCTTCATTGCCAGCTTCATCAGTGACCACCACGTTGAACATGTACAAACCGACGGCCGCATTGTCGCCGGGAGTCCAATTGAATCTGCCGCTCGCCGGATCAATCAAAGCGCCATCGGGAACGTTTCCGGTCAGGCTGAATGCCAAAGTTTCGGCGGGTCGATCCGCGTCGGTCGCTGCCGCCGTGAAAGACAATTGCTTGTTTCGGTCGACGGTCTGATCAGCGATATCGGCCAGAACCGGGGCTTCATTCAAATTCTCAACGGTTACTCGAAACGTTTGCGTATCACTCAGCCCGGTCTCGTCAGTGACTTGAACGTCGATCCCAAATCGATTTCCGCCCGCAAACGCGTTCGGCGTCCAAACAAACTCGCCAGTGATTGGATCAAGCGTTGCACCTTGGGGAGCTCGTAGTGCTGAGTATCGCAGCTGACTCTGATCACTGTCCGAATCGGTGGCGGTCAGTTGGATTGTCAGGGGCTCAGTTTCACGGACGGTCTGATCTCCGATTGGCCGCAAAACCGGTGTTACAGCAGGAACGTCTGCGACGTTGACGCGAAACGTTTTCGTATCCGTCAGCCCAGTTTCATCCGTCACCTGAACATCGATGCCGAATCGAAGCCCACCCGCAAACGAATTTGGCGTCCACTTGAATTCGCCCGTGATTGGATCTAGCGTCGAACCAATGGGTGACCGCAGCGCGGAGAAACGAAGCTGCTCCAGATCGCTGTCTTGATCCGTGGCAACCAATTGAACCACCAAAGGATCGCCTTCATCGATCGATTGATCTCCGATTGCTTGTAACTGAGGAGCCTGGTTGCCTTCGACATCGTTGACGGAAACCTTGAATGTCTGAGTGTCCGTCAAGCCGGTCTCGTCGGTGACTTGAACATCGATCCCAAACCGAAGTCCACCAGTAAACCGATTGGGCGTCCATTGAAATAATCCGGTCGTCGGATCAAGAGTCGATCCAACCGGCGATCGCAAAGCAGCGTACCGGAGCTGGTTTGGTTCGCTGTCAGGATCGGTTGCCACCAATTGAATGGTAAGCGACTGGCCTTCATCCCAAGCACGATCACCGACAGCCTGCAAAACCGGTGGTAGATCTTCCGATCCGTCACTTACTGAAACTCGAAATGAAACCGTATCAGTCAGCCCGGTTTGGTCAGTCACGCTGAGCGCAACAAAAAACCTTCGGCCCACCGCGAATTCACTGGGCGTCCACTCAAACAGACCGGTTGCCGGATCGATTTTGGATCCCGCCGGGCTTTGCGTTGCGCTGTAGACAAGTTGGGCTTGAGTGCTGTCGGTATCGGTGGCGACCAGTTGGATGCGTACCGGATTGTCTTGAACGACATTCCGATCGGCAACCGATTGCAGACTGGGCGGCTGATCGCCTGGAACGTCCGTGACGGAAATGCGAAACGTTTGCGTATCGGTCAGGCCAGACTCATCCGTCACGGCGACTTCGATACTGAATTGACGACCAGCCGCAAAACGATTTGGCGTCCAGCGAAACTCACCGGTGGCTGGATCCAATGTTGCCGTTGCTGGCTTGCGTATCGCTGAGAACTGCAATTGTTCCTGAGAACTATCGGGATCAGTTGCCTGAAGCTGGACAATCACCGTGTCGTTCTCGTCAACGGTGCGATTGTTGATCGGCTGGAGTACTGGAGCCTTCTGCTTGAGTTCAAATACTTTGATGTCATCAAGTAAGCCACCCGCTCCAAACTCATCATTGGGCGTGATCGAGCGGAATTCCAAGCGTCCGCCCCCACTTTGCCCAGACAAAACCAAAGCAAACGTTTGGAAGTCCGTTGAGTCTTGGCCGCGACCATCGCGAGAGAGAGTTTCCACGACGGTTCCGTTCCAAAGAACTTCAATTGTATTCTGGAACGCATTGAAGAAACGTCGCGGTGAATAGTCACCTTGTAAAAGTAAGCCGCTGCTGGGAACGTTGGCAATATTGACGAACACTCCATTGGTGCCATCAAGCTCCAGCAATTTCGCTCCTTCGGAGGCTGGGCCAACAGCCGGGAAGTTATTTTGAACTTCAACCGGATCACCCGTCGCGGTCAACCCAGACACGCTGCTGAATGAGCGAAACTGGCCAACGGGAACGTTCGCATCTTCGAACGTGGCTTGGAAAATCAGGTCACCGACGTTGCCAGCCAACATTCTACGGGGCTCAAGCGTCTCCGTTCGAAAATCAGATTCTTGGTTTTTGCGGGTTCGGCGTGTAAGTTTACGTTCTACGAAAGAATCCAACCAACGATTGATACCGTTTAGCAGATAGTGATTGGATGGCGCATTTTTCTTCAGCAGTTGGCTCAGCCGTTTCGACGATCTCATGATTTGCTCTTTGAGGTAATTCGAGGCATTCCATCTGCTGATGAACGAATCACTTCTTGAGCTCATTCAACAAATGGCCGAGAGATGGG
The DNA here is from genome assembly GCA_964589435.1 of uncultured Pirellulaceae bacterium. Taxonomy (GTDB): domain Bacteria; phylum Planctomycetota; class Planctomycetia; order Pirellulales; family Pirellulaceae; genus Mariniblastus. The sequence continues at coordinate 33,167 of CAZPTT010000045.1, forward strand.
CGCAAACCCCACCCTTTTCCTTGGATACCCACCAGAGGTTGCGTCCTGACACCGAAACCAGCAAACTTCTCGTCATCCGTAGTTTGCTAACGGCAAGTTTGCTTAATCGACCTTGATCTTCCAGCGGTCGGTTCGAAATGGGCTTGCCAGCAGGCCTGCTTTGTTGCCAAAATTTGGCCGCTCGGGATTGTTCGACCAAGCGTAACGCACAGCATGGGGTGCAGCAATTTTGGACGAAGAAACAAGCAGGCGATCTCCGTCAATGACTGCCTTCGCATCCACGAAATTTCCGGCTGCGTCGGCGATCTGAAAGTGACGAAGCGGTTCGCCATCGAGGGAACATATTCCCGTTCGAGCATGTTGAAAAGTGAATACGCCCTTGCCATCCTCAACTTTTACTGACTTTAGGATTGGACCCGCATACTCGACGTCATATTGATAGTGGTTTCCCAAAGCAAAAATGGCAAGCCGATCCCCAACGGGCATTTTGTTTTTTGGGTGAATGTCGTTGGGCTGTCCAACATCAATCGTCGTCACCATCCCGGTGTTGTTGCCTTCAATCCAAAACTTCAACATCTGCTCCCGAACCAAAGGCCAGCCCTGCTTGTGCCCGCCGGCAAAATTAGGAAGCTGGACAACGTAAAACGGAAAATCGCGTTTCTCGGCATTCGATGCTTCTGCCCAATCGTCACGCCAGTCGTCGACCAACCCCAGCATTAAATCCTTGTAGTTGTTGGCAAAACCTGGTTTGGTATTGGCTTCACCTTGGTACCAAACAACACCCGCTATGGCAAAAGGTTGGAGCGGAGCGATCATTGCGTTGTAGTGACCGGTCGGTCGTTTGACATGGTTCGCATTCAGCGGTTCTCGAGGGGCGCGACCCGTTGGTTTTTCGCCAGCCTGTTTTGCCGTGGTGACTTTTTTTTGCCATTCGATTTTATTGTCACGGTACTGGGCGAGCTTTGACCGAGAATTACTAATCGTCTCATCCCAAAACTTGCGGGTAGGCTTAGCAATAAAATCATCTTGATAGGTTTTCGAGTTGATCCATGAATAGGCATTGGTGCCTCCATTGGCTGCTTGAATCAATCCAATAGGCACTTTCAATTCTTGAGATAGCGCGCGGCCGAAGTACAACCCAGTTGCCGAAAACCTGGCGGCAGAATCTCGGTCAAGCGTTGACCACCGCGCCTGCACATTCGCCTGTCGTTCATTCGCGCCGGCGACTGGAACTTTGAAAAGGCGAACTTCATTCAGGGAGCCGGACATTATTTCTGACTGAACCGTGTCGTGATCAAGTGTTCGTTGCAACGGCATGACCATGTTGGATTGGCCTGAACAGATCCAGACCTCTCCTACCAATAAATCACTGACAACGATACTTTCACCCTGGCCACGAATCGTCATGTCCGCTGGCTTGGAGCTGGCGATAAGCTCATTCAAGGAGATCATCCAGTCGCCGCTTTCGGTGGCCTTTGTTGCGACCTTTTGGCCTTTGAATTCGACAGTGACTTCAGCATTCGCCGGGGCGGTTCCCCAGATTGGAACGGGCTGGTTTTGTTGAAGCACACCGTTGTCGGTGAACAACGAATGAACACTGAGTTCTTTTTGAGATTCAGCTTGGGCCTGAGCCACCGCCGACTGAGTGACCGCGATTGAAACAACGGCACAGCTAAGCACCATCCACTTGGTACACGAAGCGAGGGTATTATTCATGGCGGAAGCCTGGAGGGAAATTGAAAATCGTGGACGCAGAGCCCGATGCCTTTTATGAAAGCGATTGGCGGACAGCGATCAGATGGGGCGTTCGCTACTGCGATCCGTTTATTAAACCATAGTAATCGAGCGCCGCTTCGAACTCCATGTCGGCTTCCATCGTTCGTCGCCAATCAAAGGTATGGAGTTGAATATGAAACGGAATACGTCAAAATGCGTACTTCGCTAACGATACTAAGCCAACTTTAAAGGAAATCATTATGAAATCGACGCTCGCAATCTTTACAGTCCTGGTCGCAGCTTGCGCTTTTGTAGTGGCTCAAGACGAAGTCAAGAATTCTGCTGTAGAAGTCGCTGCAAACGCCAGCCCTGACTCCTCTGAGTTTGTTAAGCCGACGATCGATATTGGTTGCGTCGTAAGTGACATCGATGCGTCAGTCAAGTTTTACACAGAGGCGATTGGGTTCAAAGAAGCGGGAGGATTCCAAGTCCCATCCGATTTTGCAACCGACTCTGGTTTGACCAACAACAAACCACTGGACGTCAAGATATTGACACTTGGCGAGGGTGAAGGAGTCACCGCGCTTAAGCTCATGCAAATCGAAGGCGGCAGCGCGAAATTGGCCAATCAACACATCAATACGACGCTCGGGTTCAGCTACATCACGATCATTGTCAAAAGCACCGACGCTGCGATGGCAAGGTTGGCGAAGGCGAACGTCAAGCCGATCGCGAAAGGGCCGATTGCATTGCCGGCAAATCTCGACCCTTCAATGGCTTTGACAATTGTTCGAGATCCCGATGGGAATTTGGTCGAACTAGTTGGCCCCAAGCCGACGAAATAGTTGCCGGTAGAAGAATCATCGGCGGCAAGCAATTTGCTGCGAACCACTCAAGGGTTTGAAGCCGTCGAAGGAAGTTTAAGAGCGTCGCGCTGGCTGAGTAGTTCTGGCCAAATGCCTTGGTGGCACGACGGTTTGCTTGTGAGAAGACGCTTGCGATTCGACTTTTAGGGCTTGCTGAACCGGAATCAGCAAGCCTTCTTCTTTCATGCGTTCCACGATCGGCAGCATGTCCCACATTTTGACTTGGATTACTTCGGAAACTTCAAGCAGTGTCATGGTGCCGTCACAGTAAGCCAACAAGTTCATCATGTCGGCAACGATGCTCTTAGTATCCACGCTGCTGGTCGTCGGGTATAGGCCGCGTTTTCCCAATTGCGGTTCGCAGCACACGCTGATTTTCAAAGTCTCGTTATGCTCCAAACACTCGAAGCACTTTTGGTAAACCTCGTAAGCACCTTGAAGTCCAGCCGGCGAAATCAAATCGAGGTTGTCCAGTGACGTGTGGTATTCGGGATAGCAGCCGTATTTGGTTCGCATGATTGAACACATCGGCAAGTCCACGCCCGGACTGCAGTATTGCCGTTCGTCACTGCCGCGATCAAGAAATGAGTACGACTTATATTCCGGATGCAAATGTTTCAAAACATGGTTCGCCACATCGTCGGCGAGAGTGTTGCCGAAACGCGATGCAAGATAAGAATAGTTGCGGTCATCGCCCACGCAGCTTAGTACGAATCCGGCAACGACGTTCTTCTTCAGTTCTTCAAGATGCTGTGAAAGGTAGACGATTGAGCCAATCGTTTCCGGAATGAACACGATTCGGTAAGTGTGTTGGCGATTGGGAAGGTCGGTCAGCCATTTTGCCAGGAACGTCGCTACCGCTGGCCCTGAAAGTTCATTGTTGGCAAGCGATGGGTGGCAAATATAAGTCGACAAGAAGATCTCTTCGTCGGTTTCGCCGGGCAATACCAGTTCGCCGTAATTTAATTCGCCTTCGGCAAGCACGCTGTCAATCACGACTCGATAGCGGCCGGGTTTCAGGGATTGGCGCTGCTCGTGCGACAAGCAAAATCCCCATCGTTCTTTGTAATAAGAAGTGATGTAGGGAATCGCTGTGGGTTGGTCAGGTAGCGAATACAGGTGCGATTCCAGCTCTTCCAACTCGACGAACTGATCGACCGGCGTGGAATAGCCTACGACATGCAGGTTGGACTGTTTGAAGTCAACAATCTTAATGCCATCGGGATCGAGAATGTACGCATCGCGAATGTTCCATTCTGGCGGCACAGTCCAATCGAAACATTCGGTGCCTGAAGGAACGCTGCAAATGTTTAGCTCAGGCAAGTGCTGTTTTAAGACTTGTAAAGTTTGGCGAACACCATCTCCTGTTAGACTTCGGCAAATCGGAAACAGGTCACGGCAAAATTCATACATTTGCGATCCGACATTTGTGTCATCGCTGGTTGCACCATTTATGGTCTCGCTTTGTTTGGATGGTTGCGATTGTTTGTTCATCTTGCGCGAGATCCGGTTAGAGTCATTAAAACGTAACGACAAATTTGAATTTAAAAATCTATGCTGATTGCTTGGACGGCGGAGACTCGAAATCATCCAACCGAACTCGCCTCCCCAACGCTTTGTGGGCGGCAATGAATCTAGACTTACATGATTCGTGCAGCATGTAAAACGGGTCGGCGGCCAGTCGACTGATCCAATACGCTCGTAGATCGAAGGCATCACAAGCAATGACGGATTGGTCGTAGCCATCCGAGCCAGGGCTTTCCAGGCAACGAGCTATTCTTGCTTCGATTAAATCGGCCAGCATCCCGTCGACGTTGTACTTGAGTGTCTCACCCAGCGGACGGACATGAAATTCGACAGTGACATCGCGTTGCACTCCTAGCGAATCAACGACTGTTCCGTCGAATTGCTTGTCGTACCGATAAAGGGCTTGGCACAGCTCTTCCACGTAATGCAAAAACGTGACCGCGATGAAATTCGCACCGTAGAAAAGCAACGATCCCTGACGGTCGACCAGATTGGCGAAAACAGATTGGGCTCCAAACGGTTTGATGATTTCACGGTGGGTGTCGGTAGGTTTATCTCTGGCTTCGATCTTCGTTTCGGATTTATCTAGAGCGCGAGCGCC
>CAZPTT010000046.1:0-37576 GCA_964589435.1 uncultured Pirellulaceae bacterium
TTTGATCTTGTCAGCGAATTCGCGGATCGGATCTTCAGGGTAACGCTGGCGAATATGCTTGCCCGCCAGTTGCCCCATTTCTTTCCATTGATCTCGTTTTTCCCAAGCACGCTCTAACGCGTCGTCAAGCAAATCGATCGTCGCTCCGGCAGCAACAAAACCTGAGTCGTTGTCATCCATCAATTCACGGTTGCGACCAATATCGGTCGTGATCGCAATTCGATTGCAAAGCATCGCTTCGATAACAACCAGCGGTGCGCCTTCGTATCGGGATGGCAAAAGCAAAGCGTGATTATCGCGCCAAATGTCTTCCACATTGTTGCTGAATCCTTCGAACACAAGCTGGTCTTCCAGTCCATGCATTTTGATCAACTCAAGCAATTGCTTTTTGTTGCCTTGGTCATGCCCGTAAAACACGATCTTCAATTTGCGATTCTTCCACTTCTTGTTTTTCATCACGTCCACAAAAAAATCCTGTCCTTTGGACTTAAAATCACCCCGACCAACAAACGCGACTCGAAACTCTTCGTCCGAGGACGGCCAATCTGGATTGGCGTCGTAAGGAACGTTAAACGGATTGGCGACGATCTCAGCGTTATCCAGTTTCAAAGCGATGTTGTTTTCTAGCTTCAGTTGATTTTCTGCCGAAACGAAAAACACCCGTGCCGCGTTTTGATACCAACTTCGATAATCGTCGAGGCGATCACTGTGAATGAAAAAGAAATTGCTCGCACACTGGATATTGATTCCGTAGGGAATTCCAAGCTTGTGACATTCCGAAGCAATGCGAACTTGATCAGGATGGTATCCAAGCGTGATCATCACCGCGTCGGGTCGCTCTGATTCCAGCCAGTTGGGCTGCGAACCGTTCATCTTCAAGAATCCCTTGATCGCTTCTTTTCTCGCTTCGAAAGGCGTCTTGGGTTGGTCGCGAAGAAAAACAGTACCGCCGTTGTCTTCGATCTCTTGCAGAGGATACGCTTTCTTTGGCCACCACTTGTAGTTGACCGTGACGTCGTGATTTTCATTCTGCAGTAGGCGCGCGGCTCGCTGCCAGAGGACTTCACTGCCCCCCCATGGCATACCGCTCATGCAAGAATAAAAACCGAATTTCACTTCCGCGACTCCAATGTTTTGGATTGGCTTGGTAACTATTTCAACCGACGAAGCTTACGTCAAACCGAAATGCACCACTTCCGTTATCCTGAAATGCTTGTTGATTTAATGCAACCTAGAATGGATTAAACCGATTATCCCAAAAGGTAGCAGACAACCCATCAAATCGTTCTGCTAATCACAATCAACGTTTTTGTAGTTGTCGACAGCGAAATCGTAAACACGCTTCAACAACGGGTAATCGTGATAGAACTTCTCTCGCATGTGCTCAGGGATAGGTTCATCGTACTGCGAGATATTGATATGAGGCAGGTGGGCACTTTCTTTTCCAAGCACTTTACCTAAATTGTCGATCGACGTTTGCAAGTCTTCGAAAACGCCCATGTAGACAAAAAACTTGCTGAGCTTCTCTTTATAATTCGCCAGCGTAACGTCTTGAGGCAAGTGGTTGAAAAACCAATAAGGGTAAGTGTTTACGTAAGCTTGCACTGACGGAAATTCATCCCGCAAGTCAACGGGCTCACCTCGAAACCAAAATCGCCCTTCACGACTGCGGCCTTTGGCGAAGAAATACATGGAAACCGTCACGTCAAACGGATCGCGAAGAATCGTGAAGTATTGATTCACTTCCGGGTAAAAGTACGGCAGTCCATAACCACGTCCGTGATTAAAATGACCGTGAATACACTTGACGTTCGGCAGCCATTCGCCGTTTTCGTCTTGCGTTTCAACCCGTGGCAGAACGATATCCTGCGTTTCGTCTTGATTGAGTTTATGGTACTCCGGCCCAAACCACTGTCGCAACAATCGCACGACGCTACTACCGGCACATTTTGGAATGTGCGTGTAGAGCAAGGGTTGTGTTGGATCGTACTTACGCATGTTTCAACCGTAGAGAATCTATTTCCGCATTTGAATAAAACTTATTTTGCGTTTAAACCGCTTCGAATCACATTCGAATAATTAGGATGACTTTAGAAGGTTCGTTTGTCGGTTGTGACGATCAAGCCGACTTAATCGAATGAGCCCTGTCATTCACTCTCGTCTCCTTCACCTCGCACTTCCCGACCCGCCACTGGAGGCGTGTTGGGTTCGACGCCGAAACGAGTTCTCAGCCGGATAATCCGATCGTGCATTGTTTCAATTCGAGTCCTTGATCGGTCAGCCGCCCGATTCAACTGAGCGATGTACGCGTTTTTCTCCGCAAGCTCCAACGGCAATTGTTCAAGCCTTTGGATCGCGGCTGTCAGCTCAATTTGAATTCGTCGAAGATCCTGTTCAGCAAACACTTGGTTGTTAGCGTAAAGCGACTCCAGCTCAAATTCAGCCGGTACCGACGCGAAGCCAAATTGCGGATCCGCCAGAATTCGGTTGGGGAATTGAAGTGGTTTCAACTCATCCAACGACCTTTGTCGCTCAGCCACCATCGCTTCGATCAGCTCGATCATTCGCGGAGCCGCTGCCGACTGACACTCCAATTGATCCCGCAACACCGAAGCTTGAAATAGCATCTTATGAGCTGGAGGGTTCGCCAACTCTGCAAGAACCTCATCAAATTGTTGATCGTGACTGATCGGCCAAGCTGGCGTTACGTACTGAGGGCTGTTGTGAAAATCCAAAACTGCCGTCGGTCGATTCTTAAGTACGCTTTCCAAATACATTGTCGACGGTGTCGTGATCACCGCATCAACTTCATTCATCACGTCCGAGATCGGGGGAAGATTCTCTATGTCTTCCGATCCAACACCAAGCTCGGAACCAAGACCATCACTCAATCGCCAAGTCACCTGAATCTGACGTCCGTCAATCGTTGGGCTGGCCTCAAGGCGAGACTTGATAGCCGACAAAGACTTCACCACCGTTTGTCGCTGTTGATCGTTGAACGCTGGCGTGTTGGCGGTTGCGATCATTAAGCGAAAAGGCCCAGCCGTTTGAACGGGCGGAGCCTGTGCAGCAAGCTCCGCATCCAGGCGCGGCAGTCCAACGACCTCGCATTTACCGACGTTGCCCCACGATTCAATCACACGAGCTTGGCCACGACCGATGCAAGCCAACTTGTGTCCGCAAACGGGTTGAAAGATCGATCCATCGACAAGATCCGGATGTTGCCAAGTGTTACGATATTCCAAAATGCCGTCGCATAAAATCAAAACAGGCACCCGGTTCTCGGCGTGAATTCGCCGTAACGTCGAAAGCTCTTCCCAGCGATAGTGCATGTGAGTAATCAGAATGCCGGCATCGTCGGGAACATGCCAGTCCGGTAAAAACTCATCCAAAACGACGGTTTCGAACGGGCACTGGTTCATCCAACTGCTGTAGATGCCGCTTTTATCTGCGACGCGACAAAGGATATATGCTTTTAAATCTGACAACGTTTGATCCTGCTTCCCGACGCCCAATTTCAATCCACCATCCGCTACCATCCGCAGCCAAAGTCCGAAATTGGCGGACTGGGGCAACCTCTAACCTTGAACTAACTCTAATTCTCGCGGCAATCCAGCAACCCAATCACGACTGGACTCATACCCCAATTCCACCAACTGCTCACCAGCCAATGCGTCGAACAACTCTCCGTCGGCGCGAGTGAAATAGTTCTTCCAATCGCCGACAATGCCTTTGCGCGCCTTGGCTGTTGGCACGGCTTTGCCTTCAGGGCGTCCGGCCATTTTTTCAAACGTAACCTGCTCGGAACAACGAGTTGCGTTTTCCATCGAATCGTCAACACCGAGGGCGGCACAAATCCGGGTCAACTCAGTTGGCAAATCGGCTTTCATGTTTTCGTAGGTCACCCGAGTATGTTGCCGCGCACCAGAAAACGCGTCAATTGACTCTTTCCAATTCAATGCCCACCGCTCAATCACTTCATCATCAAAGAATCGCTTTAACTGCATCCCCGCACGTTCGCCGACAAAAAACTCATGTCTTTCAGTGCCGATGCCATCCTTAAGTAGCCAATCGAACGTACCGCTGGTTAAAACATCGCGGCCGTCGCGAACCAAGTGAATTATTTGGGCATTGGGGTAAAGCGCGTCGATCTTTTCGGCTACTAAAAACGCCGTACCTGGATAAGGCGTAATCTTGTCAACAACGACTTGCTTGCCCGATCGAGTCTGAGCAAATTGAACGATGAACTTGCCAAACTCAGTTTGAAATTCATCGATAAACTCGTTAATCCCCAAACCCAACATCGTGCGACTGTTTCGCCCCGGCACAGTTTTCGTATCCCCGCCGTAAAAATAGTGGGAAGCAAATTCACGAGCGTAACGATCAAATGTCAATCGAGGCGATGTTGAGCCGTCGTTGTTCTTCCAAAGATCACAGTAGTCTCCAAACAATCGGTGTTCCGACGAGAAGATTTCTGGATGTTGATTGAGCGCTTTGGTTAGCCAAGTCGACCCGCTACGCGGCGCGGAAATCACAAAGTGCAAATTGATTGGTTGTTGCTCAGCCATTGATATCCCAACTGTGTTGCAAGCTTGTAACGCCACTAATTCCATACCCGTTGGCGTTGATCGGTGGCCCGACGATTCGAAAGACTCCTCGCCCAGAAGCCCGGTGGTAATAGTCTTCAATCTCGGGGCCAAACAGTGAAACATTGAAATGATAAGCCCCAACCAAAAGCGGCAGATTGGGAAAACTTAGGATGATCGTACGGCCTTTCTCATCCAAATCAAATTTTACGTCTTGGTAGGGCGTCGATACGGAAGCCAAACTGCCGTGAACTGGCGAGCAAAGTGCAACAATCAACCGCGCATCTTTTACCGGCTCTCGACAAGCCAGTTGGATTTTTAGTTTTAGCGTCTCTCCAGTCTCAAACTCTTTGGAGTTGTTCCCTCGCTCGTCAAGCACTTCGACTTGCTCAACACGTGCCAGTTGATCGGTCGACTCTTTTTTCTTTTCTCGAATGCGGTCACTTGCGCCCATTGTTTCTTCGTAGATCGTGCAACCCGTTTCCAAATCGCCATCGTGGACAATACGTCCTTGATTGAAAACAACCGAACGAGTGGCGACACGCGCTAACATACCAACAGCGTGAGTCACCAAGATGATGGAGACGCCTTGTTCAACCAATTTTCGCAAATGAGCAAAGCACTTCATGCGAAAACCAACGTCGCCGACGGCCAAAACCTCATCCATCAGCAGCAGTTGCGGCCGTAAGTTAGCCGCGACCGAGAATCCTAAACGGACTCGCATACCAGAACTGTACGTCTTGATGGGGTCATTGATCACATGGCCAAGTTCCGCGAACTCAACGATATGATCAAACAACCCGTCGACCTCTCGCTTCTTCATCCCTAAGACGGCCGCGTTGATGTAAATATTTTCTTTGCCGGAGAGAATCGGATTGAAGCCTGTCCCTAACTCAATCAACGCTCCAATCTTTCCCTTGATCGTGATCTTGCCCGAGTTCGGTTTCACCAAGCCGTTGATCATTTTGAGCATCGTACTTTTGCCGGCTCCATTGGGGCCGATCATGGCCACGCATTCACCGCGTTCGACTTTGAAACTGGCGTCGCGAACTGAAAAGAATTCGCCCGGCCGCAGATCCTGATGCAAGCGGTCTTTGCCAAAGCCCGCAACCTCTTTACCCAGATCCCGAATCCCGTACCACATCGCTCGCTTCAAATTGCGGCAATAGATTTTCCATGCGTTCTCGACGTCGAGAATAACATTGGAATCGGAATTTGAATTTAAGAGGCTCACAGTGGTTTCTTTGAATTAGGAGTGCGTCGTTTGGTGACAGTTAAATTATTGGATTACAGATTAGGCATTCATTCGCTCGACCAGCACCGGAATCGAAACGCGAAACACAATCAGCCCTAGCAGCAGCAACGGCAAAGTGATTGCAGCAAAGATCAATCCCGTGCCGACGTGATTCGACCCGCCCAAGAGAATCAGGTCGCGTGCCAACAAAATCAGCGGACTGGCAGGATTGACCCAGTTCAACAAAGTTGCCGGAAACGTGTCTTTGGGTACGTAAACGATGGGAGTCACGATCATCCAAAACGGAACAATCATGGAAATAAATCGGCCAACATCTTGATACAGCGAGCCAATCGGCATGACGAGCAAACCAAGCCCAGTTCCAAACAAGATCAACGCAATGATCACCAACGGAGCCAGAATCAGCGAGGTGTTGAAGGCAACACCAAACAACAAAAACGCTGGAATCAAAAGCAGCAATCGTATCGTCAGATCAAAACAGACTTCACCAAAACCGACAAGCAGCAGCGATTCTCGAGGAAAGTTAAGCTTGCTGATCATGTTTCGATTTTTGTTGATCGCGTTGAGTGGCATTTGAAATGCATCGATAAATGCTTGCCACAAAATCATGCCCGTCAAAATGTAGACGGTTTTGTTGACTGTGATTTCGCCCATGTCGAACACACCAGCTTTTTGCAAAACCACCCACATGGCGGTATTGGCAATCGGTGGCAGGAATGCCCAGAACAAACCGAGAAACGTTTGCCGATACAAGCCACGAATGTTTCTCAGAAACAGACGCCAAGCCAATTCTCGACCCGCCATAAAGTCCGCGAACATGTTGGCGATCAAGCGCAGCGGGTGGCGGACTTCGGATTCCGCGCTGTAGATGGCAACTGATTCCGTCATCAACTCATTGGCATCGTCAAGCGATCCAACGCCGCCGACATGCATACCGCCACCATCGCCAATAACGTGACCTTGGTCAGCGCCGGCGGGTGAGAGTTTTGCGTTTTGCGATTCGGTTGACATGCTATTTCTTGTTAAGCCAATCCGGCGCGAATCAAATCGTGAAGGTGAATCACCCCCTGGAGCTCATTCGAATCATCGACGACTGCCAGAACGGTAATTTGCTTGTCTTCCATCAGCTTGAGCGCCTCGGCCGCCAGCGAATCTCGCCCGATCGTTTTTGGCTGGCGAGTCATGAATCCTTCGACGGGCTGTTGATTGGGGCTGGGTTGTTTTGCACCGCTTCCGGCTTGATAGATTCGCCGGAGATCGCCATCCGTCAAAATGCCGCGCACCTGCTGCTGGTCACCAACCACAATGACGGCACCAAGCCGTTTGTCAGAGATCGTTTGAATCGCAGCGTCGAGAGTTTCACCGCCATCGATTGAAGGAACGCTATCGCCAACGCGCATCAATTCACCAACGCTCAGCAACAGCTTTCGTCCCAAGTTTCCGCCAGGATGAAATATCGCAAACTGCTCTCGCGTGAAGCCTCGATGTTGCATCAGCGTAACGGCAATCGCATCGCACATTGCCATCGCAACTGTGGTACTGCTAGTAGGTGTGACAGAAATTGGATCGGCTTCTGAAGTGACACTGGCATCAAGAACAATTTGGCTTCTGACGGCGAGCGAACTCGTTAAGTTCCCGGTAATCGCGATGACTGGAATGGCCAGCCTGGCCATATGTGGCAGCAATTCAATGACTTCTTTTGTTTCGCCACCATTGGAAAGGGCGATCAAGACATCACCTTCGGTGACGATTCCCAGGTCACCGTGAAGAGCTTCGCTGGGATGTAAAAAGATGGCTGGTGTTCCGGTGCTACAGAACGTAGCGGCAGCTTTGCGAGCGACGTAGCCGTTCTTGCCCAAGCCCGTCAAAATAACTCGGCCCCGATTCTCAAGCAGCAGCTTGATGGCGGCTTCAACTTCCGAACCCAATCGCTCAGCCGCCGCATCGATCGCTGCTGATTCGGCGCGCAAAACACCCTCGAACATTTTGATCGATTGTTCGGACGAGCCCGCCGGTTCGTTTTCTTGATTTGGCATCAAAGTGATCGCGCAGAAATCTAACTAAAGATCCGCCTCTATCGGCGGATTTCAAATTAAATTATATCACTTTGTTAGTGCCGAGACGCCGCAAAGCGACGCTTGCCCCCACGACAGACAAAGGCAGGTTGGTGCAATCGGACGATCGCGCCAACCAGCGCTTTGAAGAACGTTCGAAGAATCAGAACGCCCAAAAAATGTTCAACTGTTTTAACCGAGCCTACCGCTGAAACCGTTACAACCGGAAAGCGGAGGCCAATTGAAGCTGGCATCTCACTCGCTCAATCAACCAACTTCACGCGGCCCACACCACTGACACTTTTCTTCACCGTTGGCGGGTTGCCGTAAACGCTTACCGAAGCCGCTCCAGCAACGGTTGCCGCAACAGATTCACTGGCGTAAACAGATGCCGAACCTGCGCCGGAAATAGAAACTTTTGTATTCTCTGCTTTTAGTTTCGACAGATTGATACTTCCAGCGCCGGCAACTGAAACTTTAAGATCGGTTACGGCACCGCTGCCGCTAACTTTGCCGGCACCGCTCACATCAATATCAAGTTCCTCGCCTGAAGCATCAGTTAGTTTAAGCGTGGTCGCGCCTACCACTTTTACCTTGGTCAAATTCGGAGTCGTGATGACGAACTTCAATCCCGAGACCGCGTTGATGGATTCTTTCGGACGGATGGTCAATTGACCGTTTTCGACAACCGTATCGACCAATTCGATCAAATTGTCATCGGTAGTTAGCGTTAGCGACGTTTCGGGCCCAATCGTCAAATCGACATTCCCATAACCAACGATCGCAATCGTTTCAAATTCTTCGATTTGTCGATCCTCGCTTGCCGCCACTCCGGAGCCTTTGATTCCACTGTTACCACCGTTGATGGTTATGTTGCATCCGGCCAGTGCGGTGAGAGCCAACAACAAAAGACCGATTTCGATTCTCTTCATATTCTGATTTCCTTATTTTTGAAAGCCAAGTTTGTAATTCGTCGTCCAATGGAACATATTGGCAACTCGATCGAAAAAACCGAATTCGATTTCCTTAAATTGTTACCCGCATTCGTTTTCAACAGCGAGCCCTCAATGAAGTTCACCAAGCCTCCACTCTCCAAGCCGTCAATTTCATTTCTGTTACTTACGTTGGCCGTCACCGTCCTCGGATCCGTCTCCAGTGCCAACGCTGACCTAAGTCTTGCCGGAGTGTTTGGCGACCACATGGTTCTTCAGCGACAAAAGGAAATAAAGATCTGGGGTTGGGCGGAAACGGGACAAAACGTATCCGTCGAGTTGGACGGCGCGACCTCCACTGCAACAACCGACTCTAGTGGACGTTGGGAAGCAACGCTTCCAGCCAAAGAGGCCGGTGGGCCATACGAAATGTTTGTCCGATTGAACGGCTCTACAGATAAGGCAACGATCGTCATCAAGGATATTTTGGTCGGCGAAGTTTGGCTATGCTCTGGGCAATCGAATATGGAATGGCCAGTTGCTCGATCCAAAGATGCCGAAGAAGAAATTGCCGCTGCGGACTTTCCTCAAATTCGCCACTTCAAAGTCAAACGCCGGCCATCGGACGTCGCGATCGAAAACATCGAATCCGACTGGGTGGCTTGCACGCCCGAAACGGCAGGAACATTCACAGCCGTTGGATATTACTTTGGCCGAAAACTACATCGCGAACTTGGCGTCCCGATTGGCTTGGTCAATTCGACTTGGGGTGGAACGAGAGTAGAGCCATGGACACCGCCGGTTGGATTCAAGACCGTCCCGGCGTTGGACTCGCTTTACTCCGAACTCCAATTAAGAACGCGTGGCACCGCGGAAAACAAGCAGCGATACCGAAAACACATTTCGGAAATCAAAACCTGGCTGAAGCTGGCCGAAAACTATGCCAACGCTGAACCGGCAGATTCGAAAACACCACTCGTCACTTCGCCTGAATTTCCGCCAGAACTAGTTCCACTATCCGGTCGTCAAGATCCATCGACCCTTTATCACGGCATGATTCATGGGCTGGTTGGCTTACCGATGCGCGGTGCAATCTGGTACCAGGGAGAGTCCAACCACAAGGAAGGAATGATGTATTTCGAAAAGAAAAAAGCACTCATTCAAGGTTGGCGAAAGATCTGGAACCAAGGTGAATTCCCGTTCTATTTTGTTCAGATCGCGCCATTCAAATATGGTGCTGAAAACCCAGAAATTTTACCGCGTCTTTGGGAAGCTCAATCCAAAACACTGGAGTTACCCAACACTGGAATGGTCGTGATCAGCGACATTGGCAACGTGAACGACATCCATCCGAAGAATAAACAGGAAGTCGGGGCGAGGCTGGCTGCGCTGGCGATGAAGAAGCAATATGGTGACACTGAACGAGTGGCTTCCGGCCCGACGTTCGGTGAAATGAAAATCGAAGGCAACAAGCTGTTGGTGAATATGAAAAATGTCGGAGAAGGGTTGCGTTCGCGGGACGGAAAACCGCTTGATTGGTTTGAGGTCATCGGCGAAGGAACGAGTTTCGAAACCGCCGATGTCGAAATCGACGGTGACACGTTGGCTCTTTCTTCTGACAAAGTTGCGAGCCCGACGGCAATGCGATTCGCTTGGCACAAACTGGCGGAACCAAACTTGGTCAATTCCGCTGGCTGGCCAACGTCACCATTTCGTGCCGGAAAAGTCCCGAGCTTGATCGATTCAATTCCTGGTGCCGGAAGTTTTGAAGTCGTTTACGATTTGGATTTAGCCAAGTTACAAAAAGAAGTCACCTACGATTTGGATCGCAGCCAAGAAGTCAAGTCGTTCAGCCGCGTTGCCTATCTTTTGGAATTGGCTAAGGAAGAACAAGAAACTCAGTGGGTTTTCGTTTCAATGGATGCCTTCACCGACGACATCAACAAAGTCGGCTTGCCAACGTTCAACTCCGGCGCCGTTTTCCAACAGGACGCTAGTACATTGTCCGTTTTTAGCAATGTGGACGGGATGAAGACAGGCGAGCAATTGTCAGGCAACATTGAATTTTGGCCGCACAACTATGGCCCCATCAATGCAAGTAAAATTGACGGCGCATCCGATGATAAATATGACTTCGATGACACCCGTTCTGCGACCGGAGACTACGGCTCGATGCAAGTTCATCTGCCGGGTGAGAAACAAACGGTTTTTGCGATCAACCATTGGAATCAGGGAAGCTCCGCCGATATCGGAATCGGAAATTCGCCGGGCAACACGTTGGATTGGACCTTCACAGGCAACGGGGAGGAATACGTGACCAAGCGTTTGCGAGTACTTGTTTTGCCCAAGCAATGATTTCAAATTCGCGCAAGAAAAAAACGCGGTCGGCATTATTGGTAGCCAACCGCGTTTGTGGCGTACTCCGTAGCAGGTTGCTACGACGGTACACGAAACTATTTCAAAATTGTGTGGTTTTAGTTTCCGGGTCCATTCAGCGAAGGTGAACGCTGACGTGATTGTGGAGCGCGGTAGCTTTGAGGCGACTGCTCGAGCACCGAGCGAAGGCCGCTCGACGAGCCTGACTTCGGAACGAATTCAAATTGACTGTTAGAGGCCGATTTCGATTCAAGCTGCGGTCGACTAGTTGAATCAGTGAGTCTTGAGTAACTGGAATTCGATGCGACTTCTTCTTCACTTGGTTCCGGCAATTCTGGAAGCTCACCATTTTGCACGGTCAATTCGGCTTTCTTACCTCGGCGGCTGACTTGGATTTCAATTTGATCGCCTTCTCCAAGAATCTTAGAGATCTCGTTGTACTCTTCGATCGAACCCAAATCGGCTCCCGCAAACTTAACGATCAAATCTCCTCGCAGGATGCCAGCTTTGGCAGCATTTCCACCTGGAGTCACTTGAGCAACGACGTACTGATCTGATTTCTCAACGACCTGCATTCCCAAGCCAACTGCTTTGCCCGCAGCGACTGGCCTGCGCGTCGCAGAACTAGCTGAACGCGGCTGAGTCGTACGAGGTTGGGTCGTACGAGGTTGGGTCGTACGAGGTTGGGTTGTACGGGGTTGGGTCGTACGGGGTTGGTATGCAGAGCGAGTATTGAGTTTATTGGCCTGCCGATTCGCTGTCGGGGTCGATGAACGAACGTTCGAGCCTTTGCGTTGCGGGCTTGAAGTCGTTTTCTTCGCTGGAGTTGGAGCTTTTCTGGCTGGCGTCGGCTGTTTACCGGAACCCTTCAAAGCAGGCTTGGGGGCAGGCTTTTTATTTTTACCAGTCAGTTCGTCTCTCCATTTGCGTAACAAACGACCGCGTCCAAATTTGTCAAACGGGTTATCTGCAACAACGCTGCCGCTAACAATCATGGTCATCGCTGCGACCACAATCAAAGAATGAAATCGTTTCATTAGTTTGAACATCCTTGTTCGATAGGAATTTGCCAGACGCGTAGCAAGTTACAAAAACGGCTGACACAACTTGGACGAGGAACCGTCGCAAGCTGTAAGACGTTATTCGTCGGATTGTTCCCCACTTATGAAAAAACACATTTGAGTAGGCGCAGCTTCGACAAGACAAACGACTGGAGCAATCGAGCGCACCCGCTCATCCCGAACCGATATTAAGCTTTAACGATAAATCTGATTAACAAGAGTTTGGCTTTACCAACGATGATAGGCCGGATGCCCGGGCTTAACGGCAACAAACGTTCCCTGCCCAAGTGCTGTCGCCTGATTCTCGCTGGCAACTGAATTTGCTGCCGCATGAACGATTGATTCCGAATCCAAAACAGGCCCGATTGTTCCTGAGACCACGGCTTTTCGTTCGGACGATTCGAGGATCCAAGATTCAAGTCGTAGTGGCACTCCGCTGGGCGTCGGAAAGTTGAAAGTGACTTCGTACTTTGCCGTCACACAACAGGGCGGTTTTTCCAGCTTGTTTTTCTGCATCAAATGCCACGCCGCCGTCCAATTCAGGTGGCAATCCAGCAAAACCCCGATGATGCCACCATTGATCATGCCTTCGAAAGCGATGTGGTGCGGTTGCGGAGTGAACGTCGCGACGACTTTGTCACCTTCGACAAAACTCTTGATCTGCAGCCCTTTTTCATTGGCAGGGCCGCAACCAAAACAAACAAGATTGGGCGCGAACTGATCTTGAAGGCTAAGCATTTCGAAATCCGCAAGTTAAAAGTGGAAATCTAACTCGACGAGAATGTATCGATTCACGTTGGAATCGCCATCTTCGGCTTTATCGTTTTCTTAAGACAACGACCGTTTGCCGAACATGATGGCAAGGAATGATCTCTTCGATCGTAAAGAACCGCCCCCACACTTGCTGCAAGTAGTTGTTAGAGTGAAAAACCTGAGCACGATAAGGGCCGTTCTCACAAAAACGGTAAACCGTACGGGTGTCAGCTAGAGGCTCATTCAGTTTATTGATCACGTCCGGATCAATTTTTAACATCGACTGCACTAACCGGTTGTTGGGATTGTCAATTTCGCTACCGCAGACCTTCCAAGTATTTTCATTATGGACGGTTAAGTAGCAAAGCCCATCGTCATGCATGATTCGTCGCAACTCCGCCAGCCAGCACGTTTCAAAGGTATCGATATGTGTGAAGACCGAAAACGCGGTAATCACATCGACGGTGTTGTCGCGTATTGGAATCGAAGGAATGCAATGATTAAAAACAGGTTTCACGGTATGCGGCATATGCTCAAACAGCCAGCGAATATGCCGAGCGTTGATGTCCGTGCCCCAAATTTCGGGAATATCAGTCTGCGCCGAAAAGTGTCGAATCACGCGACCTGAAGCACAACCAAAATCCAAAACGCTTTTGACATCAACTTTGTAGCGGTCGACAACTTTCATCACCTTGAGAAAGTCCTCAAGTCCACTCATCCAATAGGCGGCATCATAGCCCGGTGAATATCCCTCGCGATCATCTGGGCAAGGCATCGGCAACGTATCACGAGCCACGAAGTCTTCGAGCTTTCTGTCGCCAAGCAATTCCTCAATAACGGCAAGCCGTTTGGTTGGGTAATCAGCCGGGTCACGTTCTGCGATTGGCGCGACGTTCTCAAATGGTTCGGCATCCAACGTGTTGCGAGAAATGTCTTCTTCCCAAGCCTCGGGTCGGGAACCACGCAGCCGAATCGAAACGAGCTTGTGGATTTCTTCACGCGTAAGAATGTCCTTTGAGCGATCTCTTTCGGGGCTCAATACACTACTGATCTCACCAACAACCGCACTGTCTTGGCCTGTCGCCGTCGAATCAGCTTCCGTCACAGAAGCCTCTGAATTTCCACTGGCCGCATTAGGTTGAGCCGTTTTAGGTTGAGCCGTTTTAGGTTGAGCCGTTTTCGAAGCCGCAGCTTGGCTAACTGACTCCGTTTGGTCGACGGAATCAGGAGCGGCAGAATTCGCATCGCCTTGTTGATTTTCCAAAGTTATTACCGTTGCGTTGGTTTAATGTTCTTGAGCCGACGGGAATCTACGCACTGTCTGACCGGAATCCTAACGAACTTGGGAAAGCCCAAGCAAGTCCAATCAGCCCGTTCCAACTACTGCCCCTAACTCTGATGTGGCCGAAGGGCACAAAGTCAAAACCCCAACAAGTAACGTGCGTTTTCTTAACACCTGTTGATCTCGCCGTCTGCCAACCGAACCCGTTATTGAGTTAACTTTTTTATTGAGTTCACCTTTTGTCGAACTCACCTTCTGCTGAACTCACACATGGACGGGAGCTGATCCAGCCAACTTCTATCCTAATACTTGAGCTTGGCTTCGCAAACAAAATTGTTCGTTCGGGACTGCTTTGGGTTTTATGCCATGATCGAATGCAGATCAGGCTCAAGCCCTTCCCCACTTCCATTTGATTGTCGGGCTCTCGCGTTCGTTGCCCGAGTGTTACGCGTTTCAGGCTGAAACGAAGAACCACTTTCGGTTTTCGTCAATAGTCAGCGGCTTGACCATCAATAACCAGCGGCTTGACCGTCCTTGCGCGATTCCGACGCTCCCAGGTAAACATCGTTCTTGGCATCGTAGCCAATGCCCTGGTAGCCACCGTAAGAACCGACGTTGAAGCCCACTGAATGGCCGCGCATCATGAGCCCGCGAATGACTTCGTAGTCGTACCCCGTTTCAAGAGTTAGCTTCCCTCCATCAGTCATCGACTCACCGGTCGGCTGAGACGAACCAGTATGCAGGATGCGCGGAGCGTCACCCGCTTCTTGAATATTCATGCCAAAGTCAGCAATATTGATCAGGATCTGCGCGTGGCCTTGAGGCTGCGTCGCACCACCCATCACACCGAAACTCAAAAATGGCTTGCCATCTTTGGTGACGAAAGCGGGAATGATTGTGTGGAAAGGACGCTTTCCAGGAGCATAGCTGTTGGGCCGATTGGGCGTCATGTCAAACAGCTCGCCACGGTCTTGCAAACAAAACCCCAAACCGGGAGGGCACATGCCCGACCCCATCCCTCGATAGTTACTTTGGATCAAAGACACCATGTTTCGGTTTTCGTCGGCAACGGTCAAGTAAATTGTGTCTCCTTCGATCGGGCCAGCATCGTATCGTCGTGCGGCGCGACGTGGATTGATCAACTTGCGGCGTTCCGTTGAGTACTCATCAGAAACCAACCGTTCAACCGGGACATCGACGAATTGCGGATCCGCGTAAAATTTCGCGCGATCTTCAAACGCCAACTTTTTTGCTTCCACAAAATGATGAACATGGTCAACGCTGCCAAACCCCATGGTCTTCAAATCAAAGCCTTTGAGAACGCCAAGAATTTGCAGCGCGGCGATGCCTTGCCCATTGGGCGGCAATTCCCAAAGTTCATAACCGCGATACTCAACTGAAACCGGCTCCACCCATTCTGATTGATGCTCGGACAAATCTTCGTAAGACAAAAAGCCGCCGTTGTCTTTCATAAACTGACCGATCGTCTTGGCAATATCTCCCTTGTAAAACGCGTCGCGACCGCCTTCGGCAATTTGCGTCAACGTATTGGCCAACTTTTCATTGCGGAAGATTTCCCCTTTTCGTGGAGCCCGTCCGTCGACCAAGAATGTGTCCTTGAAACCTGGGTAGCGTCGCAAACCGGCACTACGTCCCCAGTAGTAGGCGATCAATTCCGAAAGCGGAAACCCATCATTGGCGTAGTCGATGGCCGGTTGCAAAACTTCAGTCATCGGAAGTTTTCCAAACTTTCCATGCAACTCAAACCACCCATCAACACACCCCGGAACAGAAACCGGAAGCGGCCCCAAAGCGGGAATTGATTTTCGATCTCCCAACTCCTCCTTAAGTTTTTCATACGTCAAACTCTTTGGCGAGCGACCGCTGGCGTTGAGCCCATACAACTTTTGCTCGGATTCAACCCACACGATTGCGAACAAGTCTCCGCCAATCCCATTGCCTGTCGGCTCCATCAATCCAAGCGTTGCGTTGGCGGCAATAGCCGCATCGACGGCGGATCCACCCTTTTTGAGGATGTCCAACGCGACTTGAGTTGCCAGCGGTTGGCTCGTCGCTGCCATGCCATGCTGAGCAATGACCTCGCTGCGTGTGGCAAACGATCGGCCCGTGATTCGGTCTTGAGCGGACACATTGGCGACGAACACTACCGCATTTACAAAGACCGCCAAGACCGCAAGTACTCCGAGAATCCATTTTTGGTTTGTCATTTTATTCGCGCCGGCTATTGGGAAAATTTCTGTGGCCAAGAATGTCGTCGTTGTCCTATTTGCAAGTTACCAATTCTACGGCTAAATTCGAGCCGGCACAGGACGACGAGCATTCGTGATCGTAGAACTTTTTTCGTCGTTGTTTAAATGAGATCGAAATCAATTACTGTTGGTCAGCATACTTATTTGGCCCGCCAAGAATTACAGGAAGACTACCATGTTTGACAACTACATCTGGTTTCCGTTGGCTCAAGTGAAAAACCTTAAACTGTATTTATTGGCCGCTGGTTTATTGGCTGGTGTCTTGCTGCCCCGAACCACGTTGGCTCAATCGACAGAACATCGTTCGATCGAAGTTGTCGCCTCCGCCACGATTACCATACCTCCCAACGTAGCCAATATCAGAGTTGCGATTGTTGGCACTGGTGACAGTGCGAAAACGGCCAGCAAAGCTTTTCGCGAAAAGCGTCAGCGGTTTCTCGATTCAATGGGACCAATGAATTTTCCGGACACGGAACTCAAACTTCAACACCCGCGCGTCGCATCCGACGTCAGCGATCAAATGATGGAGATGATGAATGGGCCGTTTGGTGACGAGGCGGCGCTAGAAGTCGAGCCAAAATTCAAGTGCCAAGAAAACGTGATTTTAAGAACAGCAATTTCCGAAGAGCCCAAAGAAATGTTGAAACAAATTTCTCGCGTGATCGATGGCTGTGCCGACGTAGACGCAGTCATCGGCGGGCGGACGATGGAATCGCTCTACAGTGGAGAATCAGCAGCCCCCTTGGTGTCTTTTTCACGTTCTGATCAAGGCGAACTGGAGCAGAAATGCTGGGGCAAAGCATTCGACAAAGCCAAACAGAAGGCAAACACTTTGGCCCAGCTTACTGGCGGCAAGGTCGGCAAAGTGATCCGAATCAACGCTGCCCCAAACCATGAAAACCACTTGTACCTCTCCTATGGTACGAATCAAGCCGACGCCCAATTCAAAGTGTCAACGACTTTGACCATTCAGTTTGAGCTGACCGATTGAATGCGTTCGTTTGAAAATCCTCTTCGTACGATCCTGTCACTTGGTTTTTCCAGGCAGGTTCCTCCTCAGCTTTTTACCCAAGTCGACGCCAACGGCGATGGCGGCTGTGACATGTCTGAATTCGAAAACGCGTTCCAAAACCAGAACGCCCGAAACGCCCACCGCAACCAAAGATCCGCTGGAGGGCAACAGAACGCGTTGGGCGGGCAACAGAACGCGAGGCAACGCGGTCAAGCCTCGAACGTTGGCGGCCAAAATCGGGGCCGTGGAAACGCCCAACAAAAAAACGCCCAACAAAAAAACGCCCAACAAAAAAACGCCCAACAGAATTCCCAAAGAAACGGCGGGGCTCAAAGATCAGGCAGGCGTCGTTAAACGCCTGTCGTTATATTGAGTGCGTGTTCTGATTATTTACTGACTGGTCTCGCTCCTATATCAGGATCGGCGAGCGAGATGCACGGGGACTCTCAGTTCAAGTCACCGAGCCAACCATGGCTTAACGGCGACGGCGGGCAACCAGCCCAACAAGTCCGAAGCAGAGAACAGCACAACTGCCGGGCTCCGGAACTGACGTCGTCAAAGTACCGCTGGCCATCGTAGTTTGATCCCACTCATCGGTAACCGTCAAATCGACGGCGTAGGTGCCTGGAACAGCGGCTCCCAAACCTGCCAAATCCGCATTGCTCAATGTCAACATATTCGACGACGTCGTACCAGCAGCCATCCCGTTGACCATCCAAGAATAAGTCAAAGAATCACCATAAAGTGCGATGTCAATATCGCTCGATGCACTGCCATCAAGCTTGATGCCTTGATTGATAAAGTTCGTGTAGTCTCCGGTCACAGCCGTTGGAGCCGCGTTGTCGGTCAGCGCAATGTCGATCCGCGTTATAAAGGAACTTGATCCGTTGAACATCGATGTGTTGGTCGTGCCTCCAACAACAAACGACGTCGAATCGCCAAGTGATTCGTTCAACGACATCAAGCCGACCGAGTTTAAATCCACGTCGGCGAATCCGACACCTGCATTGGCAACGGCAACCGAACCGTACGAAGCATTGGCTCCGATGTCATTCCAAAGTGCCGTGGAATAAGCAGCAACCGATTCGTTGACCTGCCAGATCTCGAAATTTCCGGCGGTGTTATTGTTGTTGGTTGAGTGTTCTATCTGAACTTGAGTCCCTGTGATCGCCCATTGATTGGAAATGGTTCCAAGATCATAGGAAAAGAAGTTCTTAAAATTGCCAGTACCTCCAGCCGTGTAATTTTGAGACATCGACGGAGTCCCGATTCCCGTTCCGGCGGGTCGAACCGCACCGCGCAAACTGGCAACGATAACGTCTGCTTCGGCGTTGACTTGAAACGTCAACAACCCACATGCAACGACGAACAGAGAGCAACAAAATTTCATGTGACTAAGAATCATTTTCTTGAAGCCTTGGAGTAAAATCATGGCGGGAATGAAGGGTATTCAGATTGCTAACTATCTTGAAGTTCGCTGGGGAACAGGTCAAGCAAATTGGCAAAGAATCAATCGAATTTGTTGAGGTAGCATTTGTTGAGGCAGCCCTAGTCAACCGATTTTGATTCGAAACGGAATGTCAATTTGAACGTTTCCACTTTTACCACGAACCTCGCGCCATGAACCTCGCTTAAAGGCTTGGCCAAGAAACAAGCAAGATTTTTTCTTACTAGGCAAACAACGCTTACGAAGCCTCATGGAAATCTCTTCCCGTTCGGCAAGCCATTGCAATAAAGATCGCCACCAACAGCATCAAGACAGAGCCGACAACGTAAGGCATGTACAAGTAGGCCACCAACATCGGAATCCCGAGAGCTGATCCGAGGATACGAGCCATGGCGCTGACGCTTTGACCGACGCCCAAAACAACGCCTTGCTGAGTCGGATCCGACCAGCGGGAAAGCAAAGAGTAAAGGCTCGGCTGCAAGCAGCTATACCCAGCGACAATAATCGCCAACGCGCCGAAAAGCCAATAAACTGAGCCGATGTTGACGGCATACGAAATGACCGCAAAACCAACGACTTCGATAATAGCTCCGGCAACGGCCAAATTCTTCTCAGAGATCTTTTTCGCCAAACGACGGACGATGCCGCCTTGAACGATCGCCACCATCAATCCGATCGCGGCGAACATTAAACAGACTTGTTTGAAAGTAAAATTGAACGGCGCTTTTTCAAAACTCTTCGAGCCTTTGACCAGCATGCTCAAAGTTGTTTCGAAATTAGCAAACGAGAAAATGCAAACGAAAAATCCGACCAACAGTAGCACCATGGCCTTGCTGCTCATTGCCGTCTTCCACGCACTAATATCCCACCATTTTTTCATCGCTGACTTTGAATTTGGTTTCAGCGATTCTGGCAAAATGAAAATGGCCAGCAGCAGGGCAACGGCCGAAAGTCCAGCCGCAATGAATCCCGGGCTTGACCCAGGATCACCAACTCCATCTGCAGGAACTGCGAAGTAAGCAAACATCGGACCAAGCGTGAAACCCAATCCAAAGGCGACTCCGATCAGAGCCATCCCGCGAGCGCGATTTTCGTTCGCGGTCGTGTCGGCGATGTAAGCTTGAGCCGTCGGGATCGTCGCGCCAGCAATGCCGGCACCAATCCGCGTGATGAACAACCAAGTCAGGTCTTGGTACATCGCCGCAAATCCAAACATCGTGTAGAAAATGACACTGCCAACCAGCCCAACAATAATTACCGGACGTCGTCCAATTCGATCGGAGACCGCCCCCCAAATGGGTGCAAACAAAAATTGCATGATGGAAAAGCTTGCCATCAACATGCCGATAACGAAACCACTCGGATCCGATCCAAATTGATCGGCATACAGTGGCAGCAACGGCAAAACGATTCCGAATCCCAGCAAATCGATGAAGACCGTCAAAAAGATGACCAGCAAAGAGCCTTTGTTGATTTCTGCAGAAGTACCAGAATCTTGGGAGGTACCAGAACCCTCACTTAAGGTGTCTGGATTCGGTTCGGAGGAGGTCATGAATTGTCAAACTTTAATAAAGCTAAAATTGGTGTCGAAATTCTCACTGCTCGATGATTTCAACCATCGATGCCTGGACGGCTAGTGCATTGTTCCAATTTGATTTTAGGATGAGCCGTTTTGGCGCTAGCCACGGATTCGTCCGAAAAACCGGGGCTATCGCCCAAACGGCTCACATGAAGAACCGGAACTTTGAATTGGAGCAAAGCACTAGAGGCAGACTTCATGACACAATAACCGGAATCGCCAATTCTGCGAATGAGGCATCACGATAACAGCGAAAAGCAAGGCTGCAAAAAAGTTACATTTCGAGCCCGCGATTAGAACCAAGCTTTCCGCTGGCAACGTTGGCGTGCGTCTTCAACGCAAATTTTGATTCGGGAGAATAGCAAGTCGCCAAGCTGCTCATCCGAAAGGCTCTCATAGTCCTTGAAGTAAATGGGCTTACCGATCACTACATGAATTCGTTTAGGAACAGGAACCTTGTTGGTTCTGGGCATCGCATCAAACGCGCCGTCAAACCCGACTGGCACAAGCGGAGCTTTTGTTCGACGTGCGATCTGACAAAACCCTAGCATCAACGGCTGAAGTTGCCCGTCGGCGGTACGCGTTCCTTCGGGAAACATCAAAACTGATTCATCACGTTTAAGTCGGCGGAGCATTTCCTTCATACCAGCAATGCCAGAAGATTCTCGATCAATTGGAATTGCGTCGTTCCAACCTAGGAACCAGCTCATTGGCTTGATTCGAAAAAGCGTCTTTCTCGCTAAATAATTGATGGGGCGTGGGCAAACGACACCCAGCAACATTGGATCAAGATAACTTTGATGGTTCGCGCAGATAAGCAAACCTTCACGCGACGGGTAGTTCTTTACACCGTGAACTCGGACATTGAAGGCGAGCATGTAGAGAATTCGAAAAAACCAGCGCACGATCGTTTGGCAAAACGAAGTGATCGGCGGGCGGCGTTGTTTTGAAATTTTGTTCGACACGTTGATGGCAATGTTCAGTGAAATTCAATTTTCGAATTTGATCAGGAACTGCTCTGCAAGAAAACAGCGGTCGTCAGCAGCGCCTGACTTTTCCAAATTGCCATCAGGGATAGCAGCGGCGGCACTGAAGGGCCTAGACTATAACTCAATCGCCGCTCAGAATCACAATCGCATTTCAGAATTGCCGACCTTTGAAAATCAACGAAACCGAAATTGTCGACACGTTCGCCGAAGCGTTTTCCATGCGGTACACGCGGCTGACGGTCACCGCGATGAATGAGCGATGGCTAAAGGCGGCGGTCAATGAATTTTGTGGTTATGGAAGCTCTGTGATCGGCTGCGACGCCGAAGTCGGCGTTGAGCATGGACTGGACGAATCGCAAACGATGGATGGGCGGCCTGGTGTCAGCCTGATGGCATTCGGTTTTTCGACGGATGCACTTGCGAAGGCGATCACCAACCGAACTGGGCAGTGTCTAATGACATGCCCAACGACGGCGGTGTTTGACGGCATGCCGGCCCAAGAGACAACCGACGACCTACCGTCGGCCGAAGCCAACGAAAACACAAACGCGGAGCGAATCGCTTTGGGCTCGCATTTAAGATTCTTCGGTGATGGATTTCAAAAAAGCAAATTGATCGGCGAACGTCGATTTTGGCGGATCCCGGTGATGGACGGCGAGTTTATTGTCGAAGAATCGTTGGGCGTCAGCAAAGGCGTGGCGGGTGGCAATTTGCTGATTCAATCAACCACACAGGCGACTGGCTTGCAGGCAGCCGAACGGGCAGTCGATTCGATCGCAGAACTTCCGAATGTGATTGCGCCGTTTCCTGGCGGTGTCGTCAGGAGCGGCAGCAAAGTCGGTTCACGTTACCCTGCCCTTCGTGCGTCGACGTCTCACACGTATTGCCCGACGCTTCGCGGCCGCGTCGAAACGGCTTTGCGGGACGAAGTAAATTGCGTTTACGAAATCGTTATTGACGGAACCGATTTTGAAGCCGTTGCCAATTCAATGCGCGTTGGCATCGAGGCAGCGGCTGGAGAAGGGATCGTAGCGATTAGCGCTGGGAACTACGGCGGCAAACTTGGCAAACACCACTTCCATTTAAAAGATCTGTTTACCAGCAAAGGTGACGATGAAGCCGACATCAAAGCCGGCATCAAAAGCCAACAATAAAAGCCAAAGGTGAATGCGCAGACAATTGATCGTGTTGGCTTCGCGTTCAGCTTTGCATTCCATTTGAACTTTCTGCTACGGAGATTCGGCAGGATTTCGGATGCAAGGATTTCGGATGCAAGATTTTCAGATGCAAGGATTCTACGCAACTTGCAGAGTGGGCTTAGACATGGCCATTGGCTGAGCTAAAATGAATGGTAATGACCTTTAGCCATGATCAACCTCGCGAGACGAAACAACCATCTGCTCAATGGCAGGTTTGGCTGCGTCGTTTTTTCGCGCAAGCTTGGGTTGAGATCACGATCGGACTGCTAGTCATTATCTCGGTCATGCTGACGATGTTCGAGTTCGCACTGGAAGCCAAGTTCACCGAAGGAGCCAGTTCAGTCACTACAATTTTTGGTGAGATGCGTCCGATTCACCTCATGTGGATGGAGCTCGCCAATGAATGCATCACCGTCATTTTTATGATTGAGCTGACGTTGCGATTTTTCGCGGCGAAGTCAAAAAAGAGGTACTTCTCAGAATTTTGGTTGGACATCATCGCGACCATTCCGATCTTTCGAGTCTTTCGATCGGCAAGAGCGTTGCGACTTTTGCGACTCATTCGTCTGATTCGTTTACTGGGAGTCATCTCGCGATTGTCCAGCCATTTCCCTTATGTGCTGCGACGTGGAGCGGCTGACTTTTTGATGATCTGCGCTTTGCTACTATTGGCCGTCGCCTTCGGTACGGTTTCGATGATGCATCTCGAAAAAAAGGCCAGTCCAACAACGGCTGCCTCGACCGCCGGGGATTCCGCCGACAGCTCAGCCGAAATTACAAACGCAAATGCGGCTGACCTGACATTGAATTCGGTAACAGTGAGCCCATCCGAGGAACCGGCCGACGTCGAAAGTGAGTTTGATATTTCAGGTTCGTTTTGGTTCAGCGTTTACACTTTGTTTGCTGGCGAGCCGATTCCGGCAACGCCCGATACGATGAGCGGCAAAATCGTTACGGTATTTTTGATGTTTATGGGGATGACGATCTTTGCAATTTTTGCCGGAACGGTTTCGGCGTTCATGGTCGATCGACTACGAGTGGAAGGACGAATTGTGGAATTTGATGACATGCACGATCACATCGTGATCTGTGGTTGGACGCAAAAAACAGAAATCATTATCAATGAGTATCGAGCTGGTCAACAAACGAAAAAGACTCCCATCGTGATCATCACCGAAACACAAGGCGAGCATATTGAATCGTTGGCACACTCGTTGAGCAACGTCCATTTTGTTCATGACGATTTTACGAAAGTTTCCGCACTCGAACGGGCCGGAATCAAGCGAGCCCAAACCTGCCTCGTGCTGTCGGACATGACGGGCGGACGCAGTGAACAGGACGCCGACGCACGAACGATTTTGGCTGCACTTACCGTCGAGAAAATCAACGAGTCTGTTTACACGTGTGCCGAGCTTTTCAACCGCAGCTATGCGACTCACTTGGATGCCGGCAAAGTCAACGATTACGTGGTAAGTGGAGAATACGGCGCACACATGCTTGCCCAAGCTGCGATGAAGCGCGGGTTGATTAGCGTCTTCAGCGAGCTGTTGACCTATGAACGAGGCAACGAGTTTTATCGAATGCCGATTCCAGAAACTTGGGTGGGCAGCGGCTTCGATGACAAACTGAGTGAAGTCCGGAAATCCTCAAATATCATCCTTGTTGCGGTTCATTCGGTCGGCGAAGGCCCCGTCGTTAACCCCGAAAACTATGTTTTCAAGTCGAAAGATGAAGTCGTTGTCATCAGCCGAACCGCGCCAGATC
This sequence comes from uncultured Pirellulaceae bacterium, assembly GCA_964589435.1. GTDB lineage: Bacteria > Planctomycetota > Planctomycetia > Pirellulales > Pirellulaceae > Mariniblastus. The sequence continues at coordinate 24,560 of CAZPTT010000046.1, forward strand.
TCACATAGAATTGCGGATGATTATCGGCTTAACGAAAGTTCAGTTGAACGAACCAACTAAACGTGTCGTGAAAACACCGCGCGGGAATGGGAGCAATTCGGTTGATACATGGTAGAGCGACGGGCCATATTCCCATAGAATCTGATGGCCATCCCACTTCCACCTCTAAACTTACAACCATTGAGCAGGCAAAATCATCCACCTGCGAATTTTCGCGGTGCATGAATAGAAACAAATCAAGAAAAGCGTGTTGCCCGACAATAGATGCCAATGGCCATCCTGCGTTGGTCTGCCTTCGCCTTAAAAAGCTCGAGACCAACTTGACTACCTTTCTTAGCATGCCAGTTGTTGCCTTCTCTTCAAAAGGACTTGATCATGCCACGTCGTAACTGGGAACAAATTATTCTTGTTCTTGCTTGCGTGCTTTGTTTCTCGACGATCGTCAAAAGTGACATTGTCCTGCCGAAGCTATTTTCTGATCACATGGTGCTTCAGCGAAACAGCAAGGTTCCGATTTGGGGAACGGCTGAACCCGCACAGCAACTCATTGTCACATTCGATAAAACGAAAACCACTGTCGTCGCCGATGCTCAAGGTGTCTGGTCAACTTCCATCGCTACTCCGGATGCCGGCGGACCGTTCAACTTGGAAATTGCTGCAGTCGACGCCGACCCCAAAGTTGTCTTCACGGACGTCATGGTTGGGGAAGTCTGGATTTGTGCTGGTCAGGAGAACATGGAATGCCCAATGACCGATGTGCTCAATCCAGAAACCGAAATTGACAATTCCAAGCGTTATGACAACTTGCGTTTGTTTTCTGTTGACCACAGCTCTTCACCGCAACCGCTTGACGATTTTACGAACGTCACGCCTTGGAGTCGGTGTTCTCCGGAAACCGTTAAAACGTTCTCTGCCGCCGCCTACTTTTTTGGGCGAGAGGTCAGCAAAGAACTGAATGCGAACCGCCCCAAAGATGCTCGGATCGCGATTGGCTTGATTAACGTCACTTGGGATTCCACGCCGTGTGAAGCGTGGATATCGCGGCCTACTTTGGATCGAGTTTCAGCATTGGCTCCGTTGATGCGTTATTGGTCAGAGAATGACGATCCAATCAGCCAAAGCCGCCCGGGGAATCTGTTCAACGGAATGATTTCACCACTCAAGAATCTGAAGTTCCGTGGCGCAATCTTTCACCAAGGAGAAGCCAACGTCGGGCGAGGTCATCAGTATGCAACTTTGTTACCGACACTTATTGGCGATTGGCGAGAGTTCTTTAGCAGCGGCGAGTTTCCGTTCTACTTTGTCCAACTCTCACCCTACCGGTATGAATCATTGGCAACGAACGCCTTGCCAGAAGTTTGGGACGCGCAGTTAAAAACACTTCAGACCATTGGCAACACAGGCATGGTTGTGACGACGGATATCGGAAACGTCGCCCAACGAAATCCCAAAAACAAACAAGCCGTCGGAAGAAGGCTGGCCCTACTGTCCTTGGCCAAAACCTACAACAACTTCTTGCCGCTGGAGTCCCGAGAAATTTCTTCCAGCGGGCCGGTGTATCAAAAAATGTCAACCAACGGTGACCGAATTCGAATCATTTTTGATCATGGCGAAGGATTGAGGACACGCGATGGAAACGAGCTGAGCGATTTCTTGATTTGCGGTGAAGACCAAGAATTCGTACCGGCGACGGCAATAATTACTGAAGACGGTGCCGTGGAAGTCAGCTCCCCTGACGTTTCAAGCCCCATCGCTGTGCGGTTTGGCTGGACAGATACGGCGGAACCCAATCTGGAAAATTCGGCGGGCTTTCCCGCGTCGCCGTTTCGAACCGACAATTTCGATTTGGAATCTCTCGAAGAAAACTTCTAGCGACACTGCCAGTCGTTCATCCTGTCAAGATGAACCGTCGGTAGTGGTATCGCAGGCAATTAGATTTCCAAATCGTTCTAAAATGTGGCTCTAATTCTCCCCAAAACTTATCGGTTGGTGTAAATTAAACGGCCCGTCATGGATTTCAGGCGTTGGAATTTGGAATGCCAAGTGGCTCAATTTCGACATACCGTTTTTGTTTTTCCCTAATGTGATGAACCGTTCCTCATCGTCTGGGTTGAATCATCCGTTGCATTATTCGTTGTTAGTTATTCCAAGAAGCAATTTGTTTTGAGTTCCGATCCGAACACTGCCAACAAGTCAAACGACCAGTCCCCAGCGCCAGCCGCTGCTGCTCCTGATTCAAATGCTACGCCAACCCAACCGGCGGTAGAAACTCCACCAGCGCCCGCGACTCCAACTCCGGCGGCGACCGCAGCTCCGTCGGCATCAGTGACTGCTGACTCGGCAACATCCACAACACCGAACGCCACGTCTGCCGAACTAGGCTCTGAGCCTGCCGCAACAGCGCCGAAAAAATCGGTCGCTATTGGATCGCAACGCGATGCTGCCGCTAAATCGACTCAACCGAAAGCCCTTCAGGCCGCCTTGGCAAACCCGATCGATCTATCAGGAAAGCCGAAACCGGAACCCGAGGTTTTACCGGACATCCAATCGCACGCCGGATTCAGTGATGACGTCGATGCAGAAATCGAAGCCGCCATCGGCGAAGTCTCCATGGACTCAATCGTTGAGACAGCGGAAGCAGCCGTTGTCGAGATTGAGCCAAACTCACGGGTCAAAGGCGTCGTAACAAAAATTCATAACGACAATGTGTTCTTCAAATTGAACGGACAATTTGAAGGCGTCGCGACTCTCCATCACTTCAAGACACCGCCAGCCGAGGCTGACTTGGTCGAAATCATCGTCCGCGGAATCAACAAAGAAGACGGGCTTTACGAATTGGCAGTTCCGGGCGCCGCCATTGGCGTCGCGGACTGGGACGACATCACCGAAGGCGCGGTCGTCGATGCCACGGTGACCGGCTCCAACACGGGTGGCCTGGAAGCCAACGTTGGCAGCATTCGCGGATTTATCCCAGCCAGTCAAATCGATCGCTTTCGCGTCGAAGACCTGACACAGTTCGTCAATCAAAAATTTGCTTGTGTCGTGATTGAATCCAATCCAGACAAACGCAAGTTGGTTCTCAGTCGCCGAGGCGTCCTCGAACGTGAAAACGAAGAGAATCGAGCCAAGCTTTTGGAAGAACTTGAGGCCGGCCAGATTCGTGAAGGCACCGTGACGAAACTAATGGATTTTGGAGCATTTGTTGACCTTGGCGGAATCGAAGGCCTGATCCACATTAGTAAACTCAGCTGGTCTCGCCTGAAGCATCCAAGCGAAGCGGTAACCGCTGGCGAAGCCGTGAAAGTCAAAGTCGAAAAAGTCGACTTGGAAGCCAACCGAATCTCGCTTTCGCTGCGTGACACGTTGGAACACCCGTGGAAAAACGTGACCAATGATTTCGCTGCCAACGATATCGTTAAAGGTACCGTTACGAGGATCGCTGATTTTGGAGCGTTCGTGAAAATCGGGCCGGGCATCGAGGGACTCGTTCACATTTCGGAACTTGCTTACCATCGTGTCGTCAAAGTCAGCTCAGTTGTCAGCGAAGGGCAGGAGATCGAAGTCAAAATTATCTCGGTCGACAGAGAAGCCCAGAAAATCTCGCTTTCCCACAAAGCCTGCTTGGCTCCACCAGCGCCCAAAGTTTCGGCGGGTAAACCAGCAGCACCGGAAGTCGATGAACCGGCTCGCGAATTGGCCGTGCCCGCTCGGAACGAACCTCTCAAGGGCGGCACCGACCGTAAGTCAGGAGCCGAAGGCACTGGCCTGAACTGGTAGATATTCCGTTCCTTTTAGTCACAGTAAATTCGCCAGTAATAATCAAGCAGCCCCAACCTCTCGCAATGAAGCGGCGTCGTTGATGACGATTTGCAGCCGCCTTAAATGCAACGTTCTATCGTCAGCGCTCGTTAGTTCGGCGCACTTTAGATCGACGACTTTTGTTCAGCGATTGGCGGGCCAACGAATTGGGAACCGTCAATGCTTTGGCACTCCGGACTTCGAGAGTTACTATTTTGTTTGCCAGCCGAGCGCGTTCATTACTTGGCGATGGGAACTTTTAACCTGTTGGCTTGCCGGCCGATCGCGAACCAGATGCGGAAGCGATATACCGTTTCCGATGCGCGATTGAATTCAAGTTTATTTGGTTTGGAATTTCAAAACCCGGTTGGACTTGCCGCCGGCTTTGACAAAGACGCTCGCTGGTTCAACAAGCTGCCAAGCCTTGGCTTCAGCCACATCGAGGTCGGCACGATTACCGGGAAGCCTCAGCCCGGAAACCCGCAGCCACGGCTCTTCCGTTTGCCTGCCGACAAGGCAATCATCAATCGAATGGGCTTTAACAATGGCGGCTGCGACGGAGCCGCGCGGCGTTTGGCCTCGATGAATAAATCTTCGCCGGCCGATATTCTTGGAATCAACATCGGCAAGACGAAAGTCGTTCCGTTGGAGCAGGCCACTGACGACTACCTTTTTAGCTTCGAACGACTGTTTACTTTCGCCGATTACTTCACGGTCAATGTTAGTTCCCCGAACACGCCGGGGTTAAGAGAGCTACAGAATCGCGGTCACCTCGTTGAGTTACTATCGTCGCTCAGCAATTTGAATCGACAACTTGCCGCCGATCACGAAATCGACCCCAAGCCGATTTTGTTAAAGATCGCCCCGGACGTAACGGATGAGCAGTTAACCGACATCGTTTCCATTTTGAAAGAAGTCAAAATCGCGGGGATTATCGCAACCAACACGACTCTCTCGCGCAGTGATCTAAATACCTCCAGCGAAAAAGTCGAATCAATCGGAGCAGGAGGACTTTCAGGTCGTCCACTGACTGAACGAAGCCGTGAGGTCGTTTCAAGTCTCTACCAACAATTGAACGGTGAAGTTCCAATCGTCGGTGTGGGAGGAATCATGAATGGCGAGCATGCCTGGAAGATGATTTTGGCCGGTGCGTCACTGGTTCAAATATACACCGGGTTCATTTATGGCGGCCCGGGAATCGTCCGAGACATCAACCAATATTTGGTTCGAATGCTCGATCGCCATGGGCTGGAAAACATTGCTCAAGCTGTCGGAGGCCAAGGCAAATTCGACTAGATTATTTTGATCCAATGTTCGTTCAATCATTAGCAAGTTCGAACTCGATGAGCCGGAACTTTTGACGCTTGCAGTCGCTCTGGATTGGATACTGACAACCGACTTGTACACCGCAGACTGTTATTGGGATGCTTCCTTGCATTGGAATGCTTCTTTACGGTTTGCCAAAAATGTGACACTCAAATGACAAAAAACAATCCACCTTCCGCTGACCTAGTTGGGCTTTCAGAAGAAGCAGTACAACTTGCCGCCGAGATTCTTAACGCTTCGCGACAAAACGAAACGTCTGACGAGCGCAGCCGATCCGGGTTGATGGCTCGCATGATGGGTGACCCCAACGGCAAGAAGTTCACGATCGCGATGGCCGACCAGGTCTTACGAATGAAGCGTCCGCAGCGGGCCGCCCGCCGGATGGACAGCCTGATTGAAGAGTTTGGCGTTCCGAAATATTTCGGCGGGCTGGATCGACTGGCCTTGCGGTTGGGCAATGGCGTTGCAGGGTTGATGCCCGGCTTGGTGATGCCCAAAGTCAAATCAAAAGTTCGCCAAGACTCCGAGCATGTTATCATTTCAGCCGAAGAAGCTGAGTTCAAGAAGTATCTTGCAGAACGAAAACAATCTGGAATTCGAGTCAATTTTAATCAATTGGGGGAAGCAGTTTTAGGCGAGCATGAAGCCGACCGTCGACTGCGCGACAACACGCAACGACTGCTGGAACCAGGCGTCGACTATATTTCAATCAAGCTGTCAGCGATCGCCAGCCAGATCAGCTTGACCGGCTATCAACAAACCATTGATACGATCAAACCACGACTACGCTCCATTTATCAAGCGGCCATCAAAGGTGGCGGTAGCAACGGCCCAAAATTCGTCAATCTCGACATGGAGGAGTATCGCGATCTCCATTTGACCGTTGATGTTTTTATGTCAGTGCTCGATGAAAGCGAGTTTGATAAATTTGAAGCCGGGATCGTTTTACAAGCTTACCTGCCGGACTCCTTCGAAGTCCTTCGTTCTTTGACGCAATGGTCAATCGAGCGAAAGCAGCGAACAGGAAGTGGAATCAAAATTCGCTTGGTCAAAGGTGCGAACTTGGCCATGGAACAGGTCGAAGCATCGATTCGAGATTGGGGACAGGCTCCCTACGATTCGAAAATGAAAGTCGATGCAAACTATAAACGCATGGTCGAGTATGCGTTTCGACCAGAGCACGCGGCAGCGGTTCGGATCGGAATTGGCAGCCATAACTTGTTCGATATCGCGTTCGCCCTGTTGCTCCGAGAAAAGCGCGGAGTGCAAGACCGTGTTGAGTTTGAAATGCTGGAAGGCATGGCCAATGCCCAAGCTCTCGAAGTCCGTGATCGCTCTGGGGGATGCCTTGTTTACGCTCCAGTTGTTCATGACTCCGAATTTGAAGCCGCCATCGCGTACCTGGTCAGACGGCTGGATGAGAACACAGCTCCGGGCAGTTTTCTCGGAGCGCTGTTCTCTTTGAAGGAAGGCTCAGCGGATTGGGTTGAGCAACGTGACATGTTCCTGAAAGCCTGCCAAATGGCACAGGATCCAGATCTTCAAGCTACGCCTAACCGTTTGCAAAATCGGTTGACGGAAGAAATCAGGCTTCAGGATAACGAATTTCACAACGTACCTGATACTGATTTTTCGATTCCCAACAATCGAATCTGGGCCAGCCAAATTATTGAAAACTGGCGTGAAAAAACGCTGGAGCCAATTCCGATTCAGGTCGGCGGTGATTTCAACACTGACAACTTAACAGGCAAAGCAAAAGACCCGTCACGGCCTGGCCACGAAGCCTATCAGTTCGCTCAAGCAAATGCAGGCGATGTTGAATTGGCGTTAGCAACAGCAGTTGATGCGGTGGCTGGCTGGGAATCACAACCATTGGTGCAGCGGGCGGCAATCCTACGTCAAGTCGCCGTTGTGATTGCTCAGCAACGTGCGGAAACGATTGGGGCAATGCTGCTCGACGCCGGAAAAAACATCACCGAAGCTGATGTGGAAATTAGCGAAGCAATTGACTTCGCGAACTACTACGCAAAAGGGCTGGACGATCCCGGTTGGACAGACGGAACTGCCGGGAAAGCTGTCGGAGTGGTCGTGGTCACGCCGCCGTGGAATTTCCCTTATGCGATTCCGGCGGGCGGTGTATTGGCGGCTTTGGCTGCTGGAAATTCTGTCATTCTAAAACCCGCGCGAGAATCAGTTTTGACGGCTTGGAAATTGGCGGAGCAACTTTGGTCAGCTGGAGTTCCAAAGAATGTTCTCCAGTTCCTGCCAACCGTTGATGGTAAAACGGGCAAAGCTCTTGTTTCTGATGAACGAGTGGCCTCCGTGATTTTGACGGGCAGTATCTTTACGGCACAACTTTTTCAGTCGTGGCGACCTGAGCTGAAGCTCTATGCAGAAACCAGCGGCAAGAATGCGTTGATCATTTCCGCAGCGGCAGACATGGACTTGGCGGTAAAAGACCTGGTTCGTGGCGCGTTCGGACACGCAGGTCAAAAGTGTTCGGCGACCAGTTTGGCGTTGGTTGAAAAGGAAGTCTATGACAATCCTCAGTTCATTCAGCAATTGAAGGACGCCGCCGAAAGTTTGAAGGTCGGTGGTTCCTGGGATCCATCGGCAGTCGTGACTCCTGTGATTCGAGAGCCTGATGAATATTTGACGAAGGGGTTGACGGAGCTTCAGCCGGGCGAATCCTGGTTGCTCGAACCAAAGATGGTCGATAACAATCCATGCCACTGGACGCCTGGAATTCGATTGGGCGTCAAGCCCGGCAGTTGGTACCACACGACCGAGTGCTTCGGGCCGGTTCTCGGTATCATTCGCGTCGACAGCTTTGACCAAGCACTCCAGATTCAGAACAGCAGTGAGTTCGGCCTGACTGGCGGCTTGCATTCACTTGATCCACAAGAAATTGATGTGTGGCGCGAAAATGTCGAAGTTGGCAACGCTTACATCAACCGAACAACCACTGGAGCGATCGTTCGACGTCAGCCTTTTGGAGGATGGAAAGACTCTTGCGTGGGGCCGGGACCAAAAGCAGGTGGGCCTAATTATGTCGCAACGTTTTGCGAGTGGACGGAAGACTCTCTTCCGCAAACACGAAGCCCTGCCCCCACCGCGATTGCCGCCGTCGTTCGTGAACTAAGCAAGTTGCTCGATAACAAGCAAGCAGCGGAGAGATTGACGGCAGCCTCTGAGAGCTATGCGCATTGGTGGAAAAATGCGTTTTCACTGGAGCATGACCCATCACAGATTCATGGCGAGACAAATCACTTTCGTTATCGAGCAAGGCCATGGCATGTCCTGCGAATTCAACCGTCCGGATTAAGCACGTCTCAGCTTGACGCGGCGATGTCCGTGATTGCAAGCCTCACCGTCAATTCCAAGTTACACCTAAGCTGTAATGAATATCCGGATTGGCTAAACCAGGTATTTCGCCAATTGACAAATGCTGAATGCACGATTGAAAGCGAATCCGAGTTGGCGAATCGGCTGGCAGAGAAACGCGGCGGTACGCTACGAATCATTGGCGACTACGAACCGCACGTCTTCGCGCCAAAAATTATCGGCAACGTTCCGATTATCAATCCACGAATTTTTGCGAACGGACGGATCGAGTTACTCAATTATTTGAAAGAACAATCGGTTACGGAAACCGTACATCGGTACGGTAATATCATCTGACGGTAGGAATCGCAAACAGCTCTTGCAGCGACGCCTCCCAGGTTTATTCCTAGTCGGAAAGGTTCGAAAACATCTTTCGTGCTTGCGGTTAACGCAGTCCGAAATTGCGCGTTGTCGCAAACACGGCCCCAGCACAAGTTTGCGCAAAACATCATTTTCACGTCGAAAACTCTCGATGTATTCTTTGAAAAGCTTGAACTTGTGTTATATTTTTTCTGCTGGTGTAGCGAGTCATTTCTACACTGAAGTAATTTCACTTTGACAATCTTCTCTCCTCATTTTGGTTGTCAATGCATCGTTCGATTTTGCATGGAAGTTCTTATGAAGTCTACGGAAAGGAATTCCAAAGCTGACCAAAAGGAAAGCAATTCAACTCCCGAAGAAGCAGTTTCCGAATATGAGAAACTTGCCCAGTCGCTGAGCAACCACAAAATTGAACTCGAGGTACAGCAGCAGGAGTTGGAACGAACGCTTGCAGAGCTCGAACACGCACGCCGAAAGTTTGACGAAATTCGTGACAATGCTCCGGTTGCCTATTTCACTCACGACCTCAATGGATTGGTCATTGAAATCAACAAGCGTGCCCGGCAGTTACTGGGCGTGCAGCTTTGCCAAACTGACATTCGATTGAACAACATTTTAAGCCGAGATGGTGTCGAGCTATTTGAGTTTCACTTGACGCGCGTCGTTTCCAATCGTGGCGTTTCTTCGATCGAGATTCAGCTGAATCGTGGCGGTCTCAAGCCAGTTTTTGTGCTGGCTGAAACATCCATCCTTTCGGAGGCGTTGTATCAAACGGTCATGGTTGATATTTCGACGCGGAAACGTTCCGAGCAAGTTCGAAAAAAGCTTGATTCCGAGTTACAGCAATCCCAAAAAATGGAGGTATTGCATCAGCTTTCAGGAGGTATCGCACACGACTTCAACAACATTCTACAAGTGTTGATTTTCCAATCGGACTACGCGATGTCATTGCTTGAAACAGAAGGCGATGTTGCCGCTCAAGCGGTGAAAGACATTTGTTCGACAGCCGAGCGAGGGGCTGACTTGACTCGCCAAATGCTCGCGTTCAGTCGCAAGGCACCGCTAGAAAAAGTCCGATGTGATTTGAATGACATTCTTGAAAGTGCAATGACCATGATCAAGCGGTCGTTGGGCAACAACATTGAATGTCACTTTGACCCTTCGCCAATTGCACTGGGCGCATGGGTCGACCCAGTTCAGATCGAGCAAGCCATTTTGAATCTTTGCTTAAACGCCAGAGACGCCATGCCTGATGGCGGATCCGTTTTGGTTCAAACGTCACGAGTTTTTCTCGATCGTAGCCAGATCAAGTCCGACCTGCCAATGTTCCCTGGTGCTTACGCTGTCATCTCGGTACGTGATGAAGGCGGAGGTATTCCAGACGAGGCGATGTCGAGAATATTTGAGCCTTTCTTCTCGACCAAGGAGGTTGGCAAGGGAACTGGGCTGGGAATGTCGATCATTCATTCGATTCTTCGGCAACATGGAGGCGGCATCGAGATTGTAGAATCGAATCAAGGCGGGACTGCCATTGATATTTTCTTACCCTGTTTTCAACTTCCAATTCGCGCAGGTGAGAGCAGTAAGCCTGATCAGCAAAACCAAAATCTCAATCACGGTTTCACTGGCACCGTATTGGTTTGCGACGATGAAGAAACAATTTTGTCGGTTTTGACTCGCACACTAAAAAACCTGGGTGTGCGGGTGTTGTCAGCTGCTGACGGCCGCGAAGCGATTCGAATCATTAACGAAGAGCCCGAGCCGATTGAACTGCTGCTAACGGACGTCGTCATGCCTGACATGGATGGCCGTGCGGTATGCCAAGTCTTCAAACAACGGCACCCAGATGGAGCCGTCGTGTTTATGAGTGGACATGGCGACTCAGTTTTAGATGAACAGTTTTTACGAGATTGCAACGCGACATTCCTGGCCAAGCCTTTCAAAATCGAAAGTTTGGAGAAGAAGTTGGGGCTTAGCCTGGCGGCCAACAACCTCTGAATGCCCTAGCATTCCATCTCAACTCAATGTTCGGGTAGTGGACGAGGTTACGAGTCATTTTTTGGTAGCAAAAAAACACGCGACTCGTTACCTCGTCCACTAAGTTGAATCCCAATCTTTATGCCTGACAAACCAATAGCAATCCGACCCGATCTTGTCGCTCGGGCGAAAGACTAATTCCGGCCACCCCGAGCAAGCTTATTGTTGACGCAAGCTTTATACCCTTCCCAGAATTAGGAATGCGATCAACCACAACGCGATGACATTCAAGATGATCCAACCGATTCCTTTGAAGCCTCGCGTCCAAAGTAGATAAAACGGAAGTACAAGCACGCAATTTTGCCAAGCGTAGACTCTCATCACGTGTGGAATGGTGCGACCACGAGAGATCGAATCTTTGACCATCCATAGCGTTGCGAACGTGGTCGTCGAGCACATACCAAAAAGAAAGATCCCTCCAACATTGGTGAAGAGCAGGGAGGCAAGCCAGAATACGTACGCGAGGTAAGCTGAAACGATATAAGCCCAACGCAAATCGCCTCCGCTAAATCCTGGAAAGCGAATTTTCGTTTTTGTACCATTCGTCAATCTTAATCCTCCACATCTTCTAGTTACGGAACGTCTGGATCATGGACTTTCTGAATTACTGAGTAGGCTGTACAAGATCACATTGGTACCGATCCTAATTGCATCGCCACGCGTGTAACCATCACACTGAGAAAAAGCAGTATTCTCAAGGGCACAACTGAGGTCATTGGGCGAAAAGATCACGGCCAAGCGGCCATTCATTTCGACGCCTTCCAATTCAGGCGCTCGCAACGAACTACGAAATCCGCCCTCGACGTTCGCATCGCGGGTTCGCAACGTCACTTGCTGGATGTGATGGCCAAAACTCGGATCGTTCCATATCGGATGATTTTTGGGGATTGGATCCAAGTCGCGTCCGAGTATCTGCGACATCTCACGGCGAAATGATTTTGTGAATTGAGGCGACGAGCAAATCGAATCCGCGAAAATCAATCCGCCGAATTCCAAGTATGTTCTGAGTGCCGAGCGCTCAGCATCGGTGAATTGAAACGCGTTGCGACCGTGCATGAACACAAACGGATGATCGGCCAATTGATTCAATTCAGGTGGGATGATCTTTTTGTCCATCTTGATTCGCAAGCCCACTGGCTTCACCTCGCGCAAGATGTTTCGCCAGGCATTTGGAGCGTCATCAAAACCACCGGTATGATTTAATTTCGGAAAAACCAGCACGCGATCAGTCAGCATCTCTGTTGATGCTTCCATCATGCGTGGTGTTTCGCCTTTGTCTTTTAACTCGCGTCCGGTCGCATAAGTCACAACGTTGACGCCAAGTTCCAAACAATACTTGATACGCTCGAGTAGACGGTCGCTCGCTTTGCTTTTGATCGCCGAACGGTTGAGACTCCAGTAGGCGCTCAAGTTAGCAGGGCAGTAAATAACGCTGGTTCGACAACAGGCTTGCAGTCCAAACAAGGGGCGTTCTGGATGCTGCGGTTCAAGTCGATGCAGCGCTGACCAAATTGGATGGCCAACAGGTAATGGCTCTAGTTGGCTGTCAGGGAATAGCTCCCTCATCAACGCTTTGAATTCTCTGTCAAAAGCACCTTCACCACAGCCTTCTCCTTGGCAGGCTTCGGCAAACAGAAATCCACCGTTTTCCAAGTACTTCTTGAGGTTGGCTTTTTCGTCGTCAGCAATCGGAATCTCATCTCGGCCCGAGATAAACAGAACTGGCGCTTCCAACAGGTCGTCAACCGTTGATCCCGCTGCCTTCACCGTTTGCCAATTTAGCTTGACCGCTTTCTTTTTCTGATCAAAGCGAGTCCATTGCTTTTCGAGTTCTCGTGTCAGGTAGTGCACGCCCTTGGGATGTTGATCCCAACTTCTCCCTTCGGAGTATTTGTACTTACCGATCGCAACAGGTCGTTTCCCCTTGGCCAAAAACAGCAGAGCAAGTGATGTTGCAACTAGCGGGTTGCGTTCGCCGTGGCCGCCGGTAGCCCAAGTGCCATTGACTTTGTGCTGAGTCGAAATCAGTTCTTTAGCTCCATCGCGATACCAATCATGCGGGCCGAAGAACCGACGCCCAGCAAGCCGTCCGGCACGCTCCATTCCGTAAAGAAAATAAAGCTTACTAGCGTTTCCACGTTGCCCGCCCAT
>CAZPTT010000047.1:0-32934 GCA_964589435.1 uncultured Pirellulaceae bacterium
ACCGACGACCTCTACACTGCCAGTGTAGCGCTCTCCCAGCTGAGCTACGGGCCCGTAGCAATCAAAAACGACTTGAATTTGATCCCAAGACGTTATCAATACGGTTTTCGAGTGTCAAGGCGGCCTTGTCTTGACGAGCCAGCCCGCCGGTCCAGGCGAAACATGCTGGGAATCAAGCGAGGGTGCGGCCAGATGAAATTCAAGCAACTCCTCAAGCCGAGTGGAGAAATATCCATATCCCGCGATCCTGCGTACGGGCGGCGGCTCAGGCGCCGGTAGGATCAAAAGGCCAAATCCCATTGCTGCCAATGTTGAGACACTCGCCAACGCCGTCAGGTTCAGCGACAATCAAGGCGTGCGTATCGATGCCGGTATGTTCATTAAAGAATCAAGTCAAATCGAGCAGCCAATGTTCAGATATTTCGTTCCGGTGCAAGCCGAGTTTACCCTTGGGGAATGTAGGAGAGTCGTCGTCGGAATCGGTTGCGGTTTGCCTTCGCGCCTCTTGCGACCAGCCATTTGGAATGCGGCTTTTTGGGCATCGGTGGTCGTTTATTTGTTGGCCGATTCAAGCGTGTTGGCCCAGCCTTTTGTGCAGAGTAAGTCAGTTGAAATAGCCAAGGATTCCGATTCGAACCTTGCTGCCGCTCCGCTTCAATTGATCGTGCTTGGGATCGCCCAAGACGCCGGCTTTCCGCAAGCTGGCTGTGACAAAGCTTGTTGTGCCGAAGCCTGGAAAGATCATCGTCTTCGTCGGATGGTCGCCAGCATTGCCGTTGTCGATCCGGAGACTGGCCGGCGTTACTTGTTCGATTGCACTCCGGACTTTCCCGATCAACTGCGGCTATTGGATAAGCTTGCTCCGCAGGTTAAATCAGCAGTTCTTGAATCAGCAGTTGTCGAATCGACGATCGAGCAGGGCTCGACCGTCAAATCGGCTTCTCAGATTCCGTCAAAGTTGGCTGGTAAACTCGATGGAATATTTTTGACTCACGCCCATATCGGGCATTACAGCGGGTTGATTCACTTAGGGCGCGAAGTGATGGGAGCGGCGTCGGTTCCAGTCCATGCGATGCCTCAAATGAGCAAATTTTTGAAGTCAAATGGCCCGTGGAGTCAGTTGATCAAAATTGGCAACATCGAATTGAGTGGTTTGAAGGCTGACCAGGCAACAACGCTGGGCAGAATGAAGGTCACGCCATTCTTGGTGCCGCATCGCGATGAGTTTTCGGAAACGGTAGGCTTTCGAATTGAAGGGCCCAATCGCTCGGCGGTTTTTCTCCCCGATATTGATAAGTGGTCAAAGTGGGATGGGTCGATTGAAGACTTGCTGCGGGATGTCGACGTTGCGTACATCGACGGAACCTTTTTTGAAAACGGCGAGATTCCTGGCCGAGACATGGCTTTGATTCCTCACCCATTCGTGGCCGAAACGATTAATCGCTTCGCGCCCCTCGACGAAGTGCAACGTAAAAAGGTAAGATTTATTCATCTCAATCACACCAACCCGGCTTTGCGGCCTGGCAGTGCGGCGGTTCGGCAAATCGAACAAGCAGGAATGCGGGTCGCGGTTCAGGGCGAGGTGATTGAGCTTTAGATTTTCAGATTGAGCAAAAGGATGGGCCTGCAAATAGGCTCAACTGCCAATCTACTTCAGTCATTGAGATTACGGAAAAGATCATGAGCTTTGAACCAGGTTCCCCGGTCGCGGAAGTCCGGTTAGACCCACCTAAATCCGGCAAAAAGAAGTTTCTCCTCGGAGGTTGTGGATGTCTGGGGATCTTGTTTTTACTGTGTGCTGGTGGCGGCGGTTTCGTTTGGTTCACTTACTTTAAGCCTCTTGCCGATTTCACAAACGAAGCCGTTGTGGATGTCCGGTCGTCGGAAGTCGCGAATGAAGCCCTTGGTGCCCCGGTCAAAGTCGGGGCTGAACCGACGGTCAAGTATAACAATGCATCAATTGAATTCGAATTTCCCGTCAGTGGTTCCAAAGCTTCCGGGACGATGGTGATGAAAGGAACTTCGAAAGGCGGCAAATGGATTCGTGACGCATTGTATCTCGAAATCGATGGAAACAAGGTCGAGCTCAATCCGGAAGAAGAATTCAGTCTCGATATCGATGACGGCAGCTTTTAGAAAACTTCCCGCTACTGGGGCAGGTGAAAAACCTCACGCAATTTGGCGACGAATTACAAACTAACAATTTACAAATAATTACATACTCGAAAGGTATATTCCATGGCCGAAATCACACTCAAAGGCAACGCTTGTAATACTTGTGGCGATCTGCCAGCCGTTGGCGCCGCTGCTCCTGATTTTACTCTTGTCGCTGGCGATCTCTCGGATGCCAAGTTGGCTGACTTCGCTGGTAAGAACTTGATCATCAGCATCGTGCCAAGTCTTGATACTCCAACCTGTGCGACCTCGACTAAAAAGTTCAATGAGAAAGCTGCCAGCCTTGGTGATACGGTTGTCCTTAACGTATCGTTGGATCTCCCGTTCGCGCAGAAGCGTTTCTGTGCCAGCGAGGGAATTGAAGGCGTGACGACAGTTTCGGCATTCCGCTGCGGTCAGTTCGGCAAGGACTACGGTATCGAGATTGTCGATGGGCCACTCAAAGGCTTGCTGGGTCGCGCGATTGTGGTCGTCGATGGTTCGGGCAAAGTCGTTTACAACGAACTGGTTGGCGAGATTGCCGACGAGCCGAATTACGATGCTGCTTTGGCCGCTGTAGGCCAGACCGCTTAGTGGAGGCCGTACATGCACCGATGCCAATGAGTATTGGTGCATTTTTTTCTTTGAAAAAGCATACTGTTTGAGCTGGCTGTTAAAGTTCGCCTTAATTCGATTCTTGAATTTGGGTGTGCTTCGACGGCCTCTTTTTATTCCATCCCATCCGCACCGCAGCAGATTTCAATTGCGATTCGCGGTGAATACTCTAGACTGAAGTTAGGCGGCGTTGTGACGGCGGCGCATCATAATTGGATTCTGTTGTTCTCGGCGACGGTGGTGAACTCAGATGGCATCAAGCGAAAATGTTAAGCCCGCGAAAGATATTTCGGAGGGACTATATGCGGGCTTGCTCGAAATGGTCAGCGATTTAGTCTGGTCCATTTCACTAGATCAAAGCCGCATTCTCTACATCAATCCTGTGGCTGAAAAGATTTTCGGCAGACCTATTGCCGACTTGTCCAGCCAGCCCGCATTGTGGTTGTCCTGCGTTGACGAGGAAGACCGCGAAACGCTCAGGAAGAACCTGGATCGCCTGCCTGATCTCCAAAGCTTTTCTCAGCAGTTTCGAATCATGCGTCCGAATGGCGAAAAGGTCTGGTTGAAGGGCCAGTTCCGGTTAGTCAATGGTGAAGACGGCAATCCGCTATTCATCGGTGCTTCTGCAAAAGATGAATCGAAACGCGTTAGTGCGGAGCGACGCTTGGAAGAATCGCAAGCGATTTACCACTCACTTGTTGAAAGCCTGCCGATCAACGTTTTTCGCAAGGATCTCGACGGCAAAGTTGTTTTTGCGAACCGGCGTTATTGCGATGACATGAATCTGAGTTTGGAGGAACTGAAAGGGAAAACCGATTTGGATCTGTTTCCCGACATGGCACCCAAGTATCGCAAAGATGATGAGTGGGTTTTGCGTACCGGTTTGCCGTTCCACGATATCGAAAGCCATCCAAAGGGGCCGGTAGATCCGACCGGTAGCCAGGAACAGGAGTTGATGTACGTGGAAGTGCTCAAAGCTCCTGTGACCGATGGAAGTGGTCGACGCATTGGCATTCAAGGAATGTTCTGGGACGTCACGGAACGTAAGAAGGCAGAGCACGCACTGCGCGATGCGAAAGAACTGGCCGAATCTGCCAGTCGCGCCAAGACAGATTTTTTGGCCAACGTGAGCCACGAGATTCGAACGCCTATGAACGGCATCATTGGTATTACGGATCTATTGATAAGCAGTTCTCTAAATAAAGAACACCGGGACTATCTGGATCTAATCAATACGTCGGCCGAATCACTGCTGACGATCATCAACGATATTCTGGACTTTTCCAAAATCGAAGCCGGAAAGGTACAGCTTGAAAGCAACCGATTTCTCCTGCGAGATTCTCTCGGTGATACGCTACGCTCGTTGGCGGTTCGTGCCCACTCAAAACAGTTGGAGCTAATCGTTTCATTCGCGCCGGATGTTCCTGACGAAATCGTTGGAGACCTAGTTCGATTGAGGCAGGTTGTTGTTAACCTGGTCAGCAATGCCGTCAAATTTACTGAGTTAGGGCAGGTTCAGTTTTCGGTCGAATGTTTGGGCAGTCGAGATGATCAAGCGCGGCTGCGGTTCACGGTGACCGATTCAGGGATTGGAATTCCTAAAGATAAACTTGAGTCCATTTTTAGCGAGTTCGAACAGGCCGACTCATCGACAACGCGGCAATACGGCGGAACTGGTTTGGGCCTGGCCATCGCGTCCAAATTGGTAACGCTGATGGGCGGGGAGTTGGTAGTCGACAGTGAAATCGGCAAAGGCAGTCAGTTTTCGTTCGAAGCGAATTTTCTTTTTGACGATACATTTGTAGCTGAAACGGTTGAGGAACTTCGCAGTCACAAAGTCTTGTTGGTTATTGAAAATCAACTGATGCGTGACAACCTGAAGCAAACATTGAAACAGGCTGGAGTGATTGTCGCGGAATCTGCTGACGCCAAATCTGCATTGCAAACGCTCACAGAAATGGCCAGTTATGACGCCCCAATTGAAGCCGTTATCTGCGATGTTGAATTGAGCAACGACGACGGTTCGGTGCTTGTTGAGTGGATCCGCAATGATAAAAATATCGCTTCGACGCCGGTCATTTTGCTTGCGAAAACAGTCGCGTCTGAAATGTCTGTCGAGCGGAAAAGGCTTGGGGTTGATGACATTCTAATCAAGCCGGTTAAGGTGAAGGATCTTTTGAACTCGATTGCCCTTTCACTAGGTCTGTTCGTCGAACAGACGACCGAACATACCCGGAATGAACATGCGGCGGGGAAAGCGATTTCTCAATTACGAGTGTTGTTGGCAGAAGACAATCGCGTGAACCAAAAACTCGCGGTGGCAATTTTGGAAAAGCATGGGCATCTTGTGGATGTTGCTCACAATGGCCGGCAAGCGGTGTTGATGTTCCAGCAGAATCAATACGATGTGATTTTGATGGACGTGCAAATGCCCGAGATGGACGGCTATCAAGCGACCAATGATATTCGCCAACTGCAATCCAAAATTGGACAACGAGTGCCGATCATCGCTTTAACGGCTCACGCAGGGCCCGCAGACCGGAACCGGTGTCTTGCTGCGGGGATGGACGAGTATTTGGCGAAACCGATTCGCGCTCAAGAGCTGTTCGAGCTGATTGAAAAGCAAACGGGGCATCGCTCGACCATTGCATCAAAATCTCACTCAGCCGCCACCGCAAGCGAAAACGTCGATTGGGAGCAAGCGTTTGCAACGGTCGGCGGTGAGCGGAAATTGTTGCAAGAGCTCATCAACGTTTTTCTTAAAGACGAAGCGAAGATGTTGGCCAATATTGAAGGAGCCATCAAACAGGACGACGGTAAAGAACTGCGGCTTGCGGCTCACGCGATCAAAGGTGCCTTGATTCACTTGGGCGGGCGGAAGGCAGCCTCGTTGGCGGGTGAGCTGGAATCGTTGGGAAAGAACGAAGAGTTGGCCGGAGCGGATGGTGTGTTTTTGAGGTTTCGCGAAAGTCTTCAAGGTGTGGTTGAAGAAATGAAGACGTTTCTTATTCGGTAGTTTGAAACGAGCGGCGGTTCTGACTGTCGCTGCCCAAAACCTTTCTGATTCCAATGCCGAATTTGGTGGATATCCACCTCCAAGTCTCTTAAAACAGTAGCAGGAATATTTCAGACAAGGAGAAACCGAGATGGCCACAGTCTTAATAGTTGACGATACAGCAGTCGATCGACGATTAGCGGGTGGGCTGTTGGAAACCGCGCCCAACATAAATGTCTGCTACGCGGAAAATGGCAAAGAGGCACTGCTGAAGATAGCTGACGAGCTGCCCGATTTAGTCGTGACGGATCTGCAAATGCCCGATCTCGATGGCTTGGAGTTGGTCAATCAGATTGGGGAAAAATACCCGGAGATACCCGTCGTTTTGATGACGGCTCACGGAAGTGAAAACATCGCGGCGCAAGCGCTCGCCAGTGGAGCGGCGAGCTTTGTTCCCAAAACCGAGTTGTCCGACAACCTCGTTGAAACGGTGATGTACGTTCTGATGGTGTCTGAGTCGGATGCCCGTTATAAGAAGTTGGTCAGTTGTGCGACGAAGTCGGATTTTGAATTTGCACTCGAGAATGATCCGGCCATTATCGATCCATTGATTGAAATGATCACTCAGGTGACGCTCAGCCATGGGCTCCTTGAACATAGCAGTCGAGTCCAAATGGGAGTCGCATTGGAAGGCGCTTTGCACAACGCTATGGTTCGTGGGAACCTCGAGATTTCTCGTCAGGAGTTTCCTGTGGCCAGTGCTGATCTGATCAAGGAGCGCTGCAGTCAAAAGCCATTTTCCGAACGCACCGTTTACTTCCGCGCTTTAGTTACACCGGAAAAAGCTCAGTTTACAGTGCGCGACATGGGGGCCGGTTTCGATACAACCACAATTCCTCCCGTCGGCGATCCAGACGCGTTTCGGGATGGTCGAGGGCGAGGACTGGTTCTGATTCAAGCCTTCATGGACGACGTGAACTACAATTCAACCGGAAACGAACTGGTCATGGTCAAGTACGCCAGTAAGTAGTCCAACAATGCTCGGTGAGCAGAGAGAGCCTTTCAGCAAAGTCTTGTTCCTTGAGCCACGTTCATTGAAGAGGCGACTCCGGTGTCGGGTAAACTCAATACTGTTCACCAAGGAAGGACTTCGGAGATTTTTTGTCGTAGCTACCGTCGCCAGACGGTGGAAAACCGCTTTCTTGTCGAAGGTGGCAACCCGCGAATTCATTGAGATCAACCCAAGCTTGGCGAGTGTAGCGACGTTCTTTGAACAGGATCGGTTAAAACGTTGGAGAATCTTCGTGGCTCATTCAGCGAAATGGCAACTAACTGCCGATCGAGCTGCCTGTTTCGTACCAGATGTCTTCGTTGCCAGAGATGTCGATTGGATTGACGTGGTTGGGAGATACGTAAACCAGTTCGTGTCGCAAGCGCAATTCGACTTTTTGATCGGACACGACTTCTGACAGTTCATATTCTAAATCCGGATCGTATTCATCCGTTTCGAGGCTCAGCGCAGGCACCGTTCGATCGACGTACTCGACTGGAATGGTGCTCGGTTGAAGCGCCGGAGTTGTTCGCACGAATTCCTCTTCAACAATCTCCGGTGTACGAATTGGAACGGTCGGAGCCACGTATTCATTCGAGCCTGAGTAAGCCGCTGGAACGGCTTGCGATTCTACTACGTCTTGATGACGTGGCAACGTTCGTACGTCCGCACCCAATGAGTGGAACATGTCTCGCATATGTTCATGGCAAGTGAACATCAAAATCTGATATCCATTTCGTGAAAACTCACACAGCAACTCCGCCGCACAGTGGGCTCGGTGGCCATCAAAGTTCACGAGCACATCATCGAGAACCATCGGAATCACGGCTCCTCGGCGGGCATAAGCCCCGACCAATGCCATTCGTAGGCTCAGATAGACTGCTTCACGGGTTCCCCGGCTAAGTTTATCCACGGGGATCGTTTCGCTCTCGCCGTTGTCGACCAACAACTCTTCGCCGACCAGTCGCGTCCAGATTCGTGAGTACTTCCCTTCAGTCAAACGGTCGAGGTAGGTTGAGGCTTCCTTAAGAGTTTCCGGCTGGCGTTTTGATTCGTAAGTCTCGCGAATCATCTCCAGCATCTGCGTGCTCGCGGCCAGAACTTGCCAGTCTTTTTGGGCTTGCTTGATCTCGGAATCGACAGCATTCAATTCCAAACTAGCCACGTCCAGCCGATTGTCTTCGCCAAGTGTTTTCACTTCTTGGATAAACTCGCCTCGTTGCTGATGGAGTTTGGCTTGTTCTGCTTTGATTTCTTCGATCTGAGCCTGAATGCCTTCCCAGTACTTTTCAAGACCACCAGAACCGTAGGTGTTTAGCAACTCGTGAATGTTGTCTTCCTCAAAGTGCTTACCCAAGGCTGCCGAAATTTGTTCCGAGAGATTCTCTCGTTTTTCACGCAGTTTGTTTCGCTCATTGTGTTTGACATCGAGCTGGCGATAAACTTCTTCCGACTCTGCACCCACGACGGCGAGAAGCCGCTGTTTCTGGCCAAGAACTTTGTCAAGTTCACGCTTCGCTTTGGCAAGCCGTGATCGAAGCGATTTGTACTTGTTGGCAAAATCTTTGCGGGCTCCAACGAATCCACGCTGTTCGTTGATCGCAGTCGTGATTTGAGTCAAGCGGTCGATCAAATTGTCATTGCGAAACTGCATGCCAGTTTCAGCCAACATCATTTCGATGCGGTTGTTGAGCGCGTTCAATTCTTTGTCGCGTTCAATCTTCTCAGCTTTGAATTGGTCTAACCGAATGTGGAAGCCGGAAATTCGCTCGCTTCGTGTCGTGATTTCCTTCAACATTTGCGGCTCAAGATTTTCTGGCAATCCGGCTGTGCGAAGGCTGGCTTTCCACTGTTCTTCCGCCATGGCGACTTCTCGCTCTTGCGATTGAATTCGCCGACGAACGTCTTCGCTGGTTGATCTCGTTGCTTGGACTCGGTTCTCTAGCGGAACGAGGTCTTCCAGCATTGCCAAACGGTTCTCAGCGTCTTTCAGCTCGAGATCCCATTGGCTGATCGAAGCCGGAAGTTGTTTCTCAATGTCATCTCGTTCAAGCTTGGCACGTTTCATCTGCTGACGAATGATATCCATCTGGTGACGAAAGTCATCGAGTTCATCTTTGGCCATTCGTTCCCAATGATATTTGAGACTCATGGAAATGAATCCCGCGATGGCTCCCATGAAAATAAACAGGATGCCGACTTTCTTGCCGGTTTGGCTAAGCCAAGTTTGGCCGGTGATGGTGTCGATCAGGCCGAAGCCAAGGAATATGACGCCCAGAACAAAGACGACGCCGATGACAGAAAGTTTACCGACGGGCAGAACCTGTTCGTTGACAATTGAGTCGATGTCACGTTCAAGGTCGTGACGATGGTCGACCAATTTGTCGATCTTCTCTTCCAGTTCGATTCTCCGACGCAAACGATTGACGTAACGGCCGGTGTCTTCAAGGGAGTCCGATGTGCCTTTTTCGGCAAGTGAAGTTCCCAAGCGATCTTGATGCTGCAAAAGATCGAATTCAATCTTGTCCAGTTCCTGATCGAACTTAAGTTTGCGTTCGCGTTGTTCGGTTAGCTTCTTACCTGTTGACTCAAGTGTTGCCAATCCACGGCTTCCCAAGTCGCGCACATCTTTGGCTCGAATTTGAAGTTGATTGCCAAGCCCGTCGACTTCACCCACCATGCTATTTTCAAGCGTATCGATTTCGCCTGCCAATCGATCGGATTGACGCTGGAGCGATTCGACCCACGGCATGTGTTCGGTGATGGCTTCGATTCGTGATTTTTGCGCCCACAGATTGCGGTTGATCGGTAGCGACATCGCTTCGCGTTTGATTTGCTTTCGCTGCGATTTGACTTGGCCAATTCGCTCTCGTACCTGTGCGATTCGGTTGTTGAATGTGTCCAGTTTCTCAATGTTAAAATCACGTTCGTCCGGGAGAACTCCAAACGATTTGATCTGCTCGTTGAGCATTCGACGCGTTTGCCAGCGGTCGCTGATTTGCATCGCAATCTCAACCAGTCTCACGTCGCGGTCTTTTTGGTTCAGTTGTTTTTCAATGTCAAGAATCTGATGATTGAGGCTGGTCGTTTCAGCCGCCATTCGGGACCATCGTTTCGAACGCTGCTTGAGGTCATCAATCTCACGCAAGAGCTTTTGACGACGCTCCGAAAGAGTCTCTAGCCGAGATGGGTGTTTCGTACTGTTAGCCCAGATTTTCTCCCTGCGCAGACGAAGGTCTTTCATCACGTCAATCAACGAGACGCGATCAAGCCCACTGGTCAATCGGTATAGATGTTCAGCCGCAGCGGTACTGTTGAGCGCTCCTAATTCCTGGATCTCTCGCAAGCCGATGGCAAACACGTTGTTGAAAATTGACTCATCGATGTCCGAAAGCAGGCTGCTCAGTTGGGCTCGGCCGTGGACGGATCCGTCATGAGTATCGGTAACGGCAAGGTCGCCGATGGGATCGGAATGGCGGTTGGGATCAACGTGACGCTGAACTTCGAACACTCCGGTTGGAGTATTGATATCGATCGAACCGCCAGCGAGACCACCATAAACGGGGGGCGTGTATTTGCCCAAGCGATCCGGCGAAAATCCGAACATCATCGAACGAATGAACTGCATCAGCGTCGTTTTGCCGGCTTCGTTCTGGCCGCAGAATACCGTGATTTCATTGGAAAGAGATTCGACAGTCAGGCCTTTCCATACGCCAAAACCATCTACTTGTACGTCTGTTATTTTCACCGCTCCGACTCCTTGCAGCAGTATTGGCGTGTCGAAACACACCGTGTTTGGATTTTACTGGCTCCAATTCGTTTTGAAACCAGGAACAAAGTTCAACTCGATGCCAAGCCGCTAAACCTCGGCTTCGGCCTCAGACTCTTCGTGATACTCTTTATGTTTTGCCAAGTACTCGACGCCAACCATAATTGCCTGACGCAAGACGTCCTCTCGGCGATTGTTGGATAACTGTCCCAAGCCATTGGTCATCGTGCCGTCAACGGTTTTCGGCATGTAGTCGTGAAAGTTAACCTTCAGTGAATCGTCGCTTTGGTAGCGACCGGTTGCTCGCATGTATTCGCCGAGAATCGTGTCCTCTTCGTACCATTCGATGGGCAAGTTTTTGGGTGATTCGACCGTTAGATTGACTGACCACAAACCGTGATCCGAACGGCCAAATTCGTCACGCAGCCAATCCAGCAATTCGGCTTTCCACTCGCGGCTACGAATTCGAGGATTGAAATCACCATCAGTGGCAAGGAACCATTTACAAAGAATGACTTGCTCGGTTGTGTCAGTCATGATTTTCAGCGACCGTTCGCCAAGCTCGTTTTTAAGCTCGTCGATGCGGACTTGCTCATCGATCGCAACCTTTTGCGGCAACCAGCGCACGCGATCGGATTCGACGGTTTGGACGCGAATTTTTCCCGCCGAATCAACACGGCAAAGCTTGAATCCGTGGATGCCGGATTCTTTGGGCGAACGTCCTTGCGGAGTGCCCGGATAGACGACTACCGAGTCCGGTTTTTCCAGCTTGCTCGCTTTGTGCCGACCGCCAAGAGCCCAGTATTGGATGTTGTTGCCGCCTACCGTCGTTGAATCAAATTCGCCGTGTCCCAATGCCACGGAGAAAATGTCTCGATCCAAAGCTGCAAACGCATCTGCAGACCTGCGTTTGGGATCGTAGCCACTGGAGAAGATCCGGGCGATGGTTTTTCCGTCGCGACGATGATCAACCTGCTCGACCAGTGCTGATGAAAATGTCATCACGTTGTCGGGCAATTCAATTGAGCTGGGCCAGCGATCTGGGTGGTCGGTTTCACCGGCACACCAATAGATTTGAATGTCCTTCTCTTTCAGTCGTTCGAACTGATTGAGTAAGAAAGCCGCAGCGCGAGCACTGCCGGATTCGGAGTCGAAAAGATCACCCGACAGTAGTACGAAATCGACACGTTCGCCGACCGCCACATCAAAGATCTTTTCTGCCGCTGTGTACGGCGCGTTGGCCAGTACCTCGATCAGATGTTTAGGAAGTTCGGCCAATCCTCTCATCGATTGATCTAAATGTAGATCCGATGCGTGGACGAATTTAATAGTTTCTGCCATCAGGAGCCCTCCTTGCACCTGTTCACGCTTTGCACCATGGGTAAACCCAGGGGGCTCAGCAGCTTACAGAATTCGCAAATGTTGAATGCGGATTTTGGTTGGAACAGAATTCATTTTCTGTTCAAAAGTTGTTCGACTAAAATTTGGTTTTGAGTGCGAGTGAATCGAAGCCAGATCGTTTTGGTCGAGTTGATCGAGTTGCTCAATTCTGATCGTTCAAGGCAGCTTAAGTCGCTTTGGCTGAATTGGTTTTGATCGCGATTGGTCTCGCTGTCATCGTCCCAGTTTATCCCATTGCCTGTTGCCATCCTATATCAATCAAAATGCCTCATGGTTGGCTTGATTGGCGGCCTTTGGCTGATTGGATCCGCCTGAATGGGCCATAGCCTGATTGGGAAAAAGTGATAGCATTCTGCTTGTTCAGCGTTTCATTCACCCAGCCATTTTGCATCAAAACACAGGAATATTGCGGTTCATGTCATCTTCCGAACCAAAATTCGATCAGCCAGAGGGTCAGCTAAATGATCAGCCACAAGGTCAACCTGAAAAGGTGAATCCAATTCCAACGAAGGCTAAAGAGGACGGCTTAGCCCCAGCTGAAAATGGGTTCATATTCGTAGTCTGTCAAAATGGCGCTGAATCAGCGGCCAAAAAGGAGATCGCGACCGCCCACCCCAATTTGCGTTTGGCTTTCTCGCGTCCTGGATTCATCACGTTCAAAGTCGACCCTGTGGATCCGCTGCCGAATCGGTTTACGCTTCGATCAACGTTGGCGCGCACTTATGGATGGTCGATTGGCAAAGTCAGTGGTTTAGAGGCCGGTCAAATGGCAGAGGAAGTTATCGCCAACGCGAAGCTGGCCGCCTGCCAACATGTTCATGTTTGGCAGCGCGATCCATCGTTGCCCGGTCAAAAGGGATTCGAGCCTGGTGTGTCGGCATTGGCTAAAGAAGTCGGCAACACGATTTCGGAAAAGCTTGCCGAAAGCGATCGCAAGCTGCCAGTTAACCACGTCGCCAAAGCGGATGAGCTAATCTTCGATGTCGTGATGGTTGAGCCGGGCGAATGGTGGCTTGGCTATCATGCCGCAACAACAATGGCTGGACGTTGGCCGGGAGGAACGCCGCTTGTCGATACGTCGATCGAGATGGCAAGCCGGGCTTATTTGAAAGCGAGAGAGGCTTTGCTTTGGTCAGGCATCAAAATTCACCCGGGCGACCAGTGCGCTGAAATTGGCAGCTCGCCAGGTGGTTGCTGTCAATTACTGCTTGAGTTAGGCGCGAAAGTGATTGGGATTGATCCAGCCGAGATGGAGCCCGAGTTGCTAAAAGACGAGAATTTCACGCATCTTCGTCGGCGCGGTCACGAGGTTAAGAAGCGCGATTTGAAAGACGTGAAATGGTTGTTTGCTGACATGAGCATGGTTCCAAATTACACGCTTGATACGGTTTCCGAAATCGTCAGTCATCCAAGCGTTGATGTGAAGGGAATCGTGCTAACGCTTAAGCTGACTGACTGGAAATTGGTTGACGATATTCCCGGCTTGTTGAAGCGAGTTCGAGAGCTTGGTTTTTCGGTTGTTAAGTCCCGTCAGTTGGCGTTCAATCGTCGCGAGTTTTGTTTGGTGGCGGTCAAAGACAAGTTTGTCTTACGATCGGGCAAACAAAAACCTGGCAAGCAAAAACCTGGCAAGAAGAAGCCAAGCAAGAAGAAAAAGACCCCGGCAAAGGGTGGCGATTGAAAGCACGCCGTAAAAAAGGGTTGGCTCTCTCTTGGAATGTCGTTTAAAGCAGCGGGCCTCCCCAACCCAATGAAGCCCAACCCAATGAAGCCGACTCTCTCCAAACCAAGCTGTTGAGAAGTGCTCGAATTAGGCAGGAATGCCATGCCTTCACTCGCGTGGGCATGCTCACGCAAGCGAGAGCATGGCACCAATTATTTCAGGTCTGTTGGGGCACTAGCTTTTGGCCACACTGCACGTAGCAGTCTTGTCGACGAGTTAGCAGATCTTGAAGAGCATTTCGTTGGAGTACTCATTCTCCGGAATGGTCTCGCCTTTTTGCAGTCGTTCAGCCGTTTGATAGGAATCAACGACACTGAGTACCCCAATAATCAGACCGGGAAGCACGCAAGCAAAACTTCCAACAATCGTCAGCACCAAAGTGATGATCCACTTTTTGGTTTGCCCGTTGATGACGACATGTCCGATGCCGAAAATGAACCAAGTTAAAAGTGCGGCGACAATTGGATTGGCACCAGGTTTATTTACCGTAGACATCAAAGACTCCTTTTCGTGTGTTCATGAACGAATGGCGATGATGCAACGAGTATCTTAAATCCTGTCGCGAAAGCAAGCATGGGCACGTAGAAATGTGTGCCATCGGAAATCGTCGGCGATTGTTTTACGGCTCTTCGACCGTGACGCTTCGAATCATTCCCAAAAACGTTTTGCAATTGGGCATTCGTTTCTCGGGATCAGGAAGCAAACAACGATGAATCGCTTCAGCCAACCGTTTGTCCAATTTTGGACGACGATCGAGTAAGGGAGTTGGGTCAGCCGTGTCGTGAATGAGCGCGGCTTTGCCCGTCGTGTCCGTAGAATTCCAAGGGTGCTCGAACGTCAACAATCGATAGGCAGTGACGCCGAACGAAAACACGTCCAGCCGCGGGCTTGTGTCTCGGCGACGGACGATTTCCGGAGCCATGTACTGCGGAGTTCCCGTCCGATTTCCCGGCATTCGATAAGGGCGTTCGTTAGGCACCGTTAATCCAAAGTCAATCATCTTCAGCCACGAGTTGTCACGCGTGCAAATAAAGTTACGCGGACAAATGTCGCGATGAATGAAACCATGGTCGTGGACGGCCTGAATCGTTTCGGCCATTTGCCGAATCAGCTTGATACGATCAGGGAAGACACTGGCGTCGCGTTGGCGAATCACGGCATCCAAACCGGGGCCGTCGACATACTCCATCAAGATGTATTCTTCGTCGGTTGTCGTGAGCCCAAATTCATGAGTTCGAACGATTCGCGGATGCTCGATCTTTAACGCAATCTCACCCTCGTGAGGTTTGTTCAGGCCTTTGAAGCGGGCGTTGAAATAGGCCGTCTTTTCCGCGTCGAGAAACTTGATGCCGTAGAGGTGCCCGGTGCCAATTTCTCGGGCCACATGAAATCGCGACATGGTTCCAGTGAAGGCATGTCGGTCGAGTCTGAACTTGGCTGACACGTCAAGTTTGACTTTGGAGCGGCCAGTCTGGCGAGACTTGTCTTTTGAATTTTCGCCCTTCTTTGATTTCCCTTTTTTGCTTTTGGGCTTGCCGTCGGCAGGCTTGGAGCCCGCATCGTCGCCAGAGTCCTTTTTGGAGCCGCCAAAAAATTTATCTAGAAATCCCATGTCGTTTTAAACAGCGTCCAGTCAGGAAAAGCAATTGAATCGAAGGCCGCACGAAGCGACTCTTAGATTATACACCATCGCGAAAAAGCGTTGAAAATCGAATGCTAACGCCCGAGGTCTTATTACTTCCCGCAATAATCGATCGTTCTTGCGATTTCGGATTTAAGCTTGGAGCGTTCAACGATTCTGTCGATGAAGCCATGCTTGAGTAGAAATTCGCTTGTTTGGAATCCTTCTGGCAATTCGATCCGAATGGTGGCTTTAATTGTTCTTGGCCCGGCGAATCCGATGAGCGCTTTGGGTTCAGCAAAAACCACATCGCCCAGAGAAGCAAAGCTCGCCGCGACTCCGCCCATCGTTGGATTAGTTAAGACGGAAATAAACAGTCCGCCTTTTTGGTCATAGCGAGATAACGCTGCGGACACTTTGGCCATCTGCATCAACGAGAAGATGCCTTCGTGCATCCGCGCACCACCCCCAGACCCGCTGATGATGATCAAAGCCAAATTTTGCTCGGTGGCTCGTTCGATCAGTCGAGTCAATCGTTCGCCAACGACCGAGCCCATACTTCCCATGATAAACTGTGAATCGGTGACACCGATCGCAACACGCCGGGCCCGAATCATGCCGGTGCCGGTGATCGCCGCGTCACTCAAGCCGGTCTTCTTGCGTTCGGCTTTCAAACGATCGGGATAGGCGCGGCTGTCGGTGAATCCGAGCGGGTCGCCAGAAATAACATTTCCGTCCCACTCTTCGAACGTCCCTTCATCGAGGACTTGCTCAATTCGCTGCTTCGCCGAAACGTACATGTGATAGTCACATTCCGGGCAAACGCGTAATCGCTTTTCAACTTCTTTATTAACCAGGCGTGCCTTACAGCCTTGGCATTGAATCCAAGTCCCTTCGGGGATGCTTCGTTTCTTACGTACGGACACGGCAGTCTGTGTTTGCGACATGAATCAGTTTCTATTAAATCGACCGACGTGGACTGCGTTGGTAAACCGCACTGTCACGCCTGGGGCGTGCCGAATCATCGGATTCAGCATTATCTAACAAGTATAGCTCGGCTCGCATTGTCGCATACTTCTATAGGAAAATTCAACTGCGAATTGTTCGAGGAAGGAACGACCGAAGAACGAGCCCGGCAAAAATGTGGGTTTAAAGAGAGGTTTGCCCGAGAGCCAGCGGTGCGGTCGCTGAGCTTACACTCTACGTGGCTGGCAAGCTGGTTGCCCAAACTACAAATTCGAACGATTTCTGACTATCACGATTGGGGGGGCGAACTCACGGATTAGATACCTTACGCAGTTAGCTCGATCCAATAAACTAGTTGCCTGGCAAAATGCTACTTCTTTTCCGCTGATGTGTTTCAGTCAATGTTTGCCGGTGAATCTCACTTAGGACAACCGCCCAATGACGTCGCTTCAAGAAGCATTCGATCCAGATCAATTTCGCCAATCAGCTCATCAGGTCGTCGACTTCCTGGCAGATATGCTCGGAGATTCGCAATCCGGCACGCAAGAAAAGGTGCTGCCTTGGGCCGATCCACAATCGGCGCTGGAAGAAATTCAGCGATGGGCGGCGGAAGCACGCCCGGATAGTTCAAGCGATCTGGCGAACGGTTTAGCAGGTGACCGCGCCCTCCAGCTCTTTCAAAAAACGTTTTCGAGAAGTATCCGTTTACACCATCCTCATTTTATGGGCCATCAAATTAGCCCGACACTTCCTGTTGCATCGCTCGCCGGATTCGTCAGCGATTATTTGAACAACGGCATGGGGGTCTACGAAATGGGAATTGCTGGAACCACGATGGAGCGGTTTGTCGTTCAAGCCGCCGCTCGGCAGTTTGGGATGGGCGATGGAGCCGATGGTTTCTTGACCTCCGGTGGAACCTTGGGGAACTTGACGGCCATGCTGGCCGCTCGCAGCATCAAAGCGCCGGGTGATGTTTGGGTTGACGGAAATCAACAGCTTTTGGCGGTGCTTGTTTCCGATCAAGCCCATTACTGTATCGATCGCGCGGCACGGGTGATGGGATGGGGGAAAGACGGCGTGATCTTGGTGCCGACCGATGCGGCTTTTAAGATGCGAACGGATCAGTTGGATTCGTGTCTTGAGCAGGCCGCTACCAACGGGCGCAAAGTGATTGCGGTGGTTGGAAGCGCCTGTTCGACCGCCACCGGGTCGTTTGATGATCTCGTCGCGATCGGCGAATTTTGCCGTCACAATGATCTTTGGTTTCATGTCGACGGAGCACACGGAGCGGCGGCTTCTTTTTCAAGCAAGTACAAACGGCGCGTTGCTGGTATCGAGTTGGCCGATAGCGTGACGATGGACTTTCACAAAATGTTGCTGACGCCAGCACTAGCAACGGCGTTGGTTTTTAAGGAAGCCAAACACAGCCAGTGTGCGTTTACTCAGCAAGCCGACTATTTGTGGGATGAAGAATCCGGTAGCCGGTCAGGCAATACAGAGTATTACGATTTGGCTCGCCGTACATTCGAATGTACAAAAACGATGACCTCGTTAAAAGTATTTTCCATCCTGGCAATTCACGGCGCAGAAATTTTCGACGCCAACGTGACTCGCTTATTTGATTTGTCGCAATCATTTGCGAGCCTCCTCGAAACGGCGGATGATTTTGAATTGGCACTTCAGCCAAAAGCAAATATCGTCTGCTATCGCTACGTCCCAGAGCATTTGAAGACAATTGATGACGAGCAGGATTCTGCTGAAAACGAAGTCGCTGTCGACGATCTGAACCGACGGCTGCGAACTAAATTAGCTGCCGATGGCAAGTTTTATATCGTGCAGACAAAGTTAAACGGTCGGCATTGGTTGCGAAGTACGATCTCCAATCCACTGACCGACGACGAACATTTTCTTGCGTTGCTACAGGAAATTCGCGACGTGGCCAATGAGCTGGTAAATTGATCGAGAGAACTGCAAAGTCGATGTTGGCGGAGTGGCGCAAGCCACCCGGTACGTCAACAGCCGGACGGCTCGCGCCGGTCCGCTACAAGAGAAGAGGACTTCACAGTTCTCCTGGTAAATTGATGAAGTGCCGTATTGGATTGAATTGCCAATAAGTGACCCTACCTAACACATGGAATCAAAAATGAAATTGCATCTTGCCAGCCCGCTTTCGCTTGTGGTCTTCGTCACGACGGCTGCGCTAGGTTTTCAAAGCGGCACTAGAGTCGATGAGCCCGTCGAGAATAAGAAACCTCGAATGCTGATGGTTTCACAAAGCAAAGGCTGGGTTCATCAGTCGGTTGACCGAAAAGGCGAACTAATCTCGCCGGCTGAGAAGGCGATGAGGAAGTTGGCTCACGATACTGGTTTGTTCGAGGTTGACTTCAGCCAAGACGCCGCGTCGCATCTGACGAAGGAGAATCTTCAGAACTACGACATCGTTGCCTTCTACACATCTGGCGACTTGCCAGTCAAAGACGAAGATTTGAAGTATTTTCTTGGCGATTGGGTCAAGCAAACTGGCCATGGATTTCTCGGATTTCATTCGGCCTCGGATACGTTCAAAGAGCATGAACCCTATTGGGATTTTGTTGGGGGGACTTTTACAGGACATCCATGGACGAAGGATATGAAAGTGACCATGACCGTGCACGAGCCAAACCACCCAACGATGAAGCCGTTCGGAGCCGAGTTGGTGATTGCCGAAGAAATTTATCAATACAAGAATTGGCAACCTGAAAAGGTTCGCGTCTTGATGAGTATTGATATGGCGAAGACGGAGTTAAAGCGACCGTATCACGTTCCCGTGGCTTGGGTTAAGCAGGTTGGCGAGGGGAAGCTGTACTACAACAACCTTGGGCACAACCAAAGCACCTGGGAAAACAAAGCTTTCTTGAGTTCAATTGAGGCGGCGATTCGCTGGACGCAAGGAATGGAGAAAGGCGAAGCAACGCCTAACCCAGAGGTTTCGCAAAAACACCATGAATTGTCGGTTGAAGCGGCTCACACGGCGGGGGTTACGCTTGAATCGGTTGCTGCCGAAGAACGGGCGAAGGAAGCTCGCAAGCGAGCTAACCAGGCGCGAAAAAAGGCGCGCGAGGCGAAAGAGAAAGCGGCATCTGGCAAGTAGTTTTTTTCGATTGTCAAACGCATGAGTGTGAGTGGCGATTGGCTCCACTCCGTACCAGTTATGTTGGGTTGGATTGGCAGAAGCCAGACGTGTTTCTAAAGTTTCTTTTTTTCGAATCGATAGTCGAAAGATCACCATGCCGCTTTCGCTTTTCCTGTTCTCGCCGAAGACGCATCTAGTAGGTGAAGTCGAGCGATCGGGGCGTGCGGGAAAATTCGGCCACACGTTTGGTGGAACCTGCGAACAGTTCGACTTGCAGATTGAAAACACAGCGTCCAACATTCATTTGGTTTATCGAATTGATCTTTCGGATCCGGCGATCCCGCTCAAAAGTCCCAGCGTGAATTACTTACCGCTGCTGTACTGCTTCGCCGGTCAATTGGAATGCAGCTATCTCGTACTCCCCGGAAACAAAGTCAAAATTTTGGATCCGATTTCCGATGTCGGGGAACCGCCGTTCGAAGTTCCCCGATCATTTCCGCCAGCAGTAATCTCGTTTGCGAAGCAACATTACGACCCAACCAATGCTGATGATGTGATGCAATTGAAGGGCGTGTTTGGATGGGATGAGCTTTCGAAGTCAGAGAAAGCTCGCGCGTTGGAGTTGGCTCGATCATTGAGTAGCTTGACGGAATCTGATGGTATTGATGAAAACTGGACTTACGAGACGGTCATCGACTGTATGTACGAACCGCCATTTGCCCAAGGCGATCCGGTTGAACGATGCAAAAACCCCGATTGTGAAAAGTCAGATCCAGAAGTGTCGGAATGGATGACCGCGTTGGCGATTCAAACTAAACCGGTTGCTGACGAGCTGATTTGGCCCGACGAGTTTGTGCAAACGCTTTGGATGACGTGTTCCGCCTGCGGTTCAATCACCGCACTCAACCGCCTCTAGCAGGGGAATCTAAGCGGTTGCAGGTTTTAGGTCTTCGCATGGCCCAACGACAACGGTCATGTTCTTGTCGAGCGGAAACTGACGAATCGAATCGTTGACTTGGTCAAGCGTCACGGCTTCATAGCTGGCTGCGATTTCCGCGACGGTTTTGTAATCTCGATCAGAAAGCCATTGAGTACCGACTGAGAACATTCGGTTTTCGGTTCGCTCACTCCCAAGAACGATCGCCGAAGCGATTTTCCGCTTGGACAGGTCAAGCTCCTTCTGAGTAACACCATTCTTGAAAATGTCTCGCTGCAAATTTGCCAGCCGTTCAATGTTCGCTTGGGCTTGGTCGGGAGCACAAACCAGGTACGTCATGATCGATCCGCAATCAAGATATTCGTAAGCACCCATGCCGGCCGATTCGGCGATGCCAGAATCTAAAAACTCCCAGTACAGACGACTGCCGCCGTCATCGCCGAGGATTGCCGTCATCACCCGTGCCGCGTAACGAACCTCTTCGTCGTTAGACGGGCCGGGAGCAAGCTGCAAAATGTACTGTTGAGTCGAAGTTGGCTGTTGAAGTGATTTGAAACCGAACTTGTACTCCGGCTGAGTCTTTTCGCGAGTCGGAGAAAATCGTTTCCAGTCGCCGCAACAGCGTTCGGCGTCAGCCACCAGTTGATCGAAATCTACATTCCCGGCGACGGCCAAGGCAATGTTGGATGGGCAGTAGCGCTGCTCGAAATACTCCATCATGCGTTCGGCAGTCAAGCCAGAAACGGATTCGACAGTTCCCAGCACGCTTTGCCCAAGCGGATGGGAACCGAAAAATTCTTCCATGATCGTTTCGTAGCCGCCGAAAGGAGGTTGGTCGGCGTACATTTTGATTTCTTCGATGATGACCTGTTTCTCAGTTTCAAAATCCTCAGTCCGCAGCGAAGGGCGCATGATGTCACTAAGAAGCTCAACAACTTCCGATTGGAATTCAGGCAAGACCGCCGCGTGGTAGATCGTGCTTTCTTCTCCGGTTCGAGCGTTGCTGTTGGAACCCATTTCGTCGAGTTGCAAGTTGACCTCGGCCGCGGTTCGGTTGGGCGTGCCTTTGAAGACCATGTGCTCAAGGAAGTGGCTGACGCCACCGATTTCCGCCACTTCGTCGCGCGCACCCGCCTTCACGAAATAACCGAAGGCAGACGTGTAAGCACGGTCATTGCATTCAGCCAAAATCTGCAGGCCGTTATCCAACTGATGTTGGCGATACTCCATCTTGTTTCATCTCCAATGGTTGTGAGCCCAATGTGACCAAGTCAAATTTGGACGGTGGATTGTTCGCCAGGTACTCGTTGATCGAATCGACGGTCAGGCCGTTAATTTTGTCTGTGATTTCATCCAGTGAACGGACACGTCCAAGATGAAACCAATCGCCAGCATTAGAGCTCGCACGCGAACGGCAGGATTCCTGCTGCATGACCATTGAACTACGAATCTGAATTTTCAATCGTCGAAGTTCGTCTTCACGGATTCCCTGGGCAAGTTCCAGCAGTTGTTCAACGATCACGTCTAGCGTTTCCTGGGCTCGCTCGCTACCGGTTCCGCTGTAGCAAATGACCGAGCCGCGATCTTTGAGGGAATGGCAAGTTGCGAACACGGTGTAACACAAGCCGCGTTTTTCACGAACTTCGGTGAACAAACGCGAACTCATCCCGCCACTCAAAACACCGACCGCACCCCGATTCAAGAAGTAATCTTCGTGCGAATAGGCGACTCCAGGATAAGCCAACGCAATGTGTGTTTGTTCGCTCTCATGTTGGATGTGGAAAGAGCCAGGTGTTGGCGGTTTTTGAGTTGCCTCGAGATCTGCTTTCGGTTCCCAATCGGCAAACAGTTTTCCAACATGCGATTTAAGCTGATCCCAATCAAGTTTCCCGGCGCACGAAATGATCGTTCCGTTGGGGCGGTAGCCTGCATCGTAAAAGGATCGCAGGTCTTCCATGGTAATGCTCGCGACCGACTCCATGGTGCCTTCGCAATTGCGCCCATCGGGATCGCCGTAGAACCGCTCTCGCAACGACATCATTGTCCGCTGAGCTAAATCGTCTTCGAGTGATTGGATTTCCTGGAAGCAAACCATCCGGCCGTCTTCGAGTTGGCCGTCCGGAAAATGTGGACGGCGAATCACGTCGGCGAATATCGACAGCGCGTCATGCAATTGCGCGGCTTGCATTGCACCACCGTAATTGCTGTTATAAACGCCCGCAGACGAATTAAAGTCTACGCCGAGATATTCGAGAGCTTCGATGAATCCTCGACTATCAAGGTCGCCGCAGCCCCGTTGAACCATTTCACAGGTGAAATTCGAGAGTCCAATTTTTTCTTGCGGGTCGAAACGAAAGCCGGCTGGAACTGCGATCGAAAACGCTGCGGATTCCAACCATGGCATTGGTTGAGCAACCAAGGTAAGGCCATTTTCGAATTGATGGTGAAAGATCTCTTGTTCCAACGCCATATCGTTTCTGTGGGTAAATTGTCGGATGGATCGAAGCGCCGAATTCGGCAACCCAAATTAGGCAATCCATTATTCTACAAGTCATTGGGCTGACGCGAAGGCGGCAGGCGGGCGAAAAGTGTAATATGGGACGATAGGACGCGTGGAATCGAACGGATCGAAAAGCAAATTTGCTTGCCAATTCTTCGCTTCCATCTTTTGCCGAAGACCCATGACTGGAGAAGCCGGATGGTAACGACGAAACAAATGCTCGCTGAACTCAAGAAAAAGGGATCAGCTCAGACACGTAAAACCCACATCAATCATGGGGCTCCGGAAGATAGATTGTGGGGTGTCAAAGTTGGCGATATGAAGCCGTTGGCGAAGAAGCTTAAGGGCGAACAGGAGATTGCTCTCGAACTTTATGATTCGGGAATATCTGACGCGATGTATTTGGCCGGGATGGTGGCCGACGGAGCCAAGATGAATAAGACGCAGCTCAACAAATGGGCGAAGGAGGCGAGTTGGTATTTCATCTCTGAATATTCGGTGCCCGGTGTCGCAACGGAAAGCCCGCACGCCAAAGAGCTGGCTTTGAAATGGATCAAAGCCAAGAAGGAATCGGTCGCTGCGTGTGGGTGGAATACTTACTCGGGGATAATCGCGACTCGGGACAACGATGAGCTTGATTTGAAGGAAGTTGAGGATTTGCTTAACCAAGTCGTCAAGGATATCGACAAAGCACCCAACCGAGTTCGCTACACGATGAACGCTTATGTCATCGGTGTTGGCAGCTATATTCCCAAGTTGCTGAAGAAGGCGAAAGCGGCGGCGAAGAAGATTGGCAAAGTCGACGTGGATGTCGGAGGAACAGCATGCAAAGTTCCGTTGGCGACAGATTACATCGCTAAGATCGAAAAGATGGGCCGCGTCGGTAAGAAGCGAAAAACGATTAAGTGTTAAATCAATCGGCTTGCCTTTGTGGCGAGCGACTGAAAATGAGGAACAACTTTGAAAATGGCGAACGAAGGCGAGTAGGTCAAGCAATTGCCTGACGTAATCCCTATTGTAACCGTTGCAGATTTATCGAATCGAAAAGGGGCGCATCCTACGAGCCGCGTTGCTTAGGCGATCTACTTTGAAACAGCGGTTATATCTTTGAAACAGGACGCGGCTCCCAGGATGCGCCCATCGAAAAGCGGTCGACTCAAGTGTCGAACTACGGTTTATCAGCCAAATCCTTGATTCCGCTACTGGCGAGATTTTCTTGCCGACAACAAACGCTTAAAATTTTGCTAAACTCTTCCGCTGGAATACGTTTGCGAATTTTAAAACGAGAGATCCGTCCTAATTGCCTGTCGTTTACCCGCCTGTTCGCTCAATCGCTTCTTCTACTAACTGGAAATAGCCTTGTCCTCTCTACTACTCAAATTGCTGGTAATCGTACTCGGAATTTCCACGATCGCCTCGTTTCAAATTTCAGACATCCAACTGCCTGACAGTTTTCAAGAGAACCCGCTTTCGTTGTCTGATCAACAGCGGGTCACTGACCTGACCAGTTCAATTCAGGCCAGCGAGTGGTTGGGGCCGTTGGCCCCGTTAGCGATATCGCCATTCTTCGGGATCACTTGTCTTGCCGGAATCTCGCAGTTTGGTGGAGACTATCTGCCGGTCAATTCTTTCATTAGCACGAACCCAATTTTGCAGAACCCAACAATCTTGTGGGTGTTCCTTGGTCTCACCGTGCTGACGTCATTGCCGCGTTTGACGAAGGTCAGTAAACCCGCTGCCCAAGCGATCGATCAGCTCGAAACTTATGCCGGTATCATTACAATTTTGGTGATTCGCTTCCTTCCTGGAATGCTTGAATCTGGTGAGCCAGCCGCGACTGCGATGGTCGTTCAGATGGGCGTTCTTTCGTTTTCCGCAGACGTATTATTGGCGATCGCGGCAGTGATCAACATCATCGTGATCAACTCCATGAAGTTCTTCTTCGAAGTGATGGTCTGGCTGATTCCGGTTCCGTTGGTCGATGCTGCTTTGGAGGTTGCCAATAAGACGGTTTGCGCAGCGTTGATGGCTGTTTATGCTTGGAGTCCGCTGGCGGCGACGGGCATTAACCTGCTGTTGTTTGTGATCTGTTTGTTTATGTTTCGTTGGGTCAATCGCCGGGTGACTTATCTTAGAACGATGATCGGTGATCCTGTTTGGGCGTTGATCAATCCGAACTATGGGACGCCCACCAACGATCGGCTCACTGTGTTCGCAAAGCATGAGTTCGAATCCTTTCCGGCAAAATCAAAGCTGATTTTGCAATCGACGGAGCAGGGCTGGCAGTTGATCCGTCCGCGATTTTTTCTGTCGAAACAGGTTGTCGATATCAATCGTGAGGGCAATCGAATGACGATGCGCGAAGGCTTACTGGTCAACAGCCTAGAGATTTCCGGCGACCAGCCCGTCAATTTGTTGTTTAGCCGGCGCTATTTGAAGCACCCGGCAAAACTTGCCGAGTTGATCGGCGCAGAGCAGTCTGATGAAGCGTTCGCTGACGATTTAAAAGCGGACTTAGCCGGTGCCTAGATCTAGTTTTGCACATTCTTAGCCACGAAGTGGCGACCGGATATAGCCGAGCGGCGTGAGCCCGCAGTTTAGTTTGGCTTGATAGCCAAAGCCACGAAGTGGCGACCGTAAACGAATGGCTCCCTTGTGAACGTCACTTCGTGACTTGATTGCGATGAAACACCGACTCTGCGGGCTCCCGCCCGCAGCTAAATGCGACCGCTCCTTCGGAGCTATGCCGGACAAACTAGTCATGGGCCACGCGGATCTACACACCCCATGATTTATCAAACCCAACACCACTTGCTAAACGAACCACACTTCCCAGACGCTCTCCGTTGTCATCCACAGTGCAACGGACAACGAAACCATCGACAGCAATGTCGAAACGACAACGACACTGGCGGCCAACCCATCATCCCCCCGAAACTGCTCGACCAAAATGTACGAAGCGACGGCGGTCGGCGTTGCTAAGTAGACCAACACGACGCGGGCTTCCATCGCCGAAAGCCCAACCAGCCATGCCAACAGCAAGCCAATCAGCGGCGCTACAACGATTTTTAAAGCTGTCGCCACGCCGGTTTGGACTGGCGAACCAGGAAGCTTGAATTTCGTGAACGAAGCTCCGACAGCAAGTAAAGCCATCGGCACGCTCATCTGCCCCAAACTAGTCAGCGTGCGTTCCAAGAACATTGGTAGGCGGACTTGGTCGCTCATCGTCCCGAATCCGATTCCGATCAAGACCGCAATTATCAACGGGTTCGAAATCAATGACCAAAAGATGCGATGGAAATTGCTTTGGCGTTTAAGGTTTTCGGTCTCGTTTTCGTCGTCGCCGACCTTGGTTTCACGTTCCTCGTTGGCAACCAAAACGAAAACCGACGCGACGTTATGAACGAGCGATCCAGGCGCAAGCAAAAGAACAGCAAGCGACGTTAGTTCAGTCGCATAAGTCGGATCTTGCCCCGAGATTGAAAACAGAACGATCGGCAATCCGAGGTAGCCAAGATTGCCGCGAAAACCGGCTTGAACGAATGCACCACGCGACCGTTTGGGCATGCCCATCAGAATTGAAACTGCCCAGCCAATGACCAGGACGGCGAACATGGCTCCGAAGAACACGACGAGTACATTGCGCAATGTTTCGAATTCATATTGGGCGTTTGAAAGCTTGCCGACCAACAGCGCCGGCAGGCCAACCCAATAAACGAGTTGGCTCATGCCCTTGGCGAAATGTTCGGAAAAAAACTTGCCTCGTCGCAGCAAGAAGCCTAAAGCGAGCAGCAAGATTACCGGTAGTATGGAATTAAAAATCATTGGCATCGGTTAGACCAATTGGCGGGCGCTACGCACCTGAGTTCCAACCTGTTGAAAAATCACGAAGGATGAGAATTGAGCTAACGAGCAGACAACGCTCGGGCAGAAGCAGACTTTGGCGCAACACGATCAACGATGTCAGTATTGTTCGAGCCCTGCGAAATATGAAGGAAGCTTACCTAAAACGATTGGTATTTATTCGGGTGTCCGCATGGCTTCGACAAGGACCTCTTCTTCAACATAAATCGGCAGCGGAGGATCGCAAGTAACTGCGACCGCGATCGCATCCGATGGACGTGAATCGATTTCGACGATCTCTCCTTCATAGCGAATTCGCAATTGCGCGTAGTAGGTATGATCTTTCAACTCGCTGATCACAACACTATCCAACTCGCCACCCATCGTATCCACGATGTCGACCAGCAGGTCATGTGTCAGCGGGCGAGGGCGTTGAATCGCTTTAACGCGGCGATCGATGCTGGTGGCTTCGAAAATGCCAATGAGAATTGGAAACTGCCGATCACCATCGACTTCTTTGAGAAACACGACCTGATTCTCATTGATTTCGCTGATGATAATTCGAGCAAGTTGCATTTCCACGGGCATGGTCGTTCCTTAAGCTTTAAATAACGCCGGTGTGATTATCCTCACCAGCCACTATTGTTATAACAAATGCCAACCGCATTCGATAATCGGTTGCGAGGTTAAGTGTCAGAATTCGGCTCGATCAGAATTCGTTTTTCAAAGTTTGGTATCTATAAGATGGTAAAAGTCGGAATAGCTGGCTTGGGATTCATGGGCTGGATCCATTGGTTGGCCTATCAGCGGACTGCAGGCATTGAAGTTGCCGCTATTTGTACTCCCGAGCCTGAGCGTCGCGCCGGGGATTGGACGAAAATCAAAGGGAACTTTGGCCCGCCTGGCGAACAGGTCGACCTGACGGGGGTTGCCACCTACGAAACATTTGATGAACTTTTGGCCAACGACGATGTCGACGTTATCGACATTTGTTTGCCGCCTGCTCTGCACAGCGAGTTCATTTGCAAAGCCGCCGCAGCCGGAAAACACGTGCTTTGCGAAAAGCCGTTGGCCCTAACTCTGTCGGACTGCGACACTGCCATATCGGCTTGTCGAGAGCATGATCGTCTGCTGATGGTCGGCCAGGTCCTGCCGTTCTTTACGGAGTTTCAGTTTGCTCGTGAAACGATCGAATCGGGAAAGTACGGGCGGCTTTTGGGTGGCTCATTTAAACGAGTCATTTCAGATCCAAATTGGTTGAGCAAGTTTTACGATCCGGCTGTGATCGGTGGTCCGCTGTTTGACCTTCATGTTCACGACGCACATTTTATTCGCCTATTGTTCGGAATGCCGAAGTCTGTCGACAGTTGTGGACGCGTTCGCGGAGAAGTCGTCGACTACTGCAATTCGATTTTCCGATTCGACGACCCAAGTCTGGCGGTCACTTGTACGTCGGGTGTCATCAATCAGCAGGGCCGGCCGTTCATGCATGGTTATGAAATCCATCTCGAAAAGGCCACGATTCATTTCGAGTTTTCGGCGCTCGCCGAACCCAACGCGCCGGAAGTTAATCCGGTCAAAGTATTTACAGACGGCGGAGATGTCATTTATCCCGATTTAGGAGATGGCGATCCAATTCATGGTTTCGCAAGGGAGATTGCTGAGGTCGCCCATTGCTTAACAACCAATACGCCGTCGAAAATTCTTGCCGGCAGCTTGGCTCGAGACGCCATCGAAATTTGTGAAATGCAAGCCCGCCAGATCCTTGGGAAAAGCTAACTCGATGACTGAATCAATGAATACAGATGGACTGAGTGAGATCATTCGGCGTCGTCAAACGTGGAAAGTTCTCGCTGATCCGCAGGCACCGATCGAGTATCCTGCGGAAACGATGGCGACTTGCGATGCAAAAGTTAAGCGATGCCTCGAGACATCGGGCTGGGCTCCGTTTCACTACGACCGAGGTGTCGGTGGAATCGCCGAACCATGGCGAGCCCATTTTCTGGATGCGAAAACGTGTCGTCAGTTGGCGACGGAGTTTCACCAGCGGTTTGAAGATGTGAAACCATCTAACAAATTGCCCGGCATGTTAGCGGCTTGCGGATCATTGGTACTCGTAACCTGGTTGCCTCAATTTTGTTCCAATGCCGATGTGGAATCGGAGCAAGAGATTGCAAAGGCGAACGACAACGTTTCATCGGAGAAGAAACGCCAGATTGACGAAGAGCATTTGGCTGCCACGTCAGCAATGATTCAAAACTTCTTATTGCTTCTCACCGCCGATGGACTTGGTTCGTATTGGTCTAGTGGCGGGCAACTTGGTTCGTCGACTGCATTTGAAATGCTGGGCATCGACTCTGGTCAGCGATTGGCAGCCGCGGTTTTCGTTGAGTACCCCAATGGTGAAGCCAACACGACCGATCGCATCTCAGGTAAGAACCGTGATCGCCGTTCTCCGTTCAATATGTGGTTCAATGAGCCAAAGCTGAGATCGTAAGAACTGAACGGGCATTGTTTTTCGATCTGGCTTGGTTTTTCGATCTGGCTTAGTTTTTTGATTCGGCTTAGTTTTTTGATTCGGCTTAGTTTTTTGATTCGGCTTAGTAAAAGTCGAGCCGATTCTTGCTTTGACAATTGGGGTTCGTCAAAAACGTCGGATTTGGCTGTTGTCCGAATTGGAGGCTTCTTAGCTCTCGTTTTGCATTTTTTTAGCCACGAAGTGGCGACCGCATATAGCCGCGCGGCGTGAGCCCGCGGTTTAGTTTGGCTTGATAGCCAAAGCCACGAAGTGGCGACCGCAAACCAACGACTCCCTTGCGAAACGTCACTTCGAGGCTCGGTTGGGGTGAAATACCGACTCTGCTGGCTCCCGCCAGCAGCTAAGTGCGACCTCTCCTTCGGAGCTATGCCGGTTCAATTATTCATTGGTCAGCGGCTACACACCCCATGATTTATCAAGCCCAACTCAAGCAAAAGTAGCGATCGTCTTTCAACAGGCAAAATTTGCAAAACTAGAACTCAGCGACGTTCAGCTAGAAGTAACATGCTAGATCGAATTCCTTGCTGTTCTTCGCCCTTCCCGATGCGGCTTTCCCGAGTAAAATTTGAGCCGGCGAGAATCCAACTTGCTTTCGTTCCAGTCATTTCGGCTGGGAGCCCGCCATTTCGTTTTTCGAATCGCCGCCTCCAATCATTCAACTCAAAGGAGTTAGAGCTTGACTATTTCATTGTTCAAAATAAAAAACCTCGTGAACTGTCTGCTGACGCTGTCGGTCGCGACTTTGTTTTTGTCGGGCCCCGCCGTTGCCCAGCAACCCAAGCAACTCGTTGAAATCGAAGGCATCACTGAGTATCGCCTCGACAACGGAGTGAAGCTTTTGTTGTTCCCGGACGATTCGAAGCCACAGTTTACCGTCAACATGACGGTGCTGGTTGGTTCGCGTCATGAAGGTTATGGCGAATCTGGGATGGCTCACCTGCTCGAACACATGTTGTTTCGCGGCACCGATCTTTTCCCGGACATTCCGAAGCTTCTGAAAGATCGCGGCGTGCTAAACATGAACGGCACGACATCGTTTGATAGAACTAACTATTTCGAGACACTTCCCGCCGATGGTGACAATCTTGAGTTTGCCATTTCCATGGAAGCCGATCGATTGGTCAACAGTTGGATCAAACAAGAACACTTGGAAGCTGAAATGACGATCGTTCGCTCCGAGTTTGAGCGTGGTGAAAACAGCCCGGCTCGTATTTTGATGCAGCGGATCATGACGGGTGCCTATCAGTGGCACAACTATGGAAAATCTACGATTGGTAATCGCTCGGATATCATGCGGGTGCCGGCATCGAACCTTCGCGTCTTTTATCGAAAGTTTTACCAGCCAGACAATATCACGTTGGTGGTTGCTGGAAAGTTTGACAAAGAGAAAGCACTCGATTTGGTTGAAGAGCATTTTGGTTCGATTCCAAAACCCAAACGCGAGCTGCCTCGAACTTACACTGAGGAGCCGGAACAAGATGGCTCTCGATTGGTAACGCTTCGCCGAAATGGCGATGTGCAAATGGCTGGTGTTGGCTACCACGTTCCTTCAGCGCGAAGCGAAGAGTATGCTCCCGTGCAAGTCTTGGCGACGCTGTTGAGCATGCAACCTTCTGGCCCGCTTTACAAGTCATTGGTGGAAGCCAAAGTTGCGACGTCAGTGCAGGCGATGGATTTCGTTGGTCATGACCCAGGAATCCTGTTGGCGATGGCTGAAGTTCCCGTCGACAAGGACATCGATACAGCCAAGGACGCGTTGATTGGAAAAATGGAGTCGTTGGCTAACGATGGTATCTCGGACAAAGACGTCAAACGAGCGGTCAGCCGAATCATCAAACGGCGTGAGCGACAATTCGCTAACAGCGAAAGTTTTGCGACTGGTTTAAGCGAGTGGGAATCTTACGGAGACTGGAGACTGTACTTCCTCCACCGAGACCGTTTAGAAAAAGTCACGGCCTCCCAAGTTCAGGAAGTCGCGAAAAAATATTTGATCGAAAGCAATCGGACTGCCGGTTTGTTCTTGCCAACCGAAAACGCTGTTCGTGCGAAAATCGCCGGCCAGCCAAACGTCAAAAAGCTCGTCGCTGGTTACAAAGGCAGAGCCAAAATTTCCGAAGGCGAAGCGTTTGTGCCAACGCCAGAGAACATCCAGAAGAGGACGAAGTTTGGTGAACTAGGCAGCGGCATGAAGTACGCTCTGTTGTCAAAAGAGACACGTGGCGACGTCGTTATCGTTCAAGGTGAACTGCGATATGGAAACGACGAAAGCCTCAAAGGCAAAGTTTCCGCCGCCGAAATGCTGCCACAGCTTCTTTCTCGTGGCACAAAGGACTTGGACTATCAGGCGTTCCGTGATCGTCTTGATGAATTGAAGGCAACGGTACGATTTGGTGGCAATGTTGGCACGCTAAGTTTCAACGTGCAAACGAAACGTGAATATCT
This sequence comes from uncultured Pirellulaceae bacterium, assembly GCA_964589435.1. GTDB lineage: Bacteria > Planctomycetota > Planctomycetia > Pirellulales > Pirellulaceae > Mariniblastus. The sequence continues at coordinate 31,669 of CAZPTT010000047.1, forward strand.
TGAGGACGTTCTGGACATCGTTCGACAAGCTCTTCGAGAGCCAGCTTTGAACGACAAAGAGTTTGAAGTGCTTCACGGACAAATGGTGACTCAGCTCGAATCAAGCATGTCTGATCCGACCGCGCTGGCATTCACTGAGCTTAGCCGTCGGCTGGATCCGCAGCCGCAAGACGATGTCCGTTACACGCCGACGATCGAAGAAGATGTTGCGAACATCAAGTCACTAACCATTGATGACGTACGAGCTTTGCACGCCGAATTTGTGGGCGGCCAGAATGGCGAGGTTGTCGTGATTGGAGATTTTGCTGCTGACCCAATTTTGGCGAAGCTTGAATCGATGTTTGATGGTTGGACGACGACGCAACCTTACGCCCGCATTGAAGAACCCTTCAATCCAAATGTAAAGCCTGGTCGCTTCACGATCGACACACCGGATAAAGCCAACTCGGTTTACATTGGTGGCGTCGCTGCTCCAGTTCGCGATGACGATCCGGACTACGAAGCCATGTTGATTGGAAACTACATCATGGGTGGCGGGCCGCTTTCTTCTCGAATTGCAGATCGTGTCCGGAAGAAGGACGGGCTTTCTTACACTGCGATGACTCAGTTCATGGCTGATTCAGAAGATGAACGCGGAATGTTTATGACGTTTTGCATTTCGAATCCGACGAACACTGAAAAAGTCGTTGAGACGGTGGCGGAAGAAGTCGATCGTATGTTGTCCAGTGGCGTGACAGGCGAAGAACTGGACAAAGCCAAAGAGAGTTATCTGAACAATCGCAAGGGCGGACGTGCTCAAGATCGTCGCTTGGCCAGTTCTCTGCTTTCAAATTTGAAAACAGGTCGAACGATGGACTTTCAATCGACAAGCGATGGAAAGATTGAAGCTCTCAGTAAAGATCGCGTGGACGCGGCGCTGCGGCGACTGATCGTTCCGGAGAAGCTCGTCATCATCACCGCTGGTGATTTCAAGAAAGTTGACGAAGAAGCGGACTCTGAAAAAGCCGCAGCAGAAAAAGACTCCGAGGACAAAGAATAGTTTGTTTAGGGAGCTGTTTAGAGCAATGGAGTAATTTGCTCGAAGAGAAATTTGGGAAAGCTGGTCGATGTTTCGGCCAGCTTTTCTAATGCGCGGCTTTCGCGTTCGCAAGGCAGCCATTCGCTTGCGGTTGCCACTTCGTGGGTTTGGCTATCAAGTCAAACTAAACTGCCGGCTCACGCCGCGCGGCTATTTGTGGTCGTCACTTCGTGGCTACAAAAAATGCA
>CAZPTT010000047.1:32944-37558 GCA_964589435.1 uncultured Pirellulaceae bacterium
ACTTAGAATTGAGCGATAAAAAAACGCCAGTCTGCTGACTGGCGTTTTGCATTTCAAATTGTTGGCACTTGTTCACTCTCGCGGGCGAACGGCTCCTGTCAAACCTGAGTAGTCCTGGCGATCTTCGCCGTGCCAAAGTGGCTCACCACCAAGAACGCGCTGACGAAGGGCTTCGATTTTCTCATCGGAGCCAGCAGGAGCATCAGTTGGGCAAAAGCCATCACCTTCGTTTGGAACGAAGTCTTCATCGTGGCCATACTCAAGGATGGCTTCGAATACGTTAGTGATTTGCTTACCGTTAGACATAAATGTGTACCTTTATCCTATGTAAAAGTGATTTGCTTGGCATATCAGAAAACAGGGTCGACGTTTTCCGTTAGCGTCCGTCGTTAAACGAGTTTTAAAAAATTGAGTCAGCGAGATCAATTGTTTTGGATTTGTCGAAGCGATCTCTCTGATTTGTTGAAGGCGACATCCTCTGTCACAAACTCGTTCGGTGATGCCAACATTATTGACGAGCAATGTGTGAAGTCAAGAAAATTGTGAAGACTTTGTGAGGACTTTTCTTGCGCTGATTTTTCGGCAACCCGAAGTTGGTGGAGTGGACACGCTCACGGGGTGCGACATTGTTGCGCGGTGCGCATTTCACTTCTTGGACTGTGGGAATTTGAAACCGAAGGTGGATTCACTCAACAGTGTGATCGTCACCGCTAAAATGCTTTTAGTGGAGGCGCAGTATTACGAAACGGTAAACGTGAACGGTTTGCTCGATTGCATTGGCTTATGAGAAGGTTTAGAAAATGTGAAATTCGAAACGAAGATTTTCGTGCAATCGACTACAAAAAATCAACTTCGCAATTCTTTTTATAAGCAGATTCGATGTCCGATTGGATTCAAAAGACCTTGACGCTTAAGCCAGTCAAACGAGGTTTTCATCTCATTACACAGGACATTTTGGATATCGTTCCTGAAGTCTCCGATTTCGAGGTCGGTTTCCTGCAGGTATTCATCCTCCATACATCGGCGTCGTTGACCCTTAATGAAAACGCAGATCCAGACGTGCGCGTCGACATGGAGACCGCAGCCAACCAGCTTTGCCCAGAGTCTTCGCCGTTCATTCACACTTGCGAGGGCCCCGATGATATGCCGGCTCATGTGAAATCCTCGCTTTTCGGGGCTCAAGTCATGATCCCAATTCGAGCGGGAAGGTTGGCTCTTGGAACATGGCAAGGGATCTATCTGTGCGAACATCGTGACCGAGGCGGATCTCGGAAGGTTGTTGCGACGATCATGGGTTCGAAGAATCAGGCTTAAGTATGTTGAGTCTGGACTGTTTCGTCGCTGGAATATGTCTCCGTAGCTGGAATATGCCTCATCACAGCGACGCCGTCGTGAATCTCACTATCGCAGGAGCTTGGCAAACGCCGAATCCGTGGGAGAATCTTGCCAATGCGGAAAGACAGTACCCGAATAGTTACCAGTTCACGGTTCGAACTGTATCCCGCCAAAGGTAAAAGATGAACGAAAGAATGAGTGATAAGGAATTCGTAGAATCTCGCAGTGACCGCGGATTCGAACGAGTCGTCGGGTTTTCGCCAGTCCGCTTGGTACTTGGGTTAGTCGGAGCTGCGGCTGGCGGGGCCATCGGTTTTTTCGCTTTTAATTGGGGCGTCGCTCAAAGGCTTGTGGCTCATGTCGTTCCGGGGGCGCTGGTTGGGCTGGGTTTTGGATTGGCTTCACGAAGTCACAGTACGGCCTATGGGGTGATCTGTGCTTTGCTGGCGCTCTTTTTGAGCCTATACCTTGAGTGGTACAACTTTCCGTTCATCGCCGATGATAGTTTGGGATACTTTCTGTCACACATTCATGAGCTCAAACCATTCAACTTGATCATGATGGGAATCGGCGTCATTCTCGCCTACTCCTATGGCAAAGGAAGCCGGAGGTAGGTTGGCTGATTCGTTAGTTCGGAACGCTTGGCGAGATCGAAGTCTTAGTATTCAAGCACCAAGGAAGGTTCATCTTTTTGTCTCCCTCACGCACCATCAATCAGCTTGGCGATGTTTCGTCTGTAGATCTTAACGGCGACAAAGTCGAAGTTGTCGGGGCGCGTACTCACAACCTGAAGAACATCAGCATCGACATTCCTCGCGATCAATTGGTCGTGATCACTGGGCGAAGCGGCAGCGGTAAAAGCTCTTTGGCGATCAACACGATTTTCGCGGAAGGCCAGCGGCAATACGTTGAAAGTCTGTCGCTCTACTCGCGGCAGTTTTTTAAACAACTTCCTCAACCGGATGTTGATTTAGTTCGCGGTTTGCCACCAACACTTTGCCTTGATCAGAATCACGGGACGACCAGCCAACGTAGTACCGTCGGAACCATTACCGAGATCTACGATTATTTAAGATTGTTGATGGCACGGGTGGGCAAGATTCATTGTCATGGATGCGGCCAGCCGATTGTTCAGCACACACCGCAAGCAATTCGCGATCAGATCCTCGAACTACCCGAACGCACTAAGATCATGGTGTTGGCTCCAATTGATGATGCGCCTGTTGAAGAGAACGCTACGTTTCATCGTTCGATACTGCGAAAGATTCGCCGGGAGCGGCTAGTCCGCGTGCGAATTGATGGTGAAATACACGATATTGATCATGCTCCCGAGCTAACGGAATCCGGCAACCATACAATCGAAGCCATTACCGATCGCATCATTGTGCGAGACGGAGTCGACGAACGACTTTTGGAAGCCATCGACTTTGCTGATCGTTTATCTGATGGGCGAGTGATTGTTTGCAGTAACGATCTTGAAACCGGGCAATGGAACGACCATGTTTTTAGTACTCGCTACGCATGTCCCGATTGCCAAATCGAATACAGCGAGATTCAGCCGCGATCATTCAGCTTCAATAGTCCTCATGGCGTTTGTACGGCCTGCAAGGGGCGTGGTGAGTCAGTAGAATTTGACCAGGCCCGTGTGGTGCCCGATCGGCACCGAAGTGTTTTGAACGGTGCGATTTCTCCGTGGGAAGACCTATCCGCTGCGGAGAAAAAGAAGCACCATCGTGAACTGAAGCCAGTTCTGACGCATCTTGGCTTTGACCTTGAATCGCCGTTGATACTCCTTGGCAACAAGCAATGGGACGAATTTCTCAACAGTCGTGAGAAGGCTCGCCCCGGACTGTTGGTGCTGCTTGAAAAAGAACTGGCCGTCACCAGCGATGATCAACGTTACGACGATCTGCAGGATTATCAATGGCTGCTTGATTGTCGTAGCTGCGGCGGCAGTCGGATTTCGCAACAGGCGAGATCCGTTTTCTACCAAGGCAAGCATCTGGGTGAAATCGTTGGGCTGCCAATTGTTGAAGCGATATCGTTTCTGAACGGGCAAGACTTGGGCGACGATGAACTTCAATTGGACGAAGATGAACTTCAAATCGCCGAGCCAATCCTCGCGGAGATTCTGCAGCGACTCAAATTCTTGGTCAAAGTCGGTGTCGGTTACCTTTCGCTTGGACGAGGCAGTAACACACTTAGTGGTGGTGAGCATCAACGTGTTCGATTGGCGAAGTCGATTGGTTCGGGACTGACCAACGTGTGTTATGTACTGGATGAGCCCTCGATTGGATTGCATCAGCGTGACAATGACCGGCTGATTGATTCGATTCGAGATCTTCAAGAGGCGGGCAATTCGGTCTTGTTGGTCGAGCATGATGAGGCCACGATTCGAATGGCTGATCATGTGATCGATATCGGACCGGCCGCAGGCGTCAATGGCGGCCAAGTCGTCGCGCAAGGCACGCCGGCTGAGATCTGTGAAGCCGAAAATAGTTTGACGGGAGACTACCTGGCGGGTCGCGCAAAAATTGCAACGCCGACGGAGCGGCGCAAGGTTACGGAAGGTCATTGCTTGTCAATCAAAGGAGCCAGTGGCAGGAATCTGCAATCCGTCGACGTAGAGATTCCGTTGGGTGTGCTCGTTTGCGTGACGGGGGTCAGTGGCAGCGGCAAGAGCACGTTGGTCAACCAGACGCTCGCGCCGGAAATTTTGCTTGAACACGGGCGTGGCTCTCGGCAGCCACAGCCTTTCGATACGATTGGCGGAATCGAAAAGGTCGAACGGTTGATTTTGGTCGACCAGAAACCGATCGGCAAATCGTTGCGAGGTTGTCCGGCGACGGTGACAGGAATCTTTGATGATTTGCGGAAGGTGTTTGCTGCCACGAAACAGGCGAAACAATTGGGCTTCGGTGTCGGTAGATTTTCATTCAATACGAAAACCGGTTGGTGCCCGGAATGTAAAGGCTACGGCGTCAAGAAAATCGAAATGAACTTCATGCCAGACTTTTTTGTGCCTTGTGAATCGTGTCGCGGTCGCCGATTTAATTTGCAAACTTTGCGAGTCAAGTTCAACGATCGCTCAATGGCCGATGTGCTCGACATGTCGATTGAGCAGGCTTTGGAGTTTTTTGAGGGCTTTGAGAAAATCGCGCGGCCGCTTCAATGTCTGCACGATGTAGGGTTGGGCTATTTGAAGCTGGGCCAATCGACGGTGACGCTCTCGGGTGGAGAAGCCCAGCGAATTAAGTTGGCCACGGAGCTCGCGAAATC
>CAZPTT010000048.1:0-25891 GCA_964589435.1 uncultured Pirellulaceae bacterium
GAACAGCAAACCACATCGTCGCCGAAGAAGGCCGTACCTATCATCTTGATATCAGAGCCAGCGGCTCGATGGAGATGAAACTGCTCGATGAAGAAGACCAAGATTGATTTGGCTTCTCGATTTGCATAAATAGAAAAAGGCCGCGTCAATGACGCGGCCCTTTTTCGTTTTCAGTTTCAATACAGCTCGTTGCCGTCTTGCGTTATGCTCTTCGTCGACGCAAAAGTAATGCTCCGAAAGCACCTCCGAGAACGACCAGGCTTGATGGTTCCGGCACTCCGGCGACAATTAGGTCGTAACCGATGATGTCGAAAGCTTGGGCGTCGAGCGCAGTGAAAACGTTGAGAACTCCAGGAGCTATAGCCGGATCCATGATCCCCAATCCCAGGTTGTCACGCCAATGGCTTGCTTGTTGACCGTCACCAAAGTTTCGGCCTCGCGAGAAATGATCGGTTCCACCGACGATACCACCACCAGCGGTGACTCCACCATCGATGGAGTAGAACTTGGGTCTGTTATCTGCCGTCCAATCAATGTCGGCACCCATCGCGACGCTATCCGCCGAGTTACGCGTTAGATCCATCGCTGTCACGAATGTGAATACGTCGTCGTTGATCGTACCGTTTCCATTGTTGTCAAGAACATCGACACCGCTCGTGAACCCTAGTGCATGCCCAATTTCGTGAATGGCGACACCCACAAAGTCAAACTGGCCGGCTCCAATTCCATCAGACTGATCGAAGTCAAAAGTGAATCTATCACTGAAAGTAATGTTCGCGTCCTCGCCATCTTGATTCCCCGTAATCAAACCAAGTGCTTTGGCATTCGCATTGGGCAGCCTCAATTGGGTATTGTTGTCGCCTCCATCATTGTCAACCATCGGTCCGGAAGATTCAGCAGTTCCATTGATGTAAACGGAAAATGCGTTTCCTGTTGGCAGGCTTGCACTGAACGTGGCGTCGTCAACCGAAGTGGCGTCCGCGGCGAGCGCCGTCTTGAAATCCGTAAAGGAATATAGTGCGCGGGTTGAGCCCGCTTGGGCTAAAACACCCTGTTGAAGTGTAGCGAAGCCAGCGGTGATGTTGATTTCAATATTGTCGTCGTACTGCGATGACCAAAAATCAGCAGCCCGTTGGAAACCAGCATCGGCGTCTGCGTTGCCGGTGGAGGTTAAGTTAAACGTCAGTTGGCCGTTGGCTTGTGCGAAACAACAGAACGCAACAATAAAAAAAGTGGCGAATGATCTCACTGCAAAACCTTGAGGGGTATGTAGGTTTGAATAAATGTGGGGATAGACGCCTCCAATATAATCGTTGGGGAAGTCTATTTCAACAAAATAGGCGACCTGCGCAGGTGAAAGTTGGGGTGTTTAGCTCACCCAGTTCAGCACCCGAAATAACGTCCAATCGCTGGAAACCGCCGAAAAGCCAGACCCCATGGCTCGATAGCGCTCGATAGGTGGGATTGGGCAGCAGAAACTAAGCCGAAATCTCAAGAACGTTTCCGCTTCGAGGTCGGCATTGCAAAGCGAAAAGATCGCTGGCTCTCAAACCTGCCTCGGCTCTAGCGTTGCCGAGCGAATTCAACCGAACATCTTCAACTGGTTTCCACGTTTGATTTGCGTGGCAATCTTTCGGCCGGTAACGCTCATCGCCAATTGGTCCAGCTCACCAGCCGTTTTCCAGGCGAGTTCTGTTTTACTCGTTTTGAGTCGCCCTGAGATTGACATCGCCGCAAAGCAATCGAGCGTGATGCGATAGCGAGTGACCGCGTGTTTGATGCGGTGGTCAATTGGCTTAATTTCGGCGGTCAACCCAAATTGCTGTTTAAGTTTGGCTTGCAGTTGCTGGGCAGGCGTTGAATGACTCTCGCTACGTTTTTTGTTTCCCGACCCTCGCATTGACGCTGATGGCGCATCTTCTTTCTCAAGCAGAAATCGGGGGAAGTCCCACAGGCCTTCCCATCGCTCGCCCGAACCGCACAGTCGTACCAAGTACTTTTGAACCCCTTTGATCGTGCGCGGAACCAGCACGACGGCCTCGTTGATGTCTTCGTATTTCGTTTTCTCTGCCGCGACCGGAATTTCTGACTGAAGTGAATTCAAAAACGTCGGACACAGATTCATCAAAGGACATTGCTCACATTTCGGATCGCGTGGCGTGCAGATCAGGCTGCCTAGTTCCATCAGCGCCTGATTGAAATCCCCACATCGCTTTTTTGGCAGCAGTGATTTAGAAAACTTCCACAGATTTTTTTGGTTCTGAGTCGATCGAGGGTCTGACTTCATCGCCATCAACCTGGCGAAAAGGCGAATCGTGTTGCCTTCCAAAATAGGAAGCTGCTGGTCTTGGGAAATTGAAAGAATGGCACCTGCGGTGTAACGCCCAATTCCAGGCAGCGCGAGAACATCCTCAAAATCAACGGGGAATTTTCCACCGTGTTCTGCGACGACAATTTTCGCGGCCGCATGAAGCTGCCTGGCTCGGCGATAGTAGCCAAGTCCCTCCCAAAGTTTCAGCACTTCTGTTTCTTGGGCCGCCGCCAATTTTTTCACGTTCGGGAACTGCTTGGTGAAACGCAGATAGTAGTCGATTACCGTGGCGACTTGCGTTTGCTGCAGCATGATTTCGCTGACCCAAATTCGGTAAGGCGTCTTCCGCTTTCGCCACGGCAAGTCTCGTTGGTTCTTGTCAAACCAACTCAAGAGCCGTCGTCGCAACGTCGTTTTTGATTTTGCGTCAAACATTAAGAAATCAAGCAAAAAGAAGACATTTCGCGGTGAACACCACCATCAATTTTTATCCTGAAAGGATTGCAGCTTTTAGCCGGGGGTTTGAACGCAGTGAACACCCCCGGTAACGATGTCCTCCTCTTGGCGACCCCGGAGGGTGTCGAAGCAAGTCTAGCTGTGACCACCTTCGGGGTCAAAAGTCATGTCAACGCGATCCGTGGGTGTCGTTTCACTCAACCCGGTGTCGTTTCACTCAACCCACGGCTAATGGCTGTAATCTCTTCGAGATATTCGGTGGCGTTGGCCGAGGTGTCTCAAATACTGCGAAGGCGGCTGCAGTTGAAAACGAATTAGTTGGCCACGATATTGACCAAGCGATCGGGCACAGCGATGACTTTGCGAACCGTCAGTCCATCAAGACACTCGACGATTCGTTCGTCAGCCAATGCGATTTTCTCCAGTTCGTCTTTGGAAGTTCCACGCGGAACCATGATCTTGGAGCGATTCTTGCCTTTGATCTGAACTGGGATTTCAACGTTCGCGTCAACGGTCAAACTTTCGTCGAACTCAGGCCACTTCTCATAAGCCAACGTTTGCTCATGTCCCAACAACTTCCACAACTCTTCAGCCAAGTGAGGTGCAAACGGGGAAAGGATCAACACAAACGGCTCAATGGCTTTTCGCGGACGTGTCTTCTGTTTCGTGAAGAAGTTGACGAATTCCATCATGCGAGCGATCGCTGTATTGAAGCTCAACGAGGCAATGTCCTGAGTGACGGCTTTGATCGTTTTGTGAAGCATGCGAGTTTGCTCGTCGGTGGGTTCACCATCAACGATCGCTGCATTCAAAACCAACTCTTCACTTTTTTCGTCGACGATGATTCGCCAAGCCCGATCAAGGAAACCTCGCACTCCGTTCACGCCCGCCATGCTCCAAGGCTTGGATTGTTCCAAAGGCCCCATGAACATCTCGTACAAACGAAGCGAGTCGGCACCGTAGTCAGCCACAACCACATCTGGGTTCACGACGTTGCCGCGGCTTTTCGACATTTTATGAGCCCGACTATCGACGCGAATATCATCTTCGGATTTGAGGTAAAAGCCTTCCGACCGCTTCTCCGTTTGATCAGGATCCAATTTGATTTTCTGAACTTGCGAGCCGTCGGACTTTAGAACAGTCTCTTTTTCGTCGTTCTCTTCGACCTCTGTCGATGAGACCCACTGCTCGTCTTGATTGCGATAGCCAGTGAATTCAATATCGCCCAAGATCATGCCTTGGTTGACCAATTTCTTAAACGGCTCAACCGTGCTCAAGTGGCCTCGGTCGTACAAGACCTTGTGCCAAAATCGGGCGTACAACAAATGCAAGACCGCATGCTCAGCTCCACCGATGTACAAATCGACAGGCATCCATTGTTTTTCCAATTCAGGATCAATGAAGACTTCGTCGTTGTCAGGATCAATGAAACGCAAGAAATACCAGCACGATCCCGCCCACTGCGGCATCGTGTTCGTTTCGCGTTTGTACTTGACGCCATCAATAACCGGATACAACCAATCGTCGTCGGCTTTACCCAGCGGCGGCTCGGGCTTGCCGTGTGGTTTGTAGTCTTCGATGACAGGTAAATCGACAGGAAGGGAAGCAGCGTCAACCGCTCTCACCATCCCAGACAATTCGATGGCGGAGTCGGAGCCAGTGTTGTCGTTGATTGGAGTTTCTGTAATCTCGTGCAAAATCGGAAAAGGCTCGCCCCAAAATCGCTGCCGACTGAACAACCAATCGCGCAATTTGTAATTGACCGCCGCGCGTCCCATGCCGCCTTGTGACAACTCTTCAATGATCTTCAGTTTGAATTCGGCTGTCGTTAAACCGTCGTTAGTACCCGAATTGATCGCCGTTCCATGGCCGGCGAAACACTCTCCCGCTTTGACTTTCTCGTCCGCTGGCGGCTGCACAACGTCGATGACTTCTAAATCAAATTGTTTGGCGAACGCAAAATCTCGTGTGTCATGGGCCGGAACCGCCATGATCGCGCCAGTTCCATAGGTGGCCAACACGTAATCAGCGATCCAGATGGGAATCTGTTGGCCGTTGACGGGATTGGTCGCGTAACTCCCAGAGAAGACCCCCGTTTTCTTCAATTTGTCGTCTTGCCGATCACGGTCGCTTTTGGTGGCGGCTTTTTCGCGATATGCCGTGACGGCCGCATTTTGCTCATCGGTGGTCAATTGCTCAACCAATTCGTGCTCCGGTGCAATCACCATGTAGGTGGCACCGAACAATGTATCGGGACGAGTCGTGTAGACGCGCAAAGCGTCGATGGTTTGCTTTCGAGGAAAACCGCTGCTGCTCCGGCCAGCTTTCCAACTTTCAATATCATCGCCGATAAAGAAGTCGACCTCCGCTCCGGTGCTCCGACCGATCCAGTCGCGCTGCAACTTCTTGATGCCTTCCGGCCAATCGACTTCCGACAAGTCTTCTTCCAAGCGATCGGCGTAAGCCGTGATGCGCAACATCCACTGACGCAACGGCATTCGCTCGACCGGGTGGCCGCCAACCTCAGACCTCCCGTCAATGACTTCTTCGTTGGCCAACACGGTTCCCAATCGAGGGCACCAATTGACTGGCGCATACGACTGGTAAGCCAACCGATGTTCGTCTTGGTATTCGCGAATCGCATTTTCACCTTCGGCCGAGACATCATTTGGAATCGGCAACTCGGCAATCGGCCGGCCTTTCTTTTGCTCGGCGTCGTACCAAGTATCGTGCAAGACCAAGAAAATCCACTGCGTCCATTTGAAGTAGCCAACGTCCGTCGTCGAAAGCTGGCGATCCCAGTCGTAGCTGAACCCCAACATCTTCAATTGGCGAATGAAGTTGTTAATGTTCCGCTCGGTCGATTCGCGGGGCGGCGTGTTGGTTTTGATCGCATGCTCTTCGGCAGGCAATCCGAACGCGTCGAATCCCATTGGATGCAAGACGGACTTGCCCGCCATCCTGGCTTGTCGCACAACGATATCTGTCGCGGTGTAGCCTTCGGGGTGTCCGACGTGCAAACCTTCTCCGCTGGGGTACGGAAACATGTCCAGAACGTAGAGTTTCTCACCGGTAACTTTTTCGGGCGTTTTGAAAGTCTTGTTCTCGTCCCAGAATCGTTGCCATCGTGGCTCGATTTCTGCGGGATTGTATTTGGACACAAGTGATTCCTTGGGTAGCGAAACTAGAAATGGGTTTGGTTGGATTGTCTGCCGATTCGGTCAATCGCTTCGTCAATCGCTTCGTCAATCGATTTCGTCCAACTATAGGCAGGCCAGTCAGCGGCACAGTTTAACAAATTGCTACAATGAACGGCAGCATGGACGTGAAGCGAAGTAAACTTGACGAAGCTTCAAAAGCGGAGCGAAGATGGATTGGGGCAAACTGAAGGCTGGGCAAACTACGACATCAATTTGCTCGTGATTTTTTACTTAAACCCATGTCAATTCTGCACAAAGAGTTTTGTGGATGGGTGAACTATTAGTCAGAGCTGAGGGAATCGAGAAGGTTCAGCCGACCAACAAATCCGTCGTCCAAGATTGCGAGATACATGGTAGGAAATTCTAAGGCGATTTGCTAAACTGGGGAAAGATTCTGGCGAAGCAACGCGTGGGAGTCAGTCGATTTTTCCGTCAAGATAGTTCTTCTCCATTGGGTATTCCTTTGATTCGCCGTCGCCCCCGAATTCGCTTGACTGAAGAAGAACGTGACATGATGCGGGCTGCCAGCCGGTTCAACGCTGAAGTCTTGGATGTCGTGCGACCACACGTTCGGCCGGGTGTGAAAACGATCGAGATCGATCGAATTATTCACGACTACACATTGGATCACGGTCACATTCCGGCGTGCTTGGGGTATCCTGGCGACAAGAATCCGTTTCCCAAGAGCTGTTGTATCAGCGTCAATGAAGTCATATGCCATGGGATTCCTGGCGACTACGAATTGCAATCCGGCGATATTGCCAATGTCGATTTGACATCGATCGTTGATGGCTGGCATGGCGATCAGTCAGAGACGTTTCTCATCGGCGATGATGCGGATATCAGCGACGAAGCTCGCCAAGTAACGCAATGTGCATTTGATTGTCTGTACTTGGCAATCGACGCCGTGACTCCGGGCTGCAAGATCTCGGTGATTGGTGATGTGATTGTCGAGTACGTTCGAGAGCATTACGGCTTTGGTGTTGTTGATAAGTACGTTGGTCACGGGATCGGAACCAAGTTTCATCAGCGGCCCAACATTCCACATGTCCCCAATCGTCAATCGCAACAGGAACGACTGCACCCAGGGATGTGTTTCACGATTGAACCGATGATCAACGGTGGTACTGGAAAATCGGTGTCGGATCGCCATGACGGCTGGACTGTTCGCACACTTGATGGACGATTGTCGGCTCAATTCGAACACACCATTCTGATGACGGAAGAAGGCCCGGAGATCCTAACGCTGACCAAAGATGGCCCGGCGCCTGGTTATCAGTTTTAAAACCGTCTATTTTAAAACGACCGCGGGCGAAAATCTTGAAATGGTAACTAACACCTCCAACTGGGAATGTGGCGCCATAGTTTTGGAGACGCAGTGTTTTTCGTTCAGGACAAAGCCTAGGCTGTTTTCATAGCCCAGCCTGAAGGGTTGGAAATCTTATGCCGTTGGCTCGAATTTTGTAAAAAAGTGCAACTTCAAAAACAACGTTTCGGCTCCAATTAGCAGCCATTCAACATTCACTCGCGAAGCCCGTTATGTACTACATTGGAATGAATATCCGGACGCATGAATCACATGCGGAGCACGCCAGTATTGATCAGGCTTACGTCGAATGCTGGATTAACGAAACGGAAGAAACGGCCGCCGTTGAAACTGCCAAGACCATTGTTCAGGAAGAGCCTTGGGTTATCGAAGAGGTCGCACATAAAACTGAAGTGACAGATGCGGACTACGCCGAAGACCCCGAGCGAATGGCGATGTATAAGCAAGCAACTGTCGATGGAAACGTTTTGAACTTCATCGTTTGCCCCAGATTTCCGCTTTACTTCGTGCAGTTCGATGTCTCGCAACCCGAACTTGGCGAAGACGAACAGCCGACCGGAAAACAAGTCGACGCCGATGCGACGTTGTGGATTTCTAATGAAACAGCCGTTGCCGATGAGCCGTCTCCCGAAGACGTTGATATGTTGGCTGACGAATTCTGGACTGAGCCGCGAGTCGAACGCGCGCTTCACATCGCTCAGTCAGTTCTTGAAAACGAAGGCTGGACAATCAACGACACCGTCAAACATTGGCCTTTCTCCTATCGAATCCTCGAGAAGCAACCGGATCTGGCGGAGTACGTGGAAGGCGCAGAAACCGATGGCGTTAGTTTGGTGATTTGGGACAAGACGGATTCAGACGTCGCCGATTGATCGCAGACGATAGCTCTATACGATTCAAGTCGACTGGAAAGTCAAAGTTGGCAATTATTGATTTTGAAAACCGGGCGGGATTTTCCGTAAGCCTGTACGACCTCCAGGTTGCTCCGACTTATGGGTTGATCATGTCGGGTGAGCCAACGGAACGGGGTTCCAAGCGAATGCTGGAAGAATTGCGATCAGGTAAAGATCCCAGCAAAGAACCAGACTCTCCATTTTCCTCGTATTACCTGATTGAGCCAGAACTCGAAGATGGCTTTCGACTGCCTGCGTTGAAGTGCCAAGGTTGGCTTTATTCAATGAGGCCGGTCAACGATCCTTCGCAGGATGCCTCGGGCTTGTCCGTCGTATGGCTTGTCGCATCTCATGAAGATATTCTTTCGACGTCGACGATCGATTCGCTAAAAAGTATTCCGTGGTCAGCTCACGCCAGTGATTTTGACTTCTAAGATCGCGGCGATCGCTCAACACGGTTGATGAGGACTCATTGACTCAGCATTGATGCGAATTGATGCACCGAAACTTTGAATAACGAATGTAAGTCTGGTAGTTTATTTCTGAGTCGTGGCATGTGTTCGAATTGCGTTCACCGCATCTGTACATCCGCGACTCGCATTAGTCTCTAACTTCCTTGTTTCTATTCGACCGGAGTCTTCCGTGAGCCAATCAGATCCCGCCAACGCCAATCCTTACGCTGCTCCCGTTGCGCACGGTCAGCCCACCAAGCCAGGCACCAAAAATGAGCAGATACGCAGAGAGCACGTAACTCACGAAGCAAGTATCAAGTCATTCGGATTTCTCTATTTGCTTGGCGGCGTGTTAATGATAATCGGCGGTTGCGTAATGCTTTTCGTGTGCCTAACTGGAGGTGCGCCAGCGGATGTTGAGCCTTCATTCACAGCGCTGTTGGCTTTATTATCTGGCGTCTACGTCGTCATCGGCGCAACGCAAATATGGGTGGCGGTTGGATTAAGAAAGCTCAATCAGGTGGGCCGCATCGGTGGCACAATCTTCGGAGCTTTGGGCGTCCTGGGATTTCCCCTAGGAACTTTGATTTGCGGATACTTCTTGTATTTGTTGTGGTCTGAAAAAGGAACCATGGTCTTTTCGCCGGAATACAAAGACGTGATCGCCGCGACGCCGCACATAAAGCACAAAACGTCAATCATCGTTTGGATCGCTCTCGGACTTTTGGTGTTGATGTTTGGTTGCGGAATCGTTGGCGCCATCATGGGTGGCTAGGACATCAAATGTCAGGCATTTCATGGTCAGTCGGAATGCACTGGAACGTTGCATCCAATGCTTGTGTTTGCTTGCCAAAGACTTCTTGCTGGCAATCACTGATAGCAGGTTTAATCTTGAGCGTTTTTCGCCAAACGGCTAAAAAATGTGGTCAAGCTATGCCGAAGTGCACTTTTTTGCCTAAGGACGTTCGAAGTTCGCGGCAGGCTGATGACTTTTTACGGGAACGGAATCAAGGACGATTCTTTCATGCGATTCAAAAATCAACTTAAAACTTTTTGTCTTGTTGTTGTCGCAACCGGTGTCTTAGGATGCTGTTGCAAAACAACGACGGCACAATTGGTCGATGACGACCTGCAGTTCCCCTACCAAGCGATGGTTTTGAAAGACAAAGCCGAAATTCGCAGCGGGCCTGGCGAAGTCCACTACGCGACGGGCAAGCTGAAACAGAATTCGATGGTCGAAGTCTATCGGCACGATCCCGGTGGGTGGTGTGCGATTCGTCCCGTCAATGGCAGCTTCAGCCTGATTGCCGAATCGGCAATCGAAATCATCGAAGATGGAATCGGCCGAATTGTTGAAGATGGAACTCAGGCCTGGGTGGGAACCAGCTTAGGCCCGGTCGATCAAGCTCTCTGGCAAATCAAACTGAAGCGTGGTGAAAAGGTCGAAATTTTAGGCCAAGCCAATTGGCCGCGTCCCGATGGTCACTCAACTATCTGGTATCAAATCGCGCCGCCGGCGGGAGAATTTCGCTGGATCAATGACGCTGACATCCAACAGCCGCCAACATTGGATCAACTGGTCTCGGCAAACGTAAACCGAAACTCATCGCGAACCAAGCCCCGTGACACTGGAGAAACCGGTTCCGCTGATTTAAGACGCAGGCAGGACTCGCAAGTTCAACCAGCAACCTACCAATCAACCTTCACAAGCACTCCGAACAATTCCTCGAACGGCGAAACTGCGCAATCTCAACCGTTGAAATCGTTGAACCAAGGTTGGCGTCGCTCGACGCGGCCGATGAGAAAATCCAACGACAGTTACGCTTCGACATCAAGCTCGTCGCGAACCGATTTGACACCCTCGGCTCGATCCAATTCAAACCCAGACGGGTTTCAGACTCCACTGACAACACGGCCCAACTGGGATTCTAACGCTAGGCTTGCCTCGCTCGATGTCAATCCAATCTTCGACCTCAAGCAATCGATGGCGAACTACGATGGGCGAGGCTACGGTACTCCCGGGCAGCCAAGAAACGGTCTAAATTCTGGTGCGTTCAATTCGCTTGCTCAAACTTCGCCCGCCATCCCAGCGGCAACTCCGCTAAGCCTTCGCTTGGCGGACATCGAAATGAAACTGACCAACGAGATGATCAAGGAGCCAGCCCAGTGGCGACTGCTGGAACTACGGCAAGCCGCCAAGGGTGTTTACGATGGCACGAGTGATCCGTTGGAACGGCTGCAGGCTCAAAAGCTGCTTGCGAAACTCGATAGCTGCCGTGAAATCAGTAACGGATATCAAAACGTAAGTACTGGCACCCAGGCGAGGCGTGACGGAACCGTAGGTTCGGGACTCTCGAACGCGAACAGTCTTTCGCTGGGTACAACTTACGACGCAACCGGTTGGCTCAGCGAATTGATTCGTAATGGTGGCACCAGCCCGTCAGAATACGCTTTGAAGGACGCCAACGGAAAAGTCACTCACCACATCTCGCCGGCGCCCGGCATAAACCTTCATCGCTATCTCAAGACGAAAGTCGGCGTCATCGGTAAGCGTGGATACCACACGGGTTTGAAACTGAACCATGTCACGGTCGAGCGCATCGTCGATTTGCAACGCAACTAGCTCAAACTGAGCGGTTGTAGGCCGCTAGGTTGTAGGCCGCTATCAAGGAGCGTCAGCGACGATGATGCGGCAAAACACGAGCCTATCACTCAAACTGAAGTTGCCGTAACTGCGCTACACTTGTTACGGCCTACTCTCTTAAGATCCGCCATTTGTCGATTGATAGCGATGCGGATTTTGAAAACGCTCAGTTTGAGTAGTTAGCTAGTATTCTAATGCAGCTAAATTTTCCGGATGAGGATTTGTAGTGGATGAGGCTATGGGCCCTGTATCTTTGGAAATTCAGGGACTTGTAACCTCGTCCACTACCCGAAAATTTAGTTGAGACGTAATACTAGGACGCCATCAAAGCGTATAAGCGTATGACGCTCCTCAGTTGTATTCTGCCTCAGTCGCTGCGGATGAGACGGGCTTTCGGAGGTGGTGACGGTTTCAGTCGTCCTGGCCATGAACGATGCCAAACGCCAGAGGATTCAAGGCGCGCTGGTTAAAAAAGATTCAAAGAGCTTTCATCGGGCAATTTCTCAATTGCTCAGCTGGCCTGCACGAGTAGAAAGCAATATGTGCTGGCAAAACCCGGAGGCCTAGGTGGTCTGGGTAGAGCACGCTGACAGCAAACTGGCTTCGATTGGTTTTGCGCGGCAGTTGTGGCGATTTCATTGTTCGCCCGCCTCTCAATGACCGAATAGGTAGGTACCGCCCGCGCGTTGGTTTCCGTTCTAAATTCCGCGAACGCAATGTTGCGTGGACGATTGCCAGTTCGGTCACCCTGCCCCGACGATTGGGAAGCCGCACAAAACGACAGCCGATTTTTGGAAAAGTTACAGCTGATCAAACGACCCATGATCAAACGATCTATGACTATTTTGCCCAAATTAACTTCAGCTGCTTTGACATCCTGGAAGATGTTGCTCCTGTTGGCTGCGCTCGTTTTGACGAGTGGATTAACCAGCGCTCAGGATTACGAACCTGGATCGAGCAAACGTCAGTATCGAAATCAAGCCGTTCAATCGGTTCCTTACCAGCAGTTGAACCGGCAAACGATTGACAAAATTCAGGGCATCTTAGAGAAACCAAGCATCTACCGGCGACTCCCGATTACTTCCATCAACGCCGATCCAGATCACTTTCGCTTCCTTGTTAGGTACCCGGAAGTCATTGTCAACATTTGGCAATTAATGGGCGTCACAAAGATGACGACCGAGCGGACTGGGCCATACACCGTAGCCACCAATGATGGGGCGGGCACGATCAGCGAGCTTGAACTCGTTTACGGGAATGAGAACACACATATTTTCTACGGCACGGGAACCTACGAAGGGCCCGTCATTCGTAAGAAGCTCACCGGGAAGTGTGTCTTAATTTTGAATTCGAAATTCACGACTGGTGCCGATGGAAAACCCGTCGCCACCAATCAATTGGACGTGTTTTTAAAAGTTGAGAACACAACTTTGGGGCTGGTCGCGAAGACGATCCAGCCAATCGTGGGTGCGACCGCCGATCATAACTTTGTCGAATCGTTGAAATTTGTTCAACGTTTGAATGACACGACCGAAAAGAATGGCCCTGGCGTTCAACAGATGGCGGGGCGATTGGATATTGATCAGGACGTGCGTAAAAAGTATGAGTCCGTTGTTGACGTCGTATTTGAGCGAGCTTTCAATCCTGAAGTTTCTCGAACGCTCTATCCGCCGGCGAATATGCAATCCGCACCCGCATCGTACCAGCCTGTCAGTAGCAACCCCTCTCGCGAGGCAAGCGATTATCAAAGGAGAACGCCGGGCGCCGTAGCTCCCGCTTCTTATGCTCCTGCCAGTTACAGTCCGGCACAAAATTCATCCGGCTATCAGTCTCGCCAGCAGAAAAAGCAACCACGGCTTGGTTTGCGCCCGCATTCCATGTCGGTTCAGCAAGTCAACTACGATTCGCAAGTTGGCTCTCAGGGTGCACCGGCAAATTCTGCAAATTCAGCGACTCGCATTGCAACGCGTCCCTACGGCTATCAGGCTCCACACTATAGTCCGATGACTCGCAACTTTCAGGAACCCGCGAATGTGCAACCAAGCAACATCCAGCCGTTCGCAGGGCACTACATGCCATCCGGGAATAGAGCACTCGTTCCGAGCAACCGCCAGCCGATCATCTACCAGGCGGACAGTTCCGTGAACTCGTCATACGATTCGCCCTACGCCTCGGCACCGAACTGGCGAAGATAGCGCTTCGCCCGTCGTCAAACTCACCAACTATCGCAAGTTGGTGTTAACGCTCTCGGCTTTTTCGATGTAGATCGGATCGCGAGTTCCTTCGAACGCACGCTGGTAAGTCACGCTTAGCGCCGCTGCGTTGAACGGATCATCTGGCTCAAGCTGAAACGCCTTCTCAGCCGATGCGACCGACTTCGCGTAGTCTTCAGTTTTGTGAAACAGCACCGACAACGCCAGATGTCCTCGCACAAAATTTTCGTCGATGGCGAGCGCTTCATTCAGTTTGGCGATCGCTTCTTCATTCTTGCCTTCGCCTTTAAGTTTTTCAGCTTCATTTTCAAGCGCCAAGACTTCCGGATTCATCTAAAAACTCCAACGTATGGTTGATTGATCTGTGGATTTAATGTCAACCGATTTGACGGTCGACTGTTCTGCTTCGCTGACAGCATTATCCCCCGTTTAGGCGGCAAGGCAATGATGGTTCTCGAATCGGTAACGCACTCGACAGTGCGGGTAAATCGGCTCCCCAGCGACTGGTTCAAAAATCGCTGCTATGCCTTGCTCGCGTGCAGTCGCTCGAGGCAATTGATGACCAACGCCGTCCAGCCTGTTTGGTGGCTGGCTCCCATGCCACGGCCGTTGTCACCGTGGAAATATTCGTAGAAAAGCACAAGATCTTTCCAGTGTGGGTCATTGGCAAATCGTGATTCGTTGGCATTGATGGGGCGTTGCCCATCCGAATTGGCAATAAACAATTTGCTTAACCTGCTCGCCAATTCGGTGGCGATCTCTTTCAAATTAAGTTCTTGTCCCGAGCCAACCGGACACTCAACCTTAAGCGTGTCTCCGTAAAAATCGTGATAGGTTTCCAAGGCCTCAATGATCAAGAAATTGACCGGGAACCAGATAGGCCCACGCCAATTGGAATTGCCACCGAACAATCCCGAATCCGACTCAGCCGGATTGTATCGGACAGAGAAGGACTGTCCTTCCATCTCAAACACAAACGGTTGCTGATCATGGATTCGAGACATTGATCGCACACCGAAATCGGAAAGGAATTCCGTTTCATCGAGCAGATAATTCAGCATCTGCAACAACCGGTCTTTGGATGGAATCGCCAACATCAATTTGGGAATGTCGCCACGTTTTTCCAAGTAAGTGATCTGACTGGCAAGTTCTTTGCGATTTTCCAAGAACCAGAGAACGCGTTTTTTAAAACCAGGAAGTTTATCGATCAAGTCGACATCAAGAACTCCCGCCGCCGCGAGAGGAAGCAGTCCGACCATCGAGCGGATTTTTACGGGAATGTACTCGTCATTTCTTTCCAAGTGATCGTAATAGAAGCCGTCCTCTTCATTCCACAATCCATTCCCGCCGAGCGAATTGATTGCATCCGCGATCGCGACGAAGTGCTCAAAGAACTTGGAAGCGACACCTTCATAACTGCGGTCGTGTCGCGCGAGTTCCAAGGCGATCGTCAGCATTGACGAGCAATAGAATGCCATCCAGGCAGTCGCATCAGCCTGGTCGAGGTGTCCGCCTAAGGGTGATTCCTTGGAGCGATCGAAGACGCCGATATTGTCGAGCCCGAGGAAGCCACCTGAGAAAATGTTGTTGTCGCCTTTGTCTTTGCGATTGATCCACCAGGTAAAGTTGATCAGCAATTTGTGGAAGACTTGGGCCAGGAAATTTCGATCGGGGTTGCCCTTCTCTTTTTCGATTTCATAGACGCGCCAGGCCGCCCAAGCATGAACGGGAGGATTGACGTCGGAGAAAGCAAATTCATAAGCGGGGATTTGCCCATTCGGATGCATGTACCACTCGCGCAGTAGCAGAATCAATTGTTCCTTCGCAAAATCAGCATCGATCGCGGCGAACGGAACCATATGGAAAGCAAGATCCCACGCGGCGTACCAAGGGTACTCCCATTTGTCCGGCATCGAAATGACATCGCGGTTATAAAGGTGCAGCCAATCGGAATTTCGCCCGTCCTTTCGCGATTCTGGCGGAGGCGGACGGTTGGGGTCGCCTCGCAGCCAATCTCGAACACTGTAAAAGTAAAATTGCTTCGTCCACAGCAGACCCGCGTAAGCCTGTCGAGCAATCAACTCAGATTGCGAGGAAGACTGCGCTGAAGATTCATTGGCTGGTGTTTCGCTCGTTGATGTTTTATTCGCTGAGCCAACCGTGGAAAGTACCTGTTTATAAAACTCGTCAGCTTCTTGAATTCGCTGTTCGAATATGTCATCAAAGTCATCGCCACAGATCGATTGGCGATCCGAATCAAACTGCTGAAAATCAGTGTCCGATACGATCCGCATTTTCAAAGTGACTGATTCACCCGCCGGGATCGTCAAATGAAAATGGGCCGCGCTCTTGGTGCCGGTTTGGCCGGGATGAGTTGCCGAGTGTTTTTGATGAACCACATAATCGTGGAAAGCGTCCTTCACATAAGGATGCTCGTTGGGCACGTTGTACAAACGTTGGCGGTTGGTTTCGTTTTCGGTAAACAACAGCGCTGGCGATTCACCACCAGGTTCGTCCTCAACCAAAAAATGAAACTTACCGAGCGACGCATGTTCTGCCGTCACGTGGCCAGCGGTCGACTTTCGAAAGATCGGGCGTGGCCAATAGCCTTCGCCCGTCCGTCCGAGCGCCCATGTGTTACGGCTCCAAAAAGTCGGCAAGCAATCGATCGTCGCTGTGTCGGGTCCACGATTCGAAATCGTAATTCGGATGGCGATGTCATCGGGGTTTGCTTTAGCGTATTCAGCTTGAACGTCAAAATAGCGTCCTTCATCGAACACGCCGGTATCTGCCAATTCAAACTCCAACGCTTCGCGGCCACGCATGGCGTTTTCATCAATTAGCTGTTGGTAGGGGAATTCGTTTTGCGGGTATTTATAAAGCGCCTTCATGTAAGAGTGCGTTGGCGTCGAATCGAGATAGAAGTAAGCCTCCTTCACGTCCTCGCCGTGATTGCCTTGAGGCCCCGTCAAGCCAAACAATCTCTCTTTCAGGATCGCATCTTTGCCATTCCAAAGTGCCAACGCAAAACAGATGCGTCCCTGCCGGTCCGTGATTCCGAGTAATCCGTCTTCGCCCCAACGATAGGCTTGTGACCGAGCATGTTCGTGCGAAAAATGCGTCCAACTGTCGCTGTTGGCGGAGTAGTCCTCGCGAACGGTTCCCCATTGCCGTTCTGCCAAGTAAGGTCCCCAGCGTTTCCAATTCGCAACTCGAGCCGTGTCGTCGGCCATTCTGGCTCGCTCAGCGCCAGGATTTTCAGAAGTGGATTCTTGTGTAGGTGAACGGTCGGAGGAATTCATAAAAGACAAGCCAAAACATTTGGGCAGCGGTTGGTGCTTGAGAAGTATATCCGACAAGTAAACCGTTTTGCAGTGGTGCGAATGTTGAACCGGTGCAAGCTGTTTCAGGACGCGTGAGAAAATTTTCCTGTCGAGAGAAACTCGATCGTTTGCTTGGCGGCTGTCTTCCGTACAAGCAACCCGTTGTGACCACTGAAAACGGTGACATTGTCAGTTTGACAATTCAAGGACGCACTCTCTTTGGGAACAACAAAATCATACGACGCTGTCACGACGCCAATTTCGATTCCTATCGGTTCCGGCAACTCGCGAACAAAGCTGCCTTCGCGGGAAGCGATCTGGCGAAGCGTCTTACAAAAGGGAGCAATGTAGGTCGAAAGCAAGCTGGCGGCAGGCGAGCCTTGGTTGGGCGGAGCCAACATCACCAACCGCCGAACCTTACCCGGCGTCGAATCAAGCAAAGCTTGGCGGGTGACGATTCCACCGAGGCTGTGTGAGACAATGTGAATTTCCGCAACAACTGAATCTCGATCGAGCCTCGCCAAGAACTTCCCCAATCGTTTTGCGTGCCACTCGATGGAACCAATCGAACTGAAATAGCCAAACGTTCGTGTCTTGAAACCAGCTCGCTGTAATCGCCAAGCCAATGGCATCATCAAAAGCCGATTGGCTGACAGCCCATGAATCAAAACAACCGTTGGCGTTGCTGATGGATCGTTGTTGGAAGGTTCGTTTATGGGCGTTGCAGGGTTCATGTCATCACGTCGAGTTGTTGAAAAAGTCAACGGAAAGCTTTTTTTGCATATCACTAAAACCGAGAGCTGCCGCCCAATAATCGCTCATTGTTCGGAATTCTTGCCGATTCTCAATGGCAGTTGGATTCGTGATATATTCAGGCATCAAACGACAGCTATCAGGATGAAGATGATGCAACGAAATCAGTTTTGGAATATTGAATTCAAATCGAATTCTTACATCGCAGGCACCCAAGCCACGGGCTTGAATCGTCACGCAGTGGTGGCTCGCATCGTACCTCGCGTTCGTTCACTGACCCTCATGAGGACAGCCTTCGCTTCCTTGCTTGTCGTTTCAATACTATTAACAACGCTCAATTTCGCTCAAGCTGATAACGGCGTTCTTTCTTCAGCGAGCGGACTGGAGGCAGCGGCACGTCCGGCCAGATCGATCAAGCGTGCGGCCAAGCAACCCAACGTCGTTTTGTTCTTCATCGATGACTTGGGTCAAATGGATTTGGGATGTTACGGCTCCAAGGCTTACGAAACTCCCAACATAGATAGGCTTTCAAGTCAGGGGGTGCGTTTCACGAATTTCTATTCGGCCAACCCTGTTTGCTCGCCGACGCGAGCTGCTTTGATGAGCGGCAAGGCTCCTCAGCGAATGGGCATCACTCAGTGGATCAATCAGCCCAACGATCTTCACCTGCCCCTCGACGAAGTCACCATCGGCGAAGCACTGGCCACGGCGGGCTACGAAAATGGATACATCGGAAAATGGCACCTTGGCGAAAAAGATAATCAGCAACCCAGCGAACAGGGATTCCTGTGGATGCGAGGCGTGAACCGAGCCGGCGCACCTGGCAGTTACTTCTATCCATACAAGCGAAAAAAGAAGAAGCAAACGATTGCCTACTGGGACGTCCCAGATCTCGAAGATGGCGAAGAGGGGGATTACTTAACTGATAAACTGACTGACGAAGCCCTGGGATTTATCTCCGAAAACAAAGACCGACCATTCTTTCTTTGCTTCGCCCATTACGCCGTCCACACTCCAATTCAAGCTCCCAAGCAATTGGTCGAAAAGTACAAACAGAAGTTTCCAAACGCCGACGTTCTCGACGCAACCGAGGAACGTAACGGTGGCAAGTCTCGTTCATTCCAAAACAACTCAACCTACGCGGCGATGATCGAGAATTTAGATACCAACGTTGGGCGAATTCTCGGACATCTAGAAGAGCTTAACTTGACGAAAGACACGCTGATTGTTTTTACATCAGACAATGGTGGACTTTCAACGACCTCTCGGGTTGGCCCCACGTCTTGCAAGCCGCTGCGCGGCGGAAAGGGATGGACTTACGAAGGCGGAATTCGAATCCCCAACCTGATCGTCTGGCCTGAAAAAATAAAGCCTGCCGTTTGTGATACGCCTGGGATCACAATGGATCTATACCCAACGATTCTTGATCTTTTGGGGCTAAATCTTCGTCCAACTCAGCATCTCGACGGTCTTTCGCTTACATCGGCAATGGTGGGCGATCCCAATGACACGCTCAATTCTCGCTTCCTAGCGTGGACCTACCCCCATCATCATGGCTCGATGCACTCTCCTTCCAACGCGATACGAAAAGGCGACTGGAAACTGATCCACCGAATCGATGACAAGACCGTGCCTGAAGAGCAATATGAACTTTACAATCTGGCTGACGACCTCGGTGAAACAACAAACTTGGCTGATCGCCACCCTGAAAAAACAAAGGCACTGGCTGGCAAGCTGCAAGAATGGGTCGACTCGACAACTCCTGTTGCCTCAGATCCATCGAAGTAGCAAACTGTAAGCCCGCAGCAACCAAGTTGTATCTTGGTTGTCAGTCCTCGATTATTGCGGGATACGCTAAGGTGAGCTCAAGCTGCTCTATTCTCGGCTCAAATCCAAACACTGAATCAAGAAACTATGAAATCAAAAAAAGTACTCGAAGCACTAAATAATCAAATCAACGAAGAACTTGCCTCCGCCTACGTTTACTTGGCAATGGCTGCTGAATCAGATCGCCTGGGCCTGCCTGGATTCGTTAATTGGTTCAAGATGCAATACACAGAAGAGCTGGCGCATGCCGATCGCTTCTTCAATTATGTTTTGGAGCGTGACGGTGTCGTTGAATTGCAGGCGATCGCACAGCCTGAAGTCTCCAATGAAACGGCCCTCAGTCTTTTTGAAAAAGCCCTCGGCCATGAGCAGCATATTACCGAGTGTATTTTTAAGCTGAAAGACTTGGCGCGTGCCGAATCAGATCACGCCACCGATGTCTTTTTGGAGTGGTTCGTCTCCGAGCAAGTCGAAGAAGAAGCCAATGCCCGCGGCGTGATCGATCAATTGAAGATGATCGACGGAAATCCCAATGGATTGTTTATGATCGATCGTGAGCTGGCAGGCCGTCAGCCTGAACCGGCGGAGTAAGGCAGTAGTTGAATGTATGGAAGAGACCGCAAAATCGTTTGCTTGCGGAAGATTTAGTTGCAGCAAAGTGAAATCTGCTGAACAGCGATGGCATCGAACGTTGGATTCTGTACTGGGATCCAGCGTTTTTGCTTTTGTCGAGAACGACTTTTGCCCGCAGCACAAATTCGATTCCCGTTCTCAACTATACTGGGTGATTCTAAATCGAGCATTTTTGATTATCGCCCTTGGGTTTCAACATGAGCTACCGAACTTGTTTTCCTCGCCACTGTTTCCTCTCGTTCGTTATGCTCATCTTGCTGGCATCGACGCAAGTTATTATGGGGCAAACGGATTCTGGTGTTTCAGAAAAAGATCCAGCAGATAATCAACGAACCCCGCTGCCGACCAGCTACTGGCCAGCTGATGTTGAGTTCGACGAGAACATTCCAACGCCCAAAGAATTCTTTGGATTCGGGGTCGGCGTAAGGCATCTGTCGCATGCCCAAGTCGCCGGCTATGCGAAAGAAATTGCCAAGACGTCAGACCGAGTTTCAATTCAGCAGTATGGCAAGACTCATGGCGGTCGCCCTCTGTTGTTGTTGACAGTTACTGGCGGTAAGAACCGAGAGAATTTGGAGGCGATTCAACAGGCTTCACGGCAACTAACCAAACCCAACGGCGCGAAAGTTGACACCGATGGTCTGCCCGCCGTCATCAATATGGGCTACGGAGTTCACGGCGATGAGCCAAGTGCCACCAACTGTTCCCCCTTGGTCATGCATTACTTGGCGGCCGCCAAAGGCGAAGAGATTGAGCAGTGGCTGGAGAATTGCGTCATCCTGATCGACCCCAGCCTCAACCCGGACGGATTCAATCGTTTTGCCAATTGGGCCAACCGATATCGTGGCAGCGTACCCAATCCTGATCCGCAACACGCCGAGCACGACCAGCAGTGGCCGCCCGGACGCGTCAACTACTATTGGTTTGATCTAAACCGTGACTGGTTGCCTCTTGTTCACCCTGAAAGCCGCGGACGCATGAATTGGTTTCATAAATGGAAGCCAAATGTTGTTCTCGATTTCCATGAGATGGGCACCAACTCCAGCTATTTTTTTCAACCTGGAATTCCGGAGCGAACCAACCCGTTGACGCCTGCCAAGAACATCGAATTGACTCGCGCGTTTGCTGGCTATCACGGCAAAGCCCTCGACGACAAAGGGAGCCTGTATTTTACTCAGGAACGTTTTGACGATTTCTACATGGGCAAAGGTTCGACGTATCCGGACTTGCACGGCAGCGTTGGGATTCTGTTTGAACAAGCCAGCTCGCGTGGTCATGTTCAACGAAACCAGGATGGCCTGTTGAAATTTCATGACACAATTTCCAACCAATTCACAACGTCACTTTCGAGTCTAAGGGCGACCAGTGACATGCGCGACCAGTTGATCGATTACAAGAAATCGTTTTACGAAACATCTCTCGGCGAGGCCAACAAACAGGCTATCAAGACTTACGTTTTTACTTGCAAGAACAATCGCAACCGAATCGAAGAATTCTCAAGAGTGCTGCTTCGTCATGATATTCAGTGTTACTGGCTCAAGGATGATTTCGAATACGGCGATCGCACTTTTGAGGCCGCTTCGTCGCTCGTCGTGCCGACGGAGCAAGCGGAATTCAAATTTCTTAAATCGTTACTGATGCGGAGAACCAGTTTTCGAGAGAATATTTTCTACGACGTTTCCAGTTGGACACTCCCATTGGCCTACGGCGTTGATCAAAAAGGTCTCAAGAAGAGAATCCCGAAGGAAAAACTCGAACTGGCGAAACTTGTCCGTGCTGATCGCGATGAGCAAAAGCTGGCTTCTGCCGATCATGTTGCATTTCTGGTTGATTGGCGTAACGACGCGGCTCCAAAATTGTTATTCAAACTACTCCGCGCCGGAATCAAAGTTCGCGTCGCGAAGAAGCCATTCTCAATCGCTTCAAAAAGCGGTAGCAAAAAGTTTGGCTACGGGACATTGTCGGTTGTACTTGGCATTCAGGAAGAAAAATCAACTAAGATCCTCCAGATCTTGAATGAAGGCATCACAATGGGCGCGAGCATTACGCCAGTTGATTCTGGGCTTTCGACGTCAGGTCCTGACATGGGCAGCGGAAATTTTGCCGTGATTAAAAAGCCAAAAATTGCGATGATCTCTGGGCCCGGTGTCTCCAATTACGGTGCTGGCGAGATTTGGCATTTGCTTGATTTTCAACACAAAACGCCGGTCACGATGCTGAAGCGTAGCCGCTTCTCGCGAGTTGACCTCGGCGATTACACCAGCCTGGTTTTGCCCGGTGGTTCGCTCGATGCTGATGAATGGGACGCTGCATCGAAGTACGTTTCCAACGGCGGAACCGTAATTGCTTTCGGCCGCGCTGCCATCGGGGTTGCCTCGCGGTTGAGCGCGACTCAGTCGTCACCCGCTTCAGACAAAGCAAAACCAGAAATTCAGAAACCATTCGATTCGTCATCTGACGAGAGAGCACTAAAGCTAATTAGCGGAGCCATCTTCAAGACCCGCATTGATCCAACCAATCCATTGATGTTTGGATTTTCGAAAAAGCCGCTGGCCGTCTTCCGAAACCACGCCAGTTTTCTTGAGCCCTCAAGCAATCCGTACGCCAACCCAATGATCTACGACGCAGAGAATCCGTTGATGGCGGGATACTGCTCTGATGAGAATGTCGAGCGATTCAAAGGCTCCGCCAGCGTTGTTGTCCGACCTCAAGGAAAAGGCCGGTTCATTCTGATGGCAGAGAACCCGAACTTTCGTGGCTTTTGGAAAGCCACCAGTCGGGTGTTTCTCAACGCCGTCTTTTTTGGCGACCAAGCCGATCCTTAAAATGACGCTGCTCAATAAGCCAACGCCTAATGTGTCGTTTCGGCGGCTTGCTCTTTGTCGATCCCGATCAACCGGTTGGCTAATTTGCCTACTGTCAGCCCTTGAAAAATGATCGAGAAAATCACCACGATGTAGGTGACCGTCAGGAACAAGTCTCGATTCATATCATCAGCAAGTGACAACGCTAACGCGATCGAGATTCCGCCGCGTAGTCCTCCCCAGGTCATGATCGTCGTCGTGTGCGGCACGAAGTCCAGTTTGTGTGAGAACGCTCTGACGGGAATCATCAACGACAGAAAGCGGGAAACCAACACGATGCCAATCGCCATCACGCCGGCCCAGATAAATTGCTGATTGACACTCACCACCAACAATTCCAATCCGATCAGCACGAACAATACGGCGTTGAGTAAAATGTCGACCAACTCCCAGAACTTATCGACGTACAACTCGGTCTGATTCGACATGGCGGTGCCACGAACAGTGTCGTTGCCGACGATCAAGCCTGCGACAACGATCGCCAGCGGAGCAGAAAGGTGCCAATAGGCGGCCAGCGAGTAACCTCCCATCACACAAGCCAATGTGATCATGACTTCAATTTCATAATCATCAATCGAGCGAAGTAAGTAATAGGTCACGGAACCAAAAACGAGGCCCAGCAAGATGCCCCCAAATACTTCCGTGCCGAAAAGTTTCAGCACTGCCCAAACGGTTTCGCCGATCGTCCTTTCATCGGCATCAGCGAGCGCTGAATGAGCGTCAACGTCAGTGTGGTCGTTGCTTGTCGAGGCAACTGCGTCTTGCGTGGAAGTCGTATCGCCGACGTGTTTCTCATGCAAACTTTCCGCCGCAGCGTGATCGCCTGAGTGGTCAGAACCATGTCCGCCTGGGTGAGCCCCACCCGTCGCGATACTAAAGATGGTCAAGAAAACCACGACTCCGACGCCATCGTTGAAGAGTGACTCGCCAACAATTTTAGTTTCAAGCTTTTTCGGTACGCGGGCTTGCTTCAAAATTCCCAGGACGGCAATCGGGTCGGTCGGCGAAATCAAGGCTCCAAACAGCAGGCAATGAATGTACTCAACATTCAAGCCAATCTGCGCAAAGGCGAAGTAGACGAATGTTGCACACAAAAAAGTTGAGGCCAGCACGCCTAGCGTCGAAAAAACCAAGATCGGCCAACGCTGGACTTTCAACTGGTCAAAATTCGTATGAATGGCTCCGGCAAATAGCAGGAACCCAAGCATCACATCGAGGAGGACTTCTTTGAAATTGATCAACGAAATCAGGTAATGTGCCCCATCGAGAAATCGATCCGTGAAAAGCGTACTGGCGAATAGAAACAACGTGAACGCAATCGCCACGATCATCAGGCCGATGGTGTTGGGCAGTTTCAGGAACCGAGCGTTGATATAACCGAACAGCGCCGACAAAGCGATAATAATCGAGCAGATGGCGAATAGATTCATGATGTTTACAATCCATTAAGTGACCTATGTTCGCGAGCAGAACTTATTCGGTCTCGGTTTTGAACCGAAGGAATTTCAATCGAAACCAAACTGGCGATGCTCTGCTGATTCCGCGGTGCTGCTTCTCCAACTTTTGAAATACTACCCTCGCCTGATTTCCGAACCTCGAAATCGAATTTGAATTCGGTAGATTGACTTCTCACGACAAGTAATCGCACCAGTCTGCAGGTCGACCGATTCAGGGATGTCTTGAATTCGCTTATCGACCACGGCTTGAAAACCGCGTTCAGAAAAAATGTCGATCAACATGGATAACGCAAGAGGATTTTCAAAAATCCGATCTTCTGAATTGACGGTGGCATTTCCAGGCAATGCATGTCTGGTGATGATTGGCATGAACTTATTTTGAATCTGATCAACCACCTGCACAAACAAATCCCGATGCTCAATCTCATAGCCATCGAGGCGTTTGACAAGTTCTTGCCTGGCGTGAACAACAATCTCTTCAGCGAGGGGAATTGGGCTGAGTCGATCAAAAGTCCGTTGATCCAACTCCAGCGAACTTTGGTACTGGAGTTCCTTGAGGATATTCTCTTCGACTTCCTTGACCGGGCCTTCAGCGTTGATGAAGTGATAGTGGTAGATTTCTTTTAGTGATTGAAGTGCATCCCAAGTTTTTTCTTTGAAGACGCGATAACGCTGGGATGCTTTTTCAACACTCAAATCAGTGACGCGTAATTCTTCTTTTTCGCCAATTCCAGTTTCTTCGACTTCTTTGTTGTTCTTGGCAATCTCTTTGCCGCGGTGCAGTTGTCGCTCGACGCTGGTTTTTTCTCCGGCGAACAATACCATGGCGTGAATGGTTGGGCGACGAAAATGAACCGCCAACTTGGAGTCCGCAAACTCGCTATTGAGCTGGTCAATTTTATCGACCAACATTTTCAGGCACTCAACCTGAACACCCGTGCGAGGAAACCCGTCCAGCAGTGCTCCGTCACGATACTCCTCCTTTAACATTTCTCGCAACAAAATCCCGATAACCTCGGTGTCACCGACCATCTGTCCACGGTCTTTGATCTCTTTGGCTTCCGGCGAATCGAGCAGTTGGCTGATCACGATCGGCGGGCAAGTCAAACCACGGGCACGCATAATGAATTTCGTATGCGTGCCTTTACCAGAACCCGGCGCACCGCCGAGCAAAATAAGCTCTTTAGGAAATCGTAGGTTCTCGTGCCCAACTTCTTCTTCGAGATCTTCCCAAACTCCATCAAAAATCACCTGCGCGTCTTTGATTTCCAAATCCGTTGTGGAGTTGATTTCCGTTTCACTATTTTCTTTACCGGTAGGATTTAGTCTTTGTTTGGGCATGGATGACGCAGTTTTTGGAATATCACATCTATAAAAATATCCGACTCAGCCAGTCAAGAATTGTAGTTGATCGACCCGTGGCGGGGCAGTTGAGATTGGCGATTGCCGAAGAATGTTTGGGGTTGATTTTGTTGGCTAACCGTTGCCAGTCAGAACCATTGCCAGTCAGAACCATTGCCAGTCCAAACGGTGAACAG
>CAZPTT010000048.1:25991-37305 GCA_964589435.1 uncultured Pirellulaceae bacterium
TTGCCAGTCAGAACCATTGCCAGTCAGAACCATTGCCAGTCCAAACGGTGAACAGTCGTGAAATAATCTATCAAGCGACCAAATTCGCAAACACATGCTCGCTAATTCTTCGTTCGGTAGCCTTTCGCTTTCAAAAGGCCACGAATTCGGTCGACATGATCGCCTTGAATTTCAATGACCTGATCCTGAATCGTTCCGCCAGCACCACAAGAATTCTTAAGTGAAGTTAGCAACTCGCTGAGGTGATTGCCTGTTGGGTCAAGCCCGGCAACCACCGTCACCCATTTCCCTTTTTTTCTTTTTTCGAGTCGAACACGTGCCGTTTGCTTTTCCGGATTCGCTGCCAATTCTGGCGTTTCCGGTTTAGGCGGGCATTTGCAATCGGCCTCTAGGGCCTCGCATTCTTCACAACGTGGTGGAATGTCAAACTCCGTGCCTTCGAAAAGTCTCATCGCCGATGTACGCCCAAGGATATTTGCTGAAAGTAAAAAGCAGGTCATGTCGATTTTAGAAAGGTCTTGCGACGACTCGGTTAACCGCCAGCTTTAGTGTCACCACCCGTTTCCCAAAATCGTACTCGTACTTGTACTCAATGAAATCGTACTCGTACTTGTACTCGACTTCATTGCCAATCGAGTAGGAGTACCGCCGAAGGCTGAGTACGAGTAGGAGTAGGAGTACGAGAAAGTGGAAAATGGGCGCCTCGGCAACGCTAACATGGTGTTGTTCACGGAGAAGTGTCAAAGTCTTAGCCTTTTTAAATTCTACTCGATTGACGATTGCCTCGCTGCTGAGACGATCAAGCTACTCCAACTGGCCAGCAAAACATGATACAAAAAAGATTGGGTTTTTGATGTTCATATATTGAGAGAATGGAAAATGTCACACGCGATCGACGGCCTCGTATTTGCTTGGCGAAAAAACATGGATTACGCTCCGAAATTGGTTGCTGACCTTTCGGAAGAGCAAATGGTTGCCCAACCTGCGTCCGACCCTAACGCGCCATCCAACCATCCGGCTTGGGTCTTAAGCCACCTCAATGTGTACGTGCCGATTATTGAATCGCTAATCAAAGGCGAGGCTTTCGCTGACCCCAAGGAGCACGAATTCGGTATGCAATCCCGTCCGCTCGCCGACCGCTCCGCCTACGCATCCAAGCAAGCCCTGATCGACGAATTTTCGGCTGGCCATGAGCGAGTGCTGAAGCTGCTCGCCGATGCAGATGATTCGGTATTGGGACATGCAGTCAAACTACCTCGCTGGGAAAGCATCATGCCAACCTCCGGAATCGCACTGCCGTACCTGATGCTTAATCATGAGAATGGACATTTGGGACAAGTCAGTGCCTGGCGCCGAATTCAGGGGCTGCCGAGCGTTTAAGAATGTGTCCGGAAATTACGCGATCGTTCGGTTGAACCGGCTGCGCCAATGTTTGTAAAGCCACTTCAGTAGGTTGGTACGGTTTGGCATTCAGTTGGACAGTCTATGTACACGCCGGTGACACCAATTGCTCATGGGCCAATGCGCGGTGGCTGAAAAGCCTAAAAGTTCCAGCGAAATGGAACGGTCGGCTCGCTGAACTCATTGGCACGTCGCTTGCTTGCACGTCGCTTGCTTGCACGTCGCTTGCTTGTACGTCGCTTGCTTAACTCTTTGTTGCCTAACGTTGATTTGATTTTTTCAGATGCTGGCGAAACGGAAAACGCACAAGAAATTGAAAGCAAGCCATGACTCGATTCAAAAACAGATCAGACCAGGCACTTCGGAACATCACCGAATTTGATATTTATCACCGACCCAACAAGCCGGTGGTTCTCAGCGAGCCTAAACAAGCCAATTCGCCGTTGGATATTCCCATGCTCGTCTGTTCGGCTTTCGCAATGCTAATGCTTGCCGTGGTCTTGGCTGTTTTTCTAGGTGTTCATTCAATTCTCGGAATCGAGAGCAACTCCATGGGGCACAGCGATGGGTGGAGCGGAGTGGGCATGGGCATTTTTGGCTTGATTGGTTTGCTTATCAAAGTGGCAATGCATTGTGTCTATGTTGTCCTCGCACTCATTAGCGCCGCGTTCGCGTTTTTCACCGCGTTCACATTCTCTCGAGCATTCACCTCAGTCAAAAAAAGCCTTTGATCAGGATGGAAGCATGAGCCGATTCATGCGTGAGGCGGTTCCTACGTGAAGCGGTTCCTACGTCAAGCGATTCATACGTGAAGCCGTTCCTGCATGCAGCGGCGGTTTGCGGATCCGGAGGGAAACCGACGTTGTTGGAATTATCGCACCAACTTTTCATCCGTTTCTGAACGTCCGGTCACCGCATCAAACAACTCACTAGACCCCCACTCGCCCTCAATTTGATAAAGCAATTTTACAAGCGCGGCGTCACACGTCACATTCATTTTTTGATGCACGCTATGGCGGTGGACGTGGCCCGTTTTGGGGCTGATATCAAGATGTTCTGAAATCACCTTGACGCTCAGTCCCTGGTTCAAGTAGCCCAGGAATTCCGTCTCTCGAGCCGTCAACGTCTTGAGCCGGGCGCGGGTGTCAAATTCGAGAGTGCATTTCTTAAACGCTCGATGAATACAATCGACGAGATCTTTTGTTCGAAATGGCTTTTCCAAGAAATCAATGGCGCCCAAGCGAATCGAATCAACAACCGAACGCGTGTCAGAATTTCCGGAAATCATGACAAAAGGCAACGTCGTACCTTGCTCAGTAAGTTGGCGATACAGTTCCACGCCATCGACTTCCGGCAATCGTAAATCCAGCACCAGGCAACCGGGTTTGCCGTCAAATGATTCGTAAAACTGTCTTGGAGAATCGTACAGTTGGTACTCAAAGCCTGCCTCCCCCAATAATCCGCCTATGGAGTGACGCATCGCTTCGTCATCTTCAACGACAAAGACGGTCATCTCGGACTCGTAATTGTCAATTTGTTTTTCACTCATAAAGTCTCCAGACATATTTGGCAACGATTCACCAGCGGAGAATCGAATCTAGCCGTACCCCAGTTTATGATTTATCCATCGGACCAGAATCCAGCGGAATCCGAAACATCACTTTGGAGCCTTTTTTCAAGTTTGATTCACTGATTGATATCAAACCACCGTGCTCGGCGATGATCGTATGGCACAAACTCAGACCCATCCCTGTCCCTCCCTTTTCGCGTCGTGTCGTGAAGAACGGATCAAACGCTTGTTTTTTGGTTGCTTCATCCATCCCTGGTCCGTCGTCGTGAACGGCCACGAAGATTTGTGAATCTTCCTTCGTGATTGTCAACACAATCTCGGATCCGTTGGGTGCCGCATCGACGGCATTTGCCAGCAAATTGACCAGCACCTGCTCGATCTCCGTTTGGTTGACGACAGCCAAGGCGTCGCCCGACTCTTCAGGTATGGCGATTGTAACCTGTTTTCGCTTTGCCTTGAATGATATTAATTTGCGTGCCTGCTCGGCGATCTTAAGTATCGAACATTGCGTCTTGTCAGATGATTCGTTGCGTGAAAATTGCATTACATTGCTGGCAATCTGAGAGCAACGTTCGATTTGATTGATGACTTGCTCCAATTGCTCAACCAGTTCCTCATCCGAAGCCCTCCCCGCTTTTATCTGAGTGATGGCCAACTCAGCCGAGAGCATCATGGCCCCGAGCGGGTTGTTGATCTCATGAGCAATCCCGGCGGCCAGAGTTCCGACTGAAATAAGCCGTTGTGCTTGTCCCAAAGCTGCTTCTGTTTTTCGCTCTTTGGTGATGTCAGAGATGATGCCATGGAACGTTCGCACGCCGTTTTCTTCAACACACTTGACTCGATTTCGAATCCATCGAGTCGAGCCGTCAACGTGAACAAGTCGATATTCTGATGTTGTTGACTCGGTATCGCCCTTGATAAATTCTGAAATCTTATCAATCACTCGCTTTCGGTCAGCGTGGTGAACGGCCTGAATGTAGTTTTGAAAATCTGCAATCAGCTCCGTCGGATTCCTGCCGGTAACATGCACAATGGCTGGCGAGAAATAAACGAACTGGAGCGAGCCATTGACCGCCTCACCACTCCAAATTACGTCCGGAATAATATTGAGTACGCGGTCTAATTGCAGGTTAGTCTTCGCCAATTCAGATTTTGTTTCGACATGAATTTCTTTTAGACGAACCTGAGCTTCTCGCCTGTTGGTGATGTCATCAAATACGACGACGCCGCCAAGCGGGCGCTGCTCACTATCCAGCACTGGTGTTGCACTGGCACGCACCCATTTGGGCGACGACCAATCGGGATTTCTAATAAGCATTTCCAGAGAATCGATCTTCTCACCCCGGGCGGCGCGGGCGAGCGGCAACTCATCGGTCTGATAAATCGTCGTTTCATCGTCGTGAAATACGCCAGACTCCTGCGACCATGAATCGGGATGCCCGCTAAGAATTGACAAGCCCGCTATCTGAGAAGCCGCACGGTTGGACATTAGGATTTTGCCATCACTCCCAGAAGCAACCACACCAGCGCTGATGCTTCCAATAATCGCGTCCGTTAATTTGTTTGCGTTTCGAACTTCGGCAAGTGCCAACTCCAATTGAGATTGCGTTGCCCGCAAGGCCTTTGTTTCTGATTCCAATTGCCGATTCAGTGTTTCAATTGATGGCCAACGCAGCGCTTTGGGCGTGACCCGGATCAACGCAAACACGCAGGCCCAACTGACAATTGCCGTTAAGAACTTGGCGATCGCCGACACGCGGTAGATCGGCCACCAAAAAATAGTTGCCTCGATAAGGTGAACCGTTCCGCAAGCGAATACGAACCCGCAAAACAGCCAGAAGACTCCGGGGAACCGGATGTCTTTGCGACGCATGGCAAAGTACATCACAACCAAAGGGATCGCGGTGTACGCCGCAAAGACAGCGAGGTCAGAAATGATATGAAGCCATCCGTGGAACTCCGACCATTGGCCACAGTTCCATCGCTCTGGAAAGTCGCTGGTGTCCAACAGCTTCGTAAAGAAGTCCATCAATCGCTCTCATGGCAAAAGTTCGTTCTTAAGAAAAGTTCAGTTTCTCATCAGTTATATCACTCTCGTTTATAGGCTATCTCAAAGCGTTGACCAAATCACGAGGCTCAATTCGTTTGTGTATCTAATCCATTTTCTTAGGCCGCCCGTCAGTTGGAATTGTTTCGGCACAATGCCGTTCAATGTGTGAGGAATGGTGACGTAACGGCGCGAGCCGTATTATCTCTAAGGTGAATAATCTTAGGGTTCGCACCCAAACGCTACAATTTTGAAGCTCATTGAACGGTACTGCGTTTAAGCCACACTGAAATCGGTCAGCTACGATTGTTTAGTGGAGGTTTTTTTTGGTGGCTGAGCGCGGTCGAAATCAGCAGAGATTTTGCTTCTATTGGCAATAACAAAGTCAGCCATCAGAATTGTTTTGTACGCTTCGCACTCGGTTGGAGCCGAAGTAAAATCGTGTCACAGGTTGCAGCAATCTTTGAATCCTCTTGGTTCACCTGCATCTTGCGTGGCCAAACGTTCGCTTCGTATCTTAAATCTGAAAATTTGTGGACTGGAGTTCCATTGGCGATGAATGAATTTGTAGTTGAATATGCGCCCATATTGATCACGGTGACGACCATGCTGGGGTTGTGGTTAATACTTCGAAACCACGCAACTTCTTTGGCATCGACAACCGAATTCGATCGGATTGTAAGTGCAGGGAAACCGGTCTACTTGCGTTTCTTCAAAAACACGTGAGGCAAATGACTGGTTTCATCTCCCATCGTGAATGGGATCGAAAAAGAAATCGGCGACCGAGCAGAAGTCATTCGCGTGAATTTGTTCGCAGATCTCGGTAAGCAATTGGCAGAACGCTTCCAAGTCAACTCGGCCGGCACCAACCTGTTGCTTGACGCCAACGGGAACGAAGTGTATCGCCATGTCGGCGCGCCACAGAGAAAGAAGATCGTGGAACTGATCGGGAAGAGTTGAAGTAGAATCCTTCACACGCGTTTTAAAGTTCCTCCTCCGGTTCGTTCTGCCTGGTGGGATTGATGAAACTACAAAAAAAGCCAACGGAATTCCGTTGGCTTTTATGATTTGGTCGTGAGTGCAGATTGGTTCTAGCTTGCTCGTTTGCGACGACGAGCGATCGTGCTAACGCAAGCAACCCCAAACATGAGCATTGTGGTCGGCTCAGGAACTGAAGACACTGAAGCAAGATCGTGAACTTCGAGGCTGTCAATAGAAAAACTTGACGATGGAAACGTTCCTGCGTTCCCAAAATTTGCGAAACCGAACCCAATCAGATTATTTCCTGAATCAACTTGAGCACCAAATCCTTGAAATCCGGAGGGAAGAGCAGCGTCAGTTGCTCCACCATCTGTCGTAACTCGCGCTTCACGTGCAGCCAAGGTTCCTGACCAACCTGCTCCATTATTGAACGAAATCGAACCGGAAGTTGCATTGTTGAATACCAGCTCATATGTTCCATTGCCGTCTATTTCGGAAACTAAATAGTTTTGGTTGTTAGCTGCATTGTCTTCAACAAATCCGAACCAAATGGATCCAACACCGGTGAAGTTTGAAATCGACGTTTTAAAATAGCCCTGAGTGCTCTCAAAGAGTCGCATTCCAGATGGCTGATCGTGATTAAGAAATCTCTTTGTACCAGTTGGTGTATTGTGCACATAATCAATCTGGTTATTAGCGTCATCGAAAGTTGCCGGCGCAGGGCTTCCAATATTTTGGTTGAAGACGGTGGTGTCGATCGCAGTCTCTGTTGAAAAATCGCTCATATACACAAGACCAGCATTCAGGCTTGCTCCAAACGAGAAAACGACACTGAGAATCAAAGTCTTAGTGAAGATGTTATTAAAAAACGACTCCAGGTGGGGAATAATCGGTAGTTGAATTCCAAGGTGTAAACATATCTAAACGTTAACGTCGGTTCGCAGAGAAACTGGACTCGCAATTTTTAAAAATTATCAAAATGCGGCTAATTCCCAGGCTTTAGCAACGGTGCCAGAGCGAGACAACGGTTTTTTGCCGTCTTATCTGATGTACCGATCAATCATTTCATTGTTCAAACGTCACCTACGCGGGTTTCTTAATGTCCAAACGCCTCGCTGGCGATTACTCGCAATAAAATCTCGCGGATTCCCAAGGATGGCTTCGTAGCAGTCTTCAAGCCTCCTTTGTCATTTGCGACGTTTCGCAAAATCGCTAACACATCGGCCGCGTCATTGGCATCGTCAATTCGGCCAGTTGCCTGAATCAGCAACTTTGTCGCGAGGTTGCGTTCGATCAGTGAAGTTTGCTTCAGCAGCAACTTTCTCAGCTGCGCAATGTCATTGAACGTTTCGCCAGTCGGCAGTTCTCCGCCAGTCTCGATCAACGTCTTGCCTTTTCCTTCTCCGTAGAACTCACGAGTTCGTCCAATCTCGTCGAACGTCTCGAGCGCAAAGCCGAGCGGGTCAATTCGGCGATGGCAATGTTGGCAGGAAACAACATCGCGGTGTTTTTTAAGTTGCTCACGAATGGTCACCGCGCCACGTGTGTCAGGTTCGAGCGGCTCAATATCTGGCGGCGGTGGCGAAGGTGGCGTGCCAAGCAAACACTCAAGCACCCAGACTCCACGAGTCACTGGCGAAGTATCAATGCCATTGGCGCTGGCCGTCAATATACTGGCCTGTCCAAGCAGGCCTCCGCGAAGTCGACCCGAACCACCTGACGCATTGGTAACATTGGGCCCCATTTTTCGCCCAGACAATTTGACTTGCCGCATCTCTAGGCCATCAACATTCGGAATGCCATACAATCGAGCCAACGGAGCGTTCAAGAAAGTCGTATCGGCATCGATCAGCCAACCAACCGGGCGGTCATTTTCAAATGCTTCCGCCAAGAAGGACATGGTCTCTTCTCGCATCGCCGATTCGAGTCTTTCGTTGTAGTAGCCTGGATGCTCATCGAAGTTGGGTAGCATCGTGCCGAGTTTTGAAAGTCGCAACCAAGCATTGGCAAAGCTGTTGATAAATGTTTTGCTTTCCGGCTGCTTAAGCAAACGTTGAGCCTGTTTGCGAAGCGTCTTCGAATCGCTGATTGAACCATCTTTGGCAACCCTAAGCAGTTCATCATCGGGTGGTCCGCCCGTCAAGAAAAACGAAAGCCGACTGGCCAGTTCGAAATCATCGAGCTTGCCAGATCGAGTGCGATGGTAAATGAAGAACGGGCTGCAAAGAATAGCCTTGTACGCCAGTTTCGTCGCTTCGCCGACCGAAATGTTTTGACGAGCCGACGTGTAAAGATCAATGATCGGCTGCAATTTTTCATCCGACAGCTTTCCGCGAGCGGCGCGGGTCGCAAACCCCTTGATGGCAATTTTTGCTTGCTCGTCAGTCAGCTTTTTGTTCGTGAGCGCTGCAACCGCTGGTAGCGGTTCGTTTTTTGAGGGGCCAGCTAGTTCGATTTCGAATACGCGAATTCGCGGCCCCTTGTATTCCGAATAAAAAGTTCGCCAGGCTTCATTGGTATGAAGCAAATGATCAACTCCAAATACCGCGTATGGTTTTCCGGCTTTGCGAAGTTCTTCCTGTTCGGCAAGGAACTTTTCGACCATCGGCGGAGCTTCCTCTTTGTCGTAGTCCGGATGCATATCGCTAAACACGGGAACGTGCTCGGTCAAGAATCGCGGAAAGCTCTCGCGGTGATGGTACATCAGCGAATGACGTTGGTACTTAATTCGTCGCGGGCCATTGGGATAGCCAAACTTCAACAAGTAACCTCGGTCAATCCACGCCTCTGTCTCGTACCATTTCGGCTCTTCATCGGATATTACGAATTCAGCCAAGACGCGATCCGTGGCGTGATTCGTTTTCGGATTTTTTGATTGTTTGGCATCGGCCGCCACAATCGACATGACCAGCGGATCAACTTGAGGCACATCGAGAATCCAATCCTTGTAAGGGTGAATTCGGTTGATCGCAGTTGCTCGAACTCGAATCTTGTAATAACCAGAGGCCGGCACACCTTTGCGAAGATCTTGCAGCCATAGGTAGCCACCCGTATCGGAGGCGTTTTCTCGGATGTGTTGATACTCTCCGTCGCGATTAAGCCCATCGCCAACGTTGTTTTCGCGGAAGAAAGGTGCTTGGAAATTGGTGGACTTTGAATCGGTCTGTCGAGTCGCAATGTCGATCGCAGCGGCCAAGTATTGATCGGCCGCGTCCAAATAACGATTCATCAGAAAGTCGCTAATTACCAATGACTCCGCCACCGTCGAAAAACCGTCTTTCTTTTCGTCTGGGGAAAACGAGGCCGTTGGGTCAGCCAACATCTCTTCCAGCCCCAGCAGGCTTCGAACTGATCGGTCGTACTCGGATTTGTTCAGCCGCCGAAGTGCAGGTTGAGCGTCTGCCCCATCGTTTGTCGATGACTTGCGAATCAACTGATCGGTCAGTCGTTTGATTGTGCGGAGCCGTTCTTGATCCGTTGGTTGTTTGTCGGCGTCACTGGGAGGCATGTCGCCCGAGTTGAGTCGGTCGAGGATTTCACGCCAATGTTCCCGTTCGCTTGAGTCAAGAACCTGAGACGATACCGATTGGACGGCGTTAGGGTCGCTTGGGATTAATTGGTCAAATCGCCGGTCGGCTTCTTGTAGTTCTGGGCCGTGGCAATCAACACAATAGGTGGCGACGAATTTCTGAACCGAAGAAAAATCGTCGTTGCCCTGCCCTTTTTCGTCCTTCTCGTTGGCGATCTCTTGAGCCATCGCTGTGCAAATTGAAGAAATCGCAGGAAGCGATAACCCAAACGCAACTGCCAAAATGGCGAAACTCAAACGGCGTATCCATGTGCTTGGTCTCATGATTGTAGCTCCGACATCGTGCCTGTCGCGCGGCTGAACTTCTCTATCTCTTCACAACCAAATTGCTGAAGCATCGTCGTGAAGAGATTGCATAATGGAGTTCGGCGATGTGATTCTTGCGGTGCAATGACGTGTTGGCCGTGTTTGAAGCCGCCGCCAGCTAGAAGGATCGGCAGATTCTTGTTGCTGTGCGAACTCGCGTTGCCCATTCCGCTGCCGCACAGCACCATTGTTGAATCGAGTAGCGGTCGATCGTCGGCTGATTTGAGCTGGCCCAACTTGGCCAGAAATCTTGAGAACTGCTGCATTTGATACTGTTCGATTATGAAAAGCGGCTTTCGCAAGCGTTCTGTTTTTCCGTGATGTGAAAACGCGTGATAGTTTCCCGAGAGCCCAAGATCTGTCACCGGCAAGTTGCCTGGAATACTCAGTGTCGCGACACGAGTCGAATCGGTTTGTAGCGCGAGTGCTAACAGATCGTAAAACAAAGGCAGCCGTTGCGTAAACGGTCCCCCATCCGATGGTTCTGGAAGATCGACGTTGGGTTTGGGCGTATCAATCCATTGATCGGCGTTAACCAGTCCTTTTTCGACGCTGCGAACACTATTGAGGTATTCGTCGAGCTTTCTTTGGTCTGACGTTCCAAGCTCTCGCTTCAGGTCGTTGGCTTGTCGGAAGACGGCATCCAGTACGCTTGAGTTTTCTTTGACGACGCGACGATACTCAGTTCGCTGCTGTTTCGTTTCGTTGGCGAACAACATCTTGAACAGTCGATTTGCTTGGGTGATCGGCGGAACGTTGACGCCGGTTCTCGTCCAGGAAGTGCGGCATTCCAGTTCGCCCGAGTTCGCGCCGACGCTGGCAACGATGGACGGGAAGCGAACTTTGCCGATACACTTCTCGGCAGCAATCTGATCAAGCGTGACGTTTCGATTTGCCCAACTTGAAGATTCGTTGTCCCGAATACCACTGAGGAATGCGTGAACGCTTTGATGTCCGCCGGTCAAACGGTGATCCAGATTGCTGATCACGGTCATGTTTTCGCGGTGATCTTTGAGCGGCTTCAGCAATCGGGGCAGTTCGTCGAACTTGCCCGCTTTGGTTGGAAAGAAATCCTCGCCAACAAAGCCCAGTGGGTTGGCGACGCAAACCATCCGCATCGCTTGCTCTGAAGTTGAGCCGTTTCGAATTGGGGTTCGGGCATCCAGGTCACGACCAAGCAACGGCAAGGCGATGGTAACGCCAACCCCGCGAAGCCATTGTCGACGGCTGACGCCGCTTCGCTGCGGAGTCCTTGGGAGATTAGTCTTGTGCATTCTGCTTCTTCCCAGATCAATGAAACTTACCGAATACTATACCGTCAAAATTAATCGCGATAAACGAATATAGCTGCCTCAAGCTGATTTCAAAAATCGAGTCTTAAAAATCGAGTCTTAAAAATCGAGTTTAAAAATCGAGTTCA
>CAZPTT010000049.1:0-30249 GCA_964589435.1 uncultured Pirellulaceae bacterium
AGTTCTAGTTTTGCAAATTTTGCCTATTGAGAAACGAGCGTTACTTTTGGTTGAGCTGGGTTTGATAAATCATGGGGTGTGTAGATCCGCGTGGGCTATGAAAAATTTGGCCGGCATAGCTCCGAAGGAGCGGTCGCACATAGCTGCGGGCGGGAGCCCGTAGAGTCGATGTTTCATCGCAATCAAGTCACGAAGTGACGTTCGCAAGGTCGCCATTCGTTTGCGGTCGCCACTTCGTGGCTTTGGCTTTCAAGTTAAACTAAACCGCGGGCTCACGCCGCGCGGTTATATGCGGTCGCTACTTCGTAGCTAAAAATATGCAAAACCGAAACTAAAAATCACGTCGCATAGAAACTATTTCGTGTGCTCTGGCAAGCCGAGTAATTTTGGATCAGAAGAATTGCTGCCCTCAATCACCGGAATTGGACGAAAGTCAAACCAGCGATCCAACAGGATTTTGCCTTCGTCCGGAATCAGAACTCGACCACTCAAATTGTACAACGACCCCATCCAGATTTCTGACTGTGGGGAAATCGTGATCTGATTGTTTTCGCCAGTGCTTTTGGTCTCCAAAGAATATTTGATACCGAAGTGGACGCGCCCAATGTCGTCATTAACTTTTTGAGCTCCATGGTAAACATAAATCAGCCCTTCATTGGTGCCGCTTGACCAATTGCTTGGCGAGCCGAGAGGGATGCGAATTTCCCATTGTTGTCCAGGCGTTTTCTCACTCAGTAGAAGTTTTTCTTTCTCTTGTTGAAGCTGTTCTTCGCTCAACTCAGCCATGCTCGTTTCGGAGCGAGAAAAATGTCT
This sequence comes from uncultured Pirellulaceae bacterium, assembly GCA_964589435.1. Lineage (GTDB taxonomy): Bacteria > Planctomycetota > Planctomycetia > Pirellulales > Pirellulaceae > Mariniblastus. The sequence goes on from CAZPTT010000049.1 coordinate 814, forward strand.
TAAGTAAGTCGTGCCGATGACGTGTTCGCTGAATAGTTCAGCGGTCGTGCCAGGGGCTCGTTCGATCGAAAAGGAAATGAAAACCGGTTGATCCGAAAGTGGGTCGTACCATTTCAGACGCTTGCCCGCTTCGTCAACCAACCACACTTCAAGCGTAGCGGTGCGATAGAAGCCACCATTGAACAGCTCCGGGCTTCGTTCGTCATTGCCACGATAGTAGACTCCGCCAAGTCGTTTAGGGTGCATCGGATGAGGCGGCAGTGTTAAGTTCTCGAGGTCGGCCGTAATTTGGAAACGGTTCGTTTGCTCTTCGATTGTCGATTTAAGCTTTTCGTTGGATGTTGTCAGCTCGCCGACCAATCCATGTTGGTAAAGCAAATACGCGGAGGCAAACAAGATGAACCAAATCGCAAATAAATGGACGGGTGAAATCGTTGCCAGCCAACTTGGATCCGACGTATCGCTGAACCGGTAAGCTTTCCGTTTCGCATTGAAAACGAGCACGCTGAAAATCAACATGCAAAACGTGGGGATTCCGACGAAGGCTGGATAGCGAAAACGAGGCTGAGCCATCAATTCGACCGCCTTGTTCCAATATCCTCCAAGCCGCTCTTCGATGGTCGGTTCGGCGGGCTCGATGATTTCATTCGCTGTCAGGCCTTCCCAGACTGAGCCCATTTCAATCCAGCGTTTGATCAAAGCGATCTGTTGATTCGAAAGAGGATCGCCTTCTTTGGGCATGCGAAAGCCATCTTCGGTAGAGGTAATGCGCCGGTAGAGTTCACTTTCTTCTGGAACGTTTCCAAGCACCGTTCCGCCAGTATGCCCTCCACGCAAAGCAAAGAACTCCGAATCGAGCCGAAGCTCACCTTCGACTTTGTTGACCGAGTGGCATTCAAAACAATGTTGCTTTAAGATCGGAAAGATATCTCGGAGGAATTCCACTTCTTGATCGCCCAGGTCGATTTCTGCGTTGTCTGGAGGCAAGGATTCCGCCGACTCCTGTTCGGATGCCAACGAGTCGGATTCTCCAAGCGATGATTGTATTTCTGCTTGCGTATCGTTTTGAACTTCTTCTTGTGTCGCGCCTTTAGCTTCGCCTTTAGCTTCGCCTTTTGCTTTGTCTTGTGCCGCCGAGGTGGTTGCCAAAACGGAAGCAGTGAGGGTCAAAGCGAACAGAGCCATCGGCAAACGGCTCTTTCGAAAATCAAACAGGTTGTATCGCATTCGAAATTCCATTTCGCGAATCAGCTCAGGGGCCTTGAAAGTGTGGCCGGTTGGAAGACGATAAGAGTCAGCCGGGAACGCCGGGGTAAGACTGACGAAAACTCGATCTAAAGATCGTCGATCGAGTAGCGCAAATCAGGTTGCCTTGGTCAACGTAGCAGTACTAAATCAAAGTTGCAGTACTAAAGTAACGGGGATCAAAAAGTTATGCCATCGCAGGTTCGTAAGGCCGTTCGTTCAGACGCTCAGTCAATCGCCCGTTATCAGGTCTTGATGGCCAAAGAAACGGAGGGGAAAACGCTGGATGGTTCCACCGTATTGACCGCCGTAGAGGCTGTCTTTGATGATTCCAACAAAGGGTTTTACTTTGTTGCCGAAACGGCTGGGCAGGTGATTGCCAGTCTTTTGATTACTTACGAATGGTCTGATTGGAGAAACAGCAACATTTGGTACATCCAATCAGTGTTCGTGGAAACCGAACATCGTGGCCAAGGCGTTTTCAAGCAAATGTACAAAACGGTCAGCGACGAGGCGAAGCGGCTCGACGTGAAACACATTCGGCTGTACGTGGAAACAGAGAATGAGAAGGCTCAGGCAGTCTATGAGTCGCTCGGGATGAAGAAGTTGCCCTATTTTATGTACGACGCAAAACTGTAGAAGCCCATCACTGGGTCGTGGTTCATTTTGTTGCAAATCGGGTGATCTGGATTGAAACGTCACCTTGTGTGAGAGTGGTGAATTCGAATTCGATATCAATTCGGTTGGGCGAATGCCAAAAATCGGGTGCCATGTCTCTCGCTTGCGTGAGCATGCTTGGAGAAAGCTCGCGCGAATCGTTTTACAGATGCCATGTTTCTCGTCGGCCCAATTCACCATTTTGGTAAACATGCTCGGAATAGCCTTGGGAGAATTCTTGGAAGGATTGAATCGGCCTTCTGTTGATATGGGTTGAATTCGCCGATCGCTAATTTTGCTTATTCAAATTTGATCGAACGCACTTTTGACTGGAAGCGAATCGAAAGCAAAATCGCTGCCGTCGCCAATCCCAACGTCATTCCGATCCACAAGCCGGCTCCTTCGAATCCAAGTTGGTAGCAGAGCAAGACACCACTCGTGACTCCGACTCCCCAATAGGAAATCAGGGTCAGATACATGGCGGCTTTCGTGTCCTTTAAACCGCGCAGCGCCGCCGACGCACTGACTTGCAGGCCGTCGACGATTTGAAAGATCGCCGCAATTGCCAAGAACGTCGTCGCAAATTTCACGACATGGAGATTGGCTGGATCTTGAATGTCGATGTACGCGCCGATGATCAGCCGAGGGAAACACCAGAACGTTAACCCACTGATACACATCACTCCCATGCATGTCAGCATCCCGACGCGGCCAGCAATTTCTGCCTCGCTTGAGGATTTGCGGCCGATGGCCTGGCCGACGCGAACCGAGGTTGCGATGGCCAAACCCAATGGAATCATGAACGAGATCGATGCAGTTTGCAATGCGATCTGGTGGGCGGCAAGTTCGAACTTGCCAAGGGTTCCCATCGCTAGCGCCGCCGCACCAAACATGCTGACTTCAAAACCGATCGTCAACGCAATCGGCCCACCGACTCGAGTCAGTTCGCCCATCATTTTCATGTCGGGCGTTCTGATTCTGGTGAAGACATGAAGATCGGGATAGCGAAAATGAACGTAGGCAGCCAACATGACAAACACAAGGCCGTAAACAATGCTGGTCGCGTAGCCGGTTCCAACGAGCTCCATGGCGGGAAAACCGAATTTCCCGAACATGAAAATCCAGTTCAGCGATACGTTGAAGAAAACGCAGACAAAGCTGATCAGCATGATCGGCCGAGTGTTTGATTGGCCTTCGAGAAGTCCTCGAAGCCCGATCACCCACAGTGCTGGGAGCAAGCCCCATGAAACGGCACGCAAATAAGCGCTGCTATCAAGCGCTGTTTGTTCAGACTGACCAAGCAGAATCAAAAGTGGATACGCGTTCCAGTACAACAGAAACGCCGGCAAGAACAACAAGACTCCCATCCAGAGGCTTTGCCGCGCTGCGCGGGCGGCCGTTTCCGGGTCGTCGGCACCGAAGGCTTGGGAAACGATCGGGCCGACACCATAAAGGACTCCGCCAAGCATGACCAACACGAAGTGAAAGACAGTGCTACCAATCGCGATTCCGGCGAGTGCGTCGTTGCCCAATCGCCCGACCATCAGCGTGTCGACGAAAGACATCGTGTTCTGTGCCAACTGGGCGAGTACGAGAGGAAACGCCAGCCGAGCAAGTTGTCTTAGTTCCAAGAGGTACAAGGTTTGGCTTTCGTGGCGGCTTCAATCCAGACAGGTTGGACGGAGGTTGAATTCAATAAGGTCGAATTCGAATTGCTTAGATTCCCCAACTAGAGGGCGGCGAAGTTTCGTAGTGTAGAACAATTGTCTGATTTGTTTAACAACCGGACGAGCTGGATCCGCAAAAAATGACGCTCTAGGAAAATTTCGGCAGATTCGGATAAACTGAAGCTCAATGCTTTCGCGAAACAAAGAAACATAAATTCCAATTCTCAGAGGCTGATGTGCGGCAAATTTATCTCGATTACAACGCGACCACTCCTATCGCTCCAAGTGTCGTAGAAGCAATGACTCCGTTCTTAAACGGTCACTATGGAAATCCGTCGAGTGCTCACTCATTAGGGCGGGCGGCCAAAGAAGCGATCGAGGATTCACGCGTCAAAATTGCCGGCTTGCTGGGCTGTGATCGTGACGAAACAGTTTTCACCGGTGGCGGAACGGAAAGCAATAATTTGGCAATCAAAGGTGTGATGCTGCGGGGCACGCCCGAACGTGGCGGTCATCTGGTCGTGTCGGCGATCGAACATCCAGCGGTTTCTCAGCCGGCGGATTTTCTCAAGCGAATGGGCTATGAAGTGACCGTGGTCGGCTGTGACGAAAATGGCTTTGTTCGACCGTCAGCCGTCGAAGCCGCGTTGCAACCCAATACGCGATTGGTAAGCATCATGCACGCCAATAACGAAGTCGGCACAATCCAGCCGATTCGCCAGATCGCAGAAATCTGTCATGGACGCAATGTCTTGGTGCATACGGATGCATCGCAGTCGGCAGGGAAGATCCCGACGTTTGTTGACGAACTCGATGTCGATATGTTGACGATTTGTGGTCACAAGTTTTACGGCCCCAAAGGCATTGGCGTGTTGTTCGTTCGCGAAGGAATTGGTCTGGAGCCGCTACTGCATGGAGCCGGACATGAAAATGGAATACGCGCAGGAACTGAAAATACACCTTACATTGTTGGGTTGGGGCAGGCTGCAACTTTGGCGCACAAGTGTCTTGACGATTCGTCGGAGCAGATGACAAAGTTGCGAAACCGATTGAACGATCAACTGAAGAATGCGATTCCCGGTTTGAAAGTCAATGGCGACAGTATCAAGCGGTTGCCGAACACATTGAGCGTTGTCTTTCCTCGAGTCAGCGGGCAGGAAGTGTTGCGGCGAATTCCTGAACTTTGCGCATCGACAGGTTCTGCTTGTCACAGTGATGGATCGGTTACTTCGGCGACGTTATCGGCGATGGGCTGCTCGCAAGAGGATATGCTCGGAACGGTTCGGCTGAGCGTCGGTTGGTACACTTCGGAAGAAGAAGTCGATTACGCTTCGAACTTGCTGATTGATGCTTGGGAGAATTTGGTAACTAGCGTGGTGTGATGTTAGACGCAGAATTTTGTTGCAAATCTAAAAGTAGGCTTTAAGATTTTGGCATGAACTCTTCTACGAATCCAACTCGGCAGGGTGTCGCCGACTTGCCCAGCGGTTCAGCGTCAGCCGACTCTTTGATACCTCGCAAATGGAAATTTGTCTCGCTTTTGAGGCAGCGCTGGTTCCGTGTTTCGCTTTTGGTATTGGTGTGTGTTTTTGAAGTCTTCCTGACTTACTTTCTAAAGCGAATGGGTTGGTTGGGAGCGATTGATTGGGGCACTCAGATTCTCGTCGTGGCAATTATCCTTTCGCCATTATTGCTGGCCGGGTTGGTGATTGCCGGTCGCAATTTCCGGCTTTCTTCGATGATGATCGCGTTGACTTTGATTGGCGTGTTTTTGGGATTCGTCATGATCCCTGTCAATCAAGAAATTCGCGCCCGAACTGCGACTCAGAAGTTTTCCGATACCGGCGTGCAATTCGGGAATCAATTTGGCTACATGTCGATGCAGCGGTTTATGGAAACAGGAGAATACAAGTTGCAATCAATCGAACGTTTGCCGGTTGCTCCATGGATTGATCGCGTTACCAATAATGACTTGAGTATGTTTCGCGATAGAGAAGTTGGAAACGTTCAGCTTACCAGTGGCCAACTCGAAAGTGTTAAATCAGCGATTCACTATTGTGAAAATCTAGATAGCTTTTGGCTGCTAGGCCGGTGGTCTGAAAATTCGTTTAAGGACTTGGCCGAGGCGATGAACGCGACCCACGCAAAGTCGCTAATCATTGGCGACAATCGCACACGTTACGACATGCCATTGAAAAGTCTTGGCAAGATTGAGTCTTTGGAAAACTTGGCGCTGGTAGGTGTTAAGAACGGATTGGAAGCGTTCGTCAATTGGAATCAGAAGAGTGTAAGACACCTGAGTGTTGATGGAATGAAGTCATGGGGGCTTGAGCAGTGGAGGGCATTTTGCGAGTCGGAAAATACTGGCCGATTAACATCATTAACTCTTCACGACGCGATAGGCAATCAAGAAGCTGCAATGCTTGAGTCATTGGATTCGCTAAAAAGCCTCTGCTTGTCGAAACCAAATTCTGGCAAGATTTCGGATTTGAAGTTTATCAGCAATATGCCCAGTCTTAAATTTCTGCAGCTCAACCGGGCTGTCTCTGGCGAAGACTGGCTGGGCCATCTTGAATCAGCAAAACAGCTCGAGAAGATTTATATCTTCAATTGCCCGGAGGCCACAATCGAAAAAATTGAAGCTCTTAGAGTGGCGCTTCCCAATTGCGAGATCATCACCAATGTCGAACAGTGAATCTTGGAATTCGATTTCCAAAGGGATAGGAAGCTTGAGATTGTCTATGAGCTTCGGCAAGTCATGAGGAAGCCATCGTTCTGAGGCGAGGCTTGGTTTACTTCAATCCCAAAAAAGTGACGTTCGTTCCTCGATTTCGGGCATTCATTCGGCGCATAAAAAAAGCGGCCCGATCGTTTGATCGAGCCGCCTAATCTTCAGACCAGAATTGCTTCCTGGTTTAGAAAGTCAAACGTTAAACGCTTGGCTTAGTTGCAACCACAAGCTGGAGCAGCGTCACAACCTGTGTTGCATCCGCTGTTGCATCCGCAACCAGCGAACAATCCGCGAACTCGTGAAATCATTCCACGAAGACGACCGCGAACTTGACCGTTGAACAACTTGCGTCCACCGCAACCGTTGTCGCATCCGCCACAAGAGTTGCTTGAACCGCAACCGCCAGCCATGATGCCCATTCCGCCCATGTCTGCAGCAGCGCCACATCCACCAGCTGAACCGCAACCACCAGCAGCGATACCGTTTCCGCCACATGCGTCGTAAGCAACTGCAGGAGCAGCGTTGACAGTAACAGGAACCTGAACTTCAACTGTGCGTGGAACGCAAACAGTTGTTGTGTAAGGAACTTGCTTAGCAACTTTACGGCACTTAGTAACAGTCTTCATTTCAGTAACTTGACGACAAGTTGTGAAAGGAACCTGGCGAGTCTTAGTTTCGCTAACCATGCGTGTTGTGCAAACAGGAACTTGCTTAGTCTTAGTTTCGCAAACCCAGCGAGTTACGCAGTAGTTCTCAACGCGAGTTTTAGGCTCACAAACCATTCGTGTTGTGCAGTAGTTGACAGTACGTGTCTGCGGCTCACATACAACGCGAGATGTGCAGTAGTTGACAACTTTAGTGCGTGGCTCACAAACCATTCGTGTTGTTGTGCAAGGAACTTGCTTAGCAACCTTCTCGCAACGGTACTTAGTTACGCAAACTTGCTTAGTTTCGCATGATGGAACCCAAACTTTCTTGCAAACTGTACGATCTGGCCGCTTGCAGCAAACTTTGCTTACGCAACCAGGAGTGAACTTACGGCATCCTGAGCAAGGATCGCAAGACCATGAACCTGGTGTGCGAACTCGCTTTGTGTAAGATCGGCCAGGAACAACGCTCGAAACAGTTTCGAAGTGTCCGCCACGTACGTTGACAGTCTTTGTTTCTGTGTAAGGAACGCGAACTGTGCTGTAAACAGTCTTCATTGTTGTCTCAGTAACAGGACGACGAACGTTGTAAGTAACAGTTCGTTGCTTGTTCTCTTTGACGACTCGACGAACGTTCGTCGTAACTTGCTTCGTGTGATTCTCTTTAACTGCGCGACGAACTGTGTAGTTGATTGTTCGTTGCTTAGTTTCTTTTACAGGACGCTTAACTGTGTAGTTAACTGTCTTGTACGATGTTTCGCGAACAGGTCGCTGAACTGTGTAGTTCTCAGTTCGGTACTGTGTGTCGCGAACAGTTCGAGTTACAGGAACTTGAACTTGCTCAGATACGTTTTCGTAAACTGTTCGGTAACGAGTAACCTGTTGTTGCTCATTGACAGTACGTTGTACGGTTTTCATAACCGTGTAACCACAACCGCAACCGTTACCGGCTGCTGGGGCAGCTGCACCAATTGTGTCGTAGCTTGCACCACCACAACATTGAGCCCAGCTGAAGCTGGCTGACATGACGGCGGCTGCAAAAGCAGCGGAGGTCAGCAGACTTCTAACCAATTTCATCGTAACTTCTCCAAAAACTGACGTTTCTAAACTTGGAGGCGGCATCTGGTCTGGCAAAATAAATTCACCATGCCAACTCTCTTCTCGACAAACTTGAACTTCCGTTTAACCACTTCAGTTCATCAATTTTGCTGAGGATGCACGGGCCATCCTGGCCTACTTGCAAAGAGAGTCCTCCTGCTTGAGTGAGAATCGGACGACTGGGGCGTTGGGGGTAAGTGGTTAAGTGAGTTTGAATAAGAAACGCCGAAAAGATGGTGGGGGTTTAACGGTCGTAGCGGATATTCTGGAATTTGCCATGAAAGCATGCAATCGGATTGTGTGTTAGAAGCTTTGACTATTAGAAAAACTGTGCCTCTGACTGGCATACGATCCTTTCAAGTGACAAGAAGTTGCCGGTTACTGGGAGTTGAATCAACTTGCTGAGTGCAGCGATTGGCCAAACAGTGGTAGAAAGATAAAAGGGTTCGATTTGCAGTTTGGGGCAAGTGTTTCCGGTTTTTACCAAACTCTCGAGAAGCCAATTGACTGTCCAACCACCAAATGTCTATCCTCCCCCTTCTTGCTTCGAAATCGTGAGATTCATGGGGCAACTAGATCGATTGCCGGCAGAAAGGTCGATTGCCGGCAAAAAGGTCGAGTGCCGGCAAAAAGTCGGGAATCTGGTAGTTAAAGAATGCCTGGCCGGACAGGCCCGGAGAAATAAAGCGAGCGTTGGCGGGCTGCAGTTGATGTCGAGAGAATTTAGGCGAGAAAATGGGTAAGATGAATTGAGAGATCCAAGGTAAACGAAGCAGCGGCTATCTGGCGACTTGTCAGGTCGCTGCGGGTTTTGAGAGACTTACACCGGAAAGCTTGGAATTCCTGAAACACCCAATCGTAGAATTGCAATTTGAAACCTATTAAGCCGACAACTTCAGATTCAAATGTGCCCAAGGCGGTCGTGAACCGGCTTAGTCTCTATCTGCGCGAATTGCAGCAGCTTCAAAGAGCGGGCAAGAAAACGATCAGTTCGACGAAGCTTGGCGGTCGGCTGGGCGTGACGGATGCCCAGGTTCGAAAAGACTTCGCTTATTTCGGTCAGTTCGGATACCCGGGTGTTGGTTATCGTTGCGAAGAGTTGGTCGTTGAGATTCGGAGGATTTTGGGGACTGACCGGCAGTGGCCGGTCGCGCTGATCGGCTGCGGTAATTTGGGGCAAGCGTTGTTAGGTTATCGCGGTTTTGACAAACAGGGATTCAGCGTTGTGGCTGCGTTCGATATCAACGCCAAAATTGTTGGGCAAACTTTCGAAGGCCTGACGGTTCAGCAGTTAGAAAATTTGCACACGGTTGCCGAACGAGAAGACATCCGCTTGGCGATTTTGGCTGTTCCAGCCGCCGCTGCCGATGCTGCGTTGGAAGCGATCTTGGCGGCCGGGATTACAGGGATCCTGAATTTCGCACCGGTAACGTTGAGCGTTCCAAGGAATGTCAGTGTCGTTGGCGTTGATGTTGCAATGGAGTTGGAGCAACTTGCGTTTCGCAGTCGTTAAGCAAGATGTCGTTAAGCCCAGCGAGTAGCGGCGCTTCGATGGGGCACTGGTGGGTGACAAACTCTGGACGACCAAACGACTGGGCGACCGATTAAGCCAGTGACGTGCGTGAAAGCTGCACAATGGTTCACGAAATTGAGCAGTGGCGGCAGCTAACGCATTTTGCCGACTCAATGTCGGGGTAGTGGACGAAACGACGGGTTCCCGAAGTGTAGACGGCCGGCGGTGTCGTAGCCTCATTCGCAACAAACAATCCAAAAATCCAAGCTGTTACCAAGAATCCAAGCTGTAGAGCTGAACAGGCGCGGTCTACGTCGCAGGAATGTTCCGAACCCAAGACGAACCTCGACGCTCCAATAGTTGGTCTTTCGATGTAATTTTGAGAAAAAGAGGGCCGGTGAAAATTATGGGGCATTTTTGCCGCAGATTTCCTAAACCCCTATTTTGCTCATCGACGCTTTTTGGTAAAAATTCAGCCTGAGGCAAACATTGCCCGATGGTGTAATGGTAACACTACGGTTTTTGGTACCGTCATTCAAGGTTCGAATCCTTGTCGGGTAATTTCGCCTCATTTTCTTTCGCCTCATTTTCTTTCGCATCCGCGTCTTTCTGATGCGTGCCAGCCACTCATTTGCTGGAGACACGACCCTTGGTTCTTTGAATTTTGCGCTACCTAACCGTTCGCTTGAATTCAACCGAAAAGGTTCCACCAAATTGAATTCTTGGCGCGTCTAGTACTACCGACGGCGATTATCGAATTCATTTACAAGGAAGCTGAAACGTCTTAGACAAAGCTTGCTTTCCGCCGTACAGTACCAGTCGTTACTGCAATCGGAATGGCTGTTGACCCTCAAGCCATTTGGATATTGATTTCGAATACTGCGGATTGGCCAAGCAATTTCCGGAATCAACAAGACTTACGGAATCAGCACAAACAACTGGTTCGATTGGCAATTTGGAAACTGCGGAGGATCAAAAGAGATGTACGTATCAAGAGTAGGTTTGGTTTTTCTTGTTGGGATAATGTTTGCATTGGGAACTTCTACAGCCGTTGCTCAACAGAATTATGGCTCGATCCAGCAGCACTATTCGCCCGGATACAATTCCGGAAATTCCAATCAATCTGTTCCCTATCGTAGTTTGAGTAATCGTAGTTTGAGCGATCGTAATTCGAACTATCGCAGTGTGAACTATCACAATCTGACAAACGGGCGGATTGCGATACCCTGGCACCAATCATTGGTAAAGGAACGCGAATTCGATTTTGGAGTCGTAGCCACGGCGTCCCATCAAGAGCATGTTTTCGAATTCGAGAACACAACGGAATCGAAACTGTTGCTTATGTCGGTACGCACAAGCTGCGGTTGCACGAAGCCTTCTGTCTTGACCTCCGAAGTTGAGCCGGGAGAAATGGGACGTGTCAAAGCGGTCTTGGAGACGCGAAAATTTCAGGGAAAGCGAGGAGCGACGCTCACAGTTGCCGTTCAGAAAATGGGGCAGACGGTCGAGTACGGTGAACTCCAATTTGCAGTGCGTGGAAAGATTCGCAAAGACGTCGTGTTCAATCCCGGCGAAGTCGCATTCAAGAACGTTTCGATGACGGCGGAATCCAGTCAGGCCGTCCGAGTTAGCTACGCAGGAAAACCGGATTGGGAAATCACCGACATCAAGTCTTCCAGCCCACACCTGACGGTCGAATCCCGAGAGACTCGGCGAGATTTGCAGACGGGGCGAATCAACTATGAATTGATTGTCAAACTCGATTCGTCTCAGCCGGCCGGGCATCTTAGTGAGTTCCTGACAATTGTGACCAACGACGCCAAGACCACGGGAATGCCGATCCGCGTGACCGGGCAAGTGAATCCTACTTTGGAAGCCGCTCCGATCAAGTTGGGTGTCATCAGTCAGGGGCAGAAGCTGAGAAAGAAATGGATCATTCGTGGTGAAAGCCCATTTGAAATTGAGCGTATTGTTGCCAACAACCCAGCGATCCGTTTTGAGTCTTCGGCGGGCAAAAAGACACTGCATATCGTCAACTACACGCTCGATACATCACGCCTTGGGAAAATCGAAGACGAAGTGACAATCGTCACGAAAGCCGATAGTGACTCGACGACGAAAGTGAATTTTTCGGCACAAATCGTGGCGGCGACAATGGCTGGCAATCGAGCCCCCAATCCGTAGTCGCTGAGCGATGGTAGTTCTTCGGCTTCGATTCAAGCTAAATCGCGCCCTGTTCGCGCCCGTCTGAATTGATTAAAAAATTGCTCCGGGACGCGTTCAAATTGGGCGCGTCTTTTTTCTTTTATTACAATGAAGCGATTGTTCAAATGAACCGCGTGCACTTGGACAAGGTTATAAGCCTGGTGCCCAAGCCTTCCCAGCGACGGCAAGTGGCGTAAGAAAAATCATCCGCGCCGAACATTTGTATTGCTTTACGTTTTCTTGCTCGGGGTTTTCTTGCTGAGAGTGTGGTCAAGGACGAAGTTAGAGAATTGATTAGGAAAGTCGCGTGGTGCTCAAACAATGATGATCGAATTTGAATGCAGTAATTTTTCTGGCTTCGATCCCGGTAAGGGACGCTATGTCGAATGTGGGCATAAGCTAATCGTTCCGGAGGAAAAGTTGGGCGAGATGGTTACTTGTCCGAAGTGCAATCAAGAACTTGAAGTGCCACTCGTTTCCAATCGGAAACCGTCCAAGCCGAACGCCAAAAAGCGCGCCGGTTCAACTGACAACAAGAATCGAAAACGATCTTCAACTGAGCGTCCGGGCAAAACCGCTGGTCGTGGGGCTCAGAAACGCAAGAAAGCCGCCGCTCCATCTGACGGTGAAATGCGTTTGTCGGAGCCTTTGAAACGGCCCAAGTCGGACTTGGGGGGAATGTTATTCGAAGATTCTCAATCCGCTCCCAGAGCCCTTCCTAAGGACGAACGAAAACGTTGCGAGAAGTGCGGGAGTCTTGTCGACAAGACTGAGCGATGCACCAAGTGTGGTCATGTAAAACAGAAATTCGAATTCGCCAGTAAGCCGTTGGACGAGATCAAAGTTGGGTTAGCAGGGTTTCAAAAATGGTTTTGTGAAACGATGACCGAAGGAATGCCGATGCGCGTCATGGAGTATGGCGCGCACGCTTCGGCGGCATTCGTGCTGCTCTTTTTAGTTTTGGTTTCAATATTCGCGATCGGCGGCGTATTCGGTGGGCTGCTGGTGCTTCTGTTAGTGCTTCTTGGTGCGACCTATGTGGCATTCGTTGTCAAAGGCCACCAACTGGCCAATAATCCGCGGGCCACACTCGCTTGGTTTCAAAAACCAGTTTGGTTGCTTGTGTTGATCATGGCTCGAAAAATGAAATGGCAGAATTATGACCAACGATTTCAGGGCCGCAAGATTATTGATTGTCGGGGCGAGGGCGTAACGGATGAAAAGATCCTTGACCTCGAAGACATTGAAAAATGCGAAGTTCTTGATTTGCAAAACACGCCAGTAACCGACAATGGTTTGCGGACGCTTTACACGCTTCAAAATTTACACTGCTTGGTTCTGCGAAAGACGCAGGTTACCGACGAAGGTGTTTTTCGGCTGCAGCAAACTCTTCCCAGTCTTTGGATCTGGTATTAATCAGCGGCACTTAATCAGCGGCACTTCGGATGTTTAAATCAGATCAATATGAACTGCTTGATTTCGGCAGTGGCGAGAAACTCGAAACGTTTAATGGAACAACGGTTCGAAGACAAACTCCCTCAGTTGATTTGGCGACACGTCAGTCCTATGAAGTCAACTGGCAGAGTGATGTTCGGTTTCGTCGAAATCAAGACCGCGGCAAGTGGAGTGGGAGTTCGCCTGGCGACTGGGCGGTGAAGCACGGGGACAAGCGGTTCTTGCTTCGGCAAACTCCTGCCGGGCAGGTTGGCGTGTTTCCGGAACAGGCCGCGAACTGGGAGTGGATTGAAAAGTGCCCGCACGATCTGGAGGGCATGAGGGCGCTAAACCTTTTTGGCTATACTGGCGGAACGACGATGTCGTTAGCGAGCCGTGGAGCCCATGTCGTTCATGTGGATTCTGCTGCCAACGTGATGAAATGGGCGCGTGAGAACGCGGCGGCTTCGAACATGGAAGAAATGCCAATTCGGTGGATCGTTGAGGATGCACTGAAGTTTGTAAAGCGAGAGGCAAAGCGAGGGTCCAAGTACGACATCATTGTCGCCGATCCACCTTCGTTTGGACGTGGCCCCAAAAAAGAAACATGGAAATTCGAAGATGATATTTCTGAGTTGCTGCGAGAATTGGCGTCCATCAGTCAATCAAGTTTGACTATGTTTTTATTGTCGTGCCACACCGTTGGGTTTGATCCAAACGAACTGAAACGATTAGTTTCTAATTGCATTCGAGTCGGAAGTGGAAAGAGTGAAGCGTTTTGGCTTCGCTTGGAAGCAGCGGAAGGCAAAGCACTGGAGTCGGGCAGTTGTTTTCGTTTTTGTCGTAACGAAGAATAGGCAAGGGTTACTGGACTCGCCAGGGGTTCAGATGAGCATCATGGAAAAGATATCGAGCCTTCAGAATCCGCGTTTCAAATTGGCGCTTCGCCTGCATACGTCGCGAGGACGGCAGAAACAAAATAGGATCATCGTGTTTGGCTCGCGGGAAGTTTCGCGAGCCTTGGATGCCGGAGTCCGTTTCTCAGAGATCATGATCGGTGGCGATCATGCTGACCAACCGCAAGTGGTCAATTTTGTTCAGGCAATGACGTCGAGCATCGAAAGCGGCGAAGTCCAATGTTTTGAACTGGATTCGGAGCTGTTCGCCAAGCTGGCCTATGGTGATCGAGTCGATGGACTGATCGGAATTGCTGATCGCCCCAATACTTCACTTGAGCGGTTTGAAAAAGACAAAATGCAGTTGGTTATCGTCATCGAGTCGCTTGAGAAACCGGGAAACGTGGGCGCGATCGCTCGCAGCGCCGATGGTTGTGGCGCGGACGCGATTTTGCTGGCTGATCCGCAAACGGATGCATTTCACCCCAATGCAATTCGAGCCAGCATGGCTTCCGTGTTCTCAGTTCCTATCGCTGTTGGAAGTTCGTCGGAAATACAAACGTGGCTTCGCGATAACAAATTTGATGTCTACGTGGCGACGCCGGAAGCCAAACACAGTCTTTATGAAACGGATTTATCCGGTCGGTGCGCTTTTGTTTTTGGAAATGAGGCCAACGGGCTAAGTCGTCAATGGCGAGACCGCGGCGATTGGAAGTTTGTCAAACTCCCAATGCTTGGAATTGCCGACAGTTTAAACGTGTCGGTCACGGCTTCGTTGATGATGTACGAAGCAAGAAGGCAGCGCTCGTTCAATCGCTGATTGAGGACGGAAGCTGTGTTGCCTGCTTTCGGTGCCAGCCTGATATTTCGTGCTCAAGGTGAAGCTACGCTGAGAGAGCACGTTTGGAAGCGGCATTCTTCTGCGGCGTCGAAAGAACTTGGGCAGATGCGGCGACTTCAAGAGCCTCTTCCTCAAGCGGTTTCGTGACTCGATTGAGCACGAAGAAGACGATTGCCCAAAAAACGGCAAATCCAACAAGCATTAGCAAATTGAAACGAGAGAATACATACTCGCTTGCTCCGATCGAGAATTGAGCGTTTGACGCGAGTCCCGTGTTCGAAGAAAAATCGAGTTGGATTTTTTCGTTGCTGGCTGCAGAGAATCGCTCCATGAAATCGTAGCCAAGAATAATTTCAAGTTTGGCTTCCGGTTTGAACTCTGACGTTTCAGTCGCTGGCACGATCAACGTGTTGTCGCCCAAGCTGACGTGTGTCAGGAGCGAACCATCCAAGAGAGGGTCTTCGATTTTGAATTCAATCGAATTCAATCCGAAGTTCTCACTGTTCTCCATTTGTTCGATATCAAGGCAAAGCGTCAAGCGATCAAGTGTGTTAATTCCTTGGTCGCTAAAGTACTGCCATAGTTCGCCAGCCGATACTTGGCCTGAATTACCAGGATTGAACAGTCCAACACCACGATTGAGTTGGTGGGGGCAAGACGAGCACTGGAATCCACCAAGGCTAATGCACGTGTCAACATTATCGCCGATGACAATTTCGTCAGCGGACGCAAAACCTGAGAATTGGAATGCCACTAGGGCAAGCAAGCTCAGTAATGAGGATTTGGCTCGGAAAGAAAACATAAACATCGAGGCTAAATAACAGTGCGGCGCGATTTTCTGAGCAGGAAGGCATTACTCTTCCCCAGCCCAGTTTAGACCATTTACCATTTTTGTCCATTCGTCGCATTCCCGCCGTCTCAATCATATCAACGTGAAATTACCGTTCAGGGCTGTTTAAGTGATATATGACGGCTAAAAAGACAATTGAACGTTTACGGTTGCGCAGATTTTTTTGAATGTGCCATCAGTGGTCACTTGGAGGGATCGCGTTTGATCGGTTACTTTTCGGAGTAGAGGGGTAATCGGAATCATTTTTTGGAGGGGATCCAATTTACGCTGGTAATTACCGGCGATCCTCATAAAGAATTTCGAGCCCCTTCTTCGATTGGAGCGGAGCCCAAAAACAGCTCAACGGCAGCGCAAGAAATCGCATCAATTGCCAGACCGAATAGGTGTGAAGCTTGCGTGCCGATGTGATCACTGGATGTTTCACGATTCGAAATTGGCCTTTCTGTTTCAGGCTCCGACTAAAGAAGAGCTCCTCCGCTGCGAAGAACTTCTCGTCGAATCCGCCAAATTTCAAGAACAGGTCTTTGCGACAAAACATAAAGCATCCAGCGGCCCAGCCTCCAATGATCTGCCAGACAAGCACCATTAACAGGTACATCAAATACTTAAGAAAAGGGATTCGTTGTTCGTCGGACAAACCAACTCTGGCCCCTCCTCCGACGGCTCCACCGGCCAACGCTTCTAATCCACCCCGCAACGTATCGACTGGAACTTGAGTGTCCGCGTCAATGAAAAATAGCCATGGGTGTCGTGCGACTTGAGCCCCGGCGTTTCTAACAGCTCCAATATTTCGAAGCTCGACGTCAACGACGGTCGCACCCCAGTCTTCCGCAATGCGACGTGTTTCGTCCGTCGAAGCATCGTTGACGACGATGATTTCGTGATCCAACTTTAAAACGGCAATGGACTCGGTTAGCGTTTGCAGAGTTTTTGGTAAGAAGTTTTGCTCATTGTGAGCTGGAATAACAAACGAAACCGGCTGAAACATTCCCTCTGATGCTTTCGTTTGATTTTCGAGAATTGCAGCGGCAGGCGATCGCATGTTTTTCTTGGACATATTGGGCCGGTGCTTAGAATTGTTTTTGAATTGGCCAAAGGCAAATGGTCTTGAAGCTATTGAAGATCAAGTATCTGGTGGCGTTTCGCGTCGTTAAAGGGGGCTTTGGCAACCCAAAGAGTAAAAGCAAGGCGAGGGAGGTAAGTTGTTTGGAGAACTCAGATTGCATTGAATAGCCTGAATGATTTAGGATCGTTTGGCAAGGTCGCACGAAACAACAAGATTCCGAATGAATGGAGCCCTCAGACTGTGAAAAATGTAATGGCAGTGATATTGGCGGGGGGCAAGGGTTCGCGGCTGGAGCCATTAACGAGAGACCGTGCGAAGCCAGCGGTTCCTTTTGGTGGCGACTATCGAATCGTTGATTTCGCATTGTCGAACTGCTTGAATAGCGGGCTGAGAAAGATGCTCCTGTTGACGCAATACAAAGCGATCAGTCTTGATCGACATATTAACAACGGTTGGCGAAAGTACTTTTGCAGCGAGCTTGGTGAATTTGTAAATGTAGTGCCGCCCCAACAACGGATCGACGAGCATTGGTACCAAGGGACGGCTGATGCGGTCTACCAAAATATCTACACATTGGAAAAAGAGCGACCTGATTATGTTCTGATTCTTGCCGGCGATCACATCTACAAGATGAACTATGGTCGCATGGTCGATTTTCACAAAGAGATGAATGCTGATTTGACGGTTGCAGCCTTGCCGGTCTCGCCTGAGGCGGCGAAGCAATTTGGTGTCATGGAAGTCAACGAAGAGAATCGATTGGTTGGTTTTGAAGAAAAACCGGATCAGCCAAAGACTATCCCCGGCAATGAGCAGCAAGCGTTGGCAAGTATGGGGGTCTACGTTTTCACCACCAGGTTCCTGTTTGAGCAGTTGCTGAAGGATGCCAATACTCCCAACAGTTCTCATGATTTCGGTAAGAACATCATCCCCTCGATCATCGAGGACTCACGAGTGTTTGCATTTCCATTCAGCGACGAAAATAAAAAGAACGTTAACGGGCAAGCCTACTGGCGAGATGTTGGAACGATCGATGCTTATTACGAAGCCAACATGGATCTGATTCGAGTCGAGCCGATGTTGAATATGTATGATCGTGACTGGCCGATTCGTTCTCACCAAGGCGGTTTCCCACCTCCGAAATTTGTCTTCGGTAGCGAAGCCGAAGGGGATCGCGTTGGTAGCGCGACTGACAGTATTGTTTGTCCTGGTTCAATTGTCTCCGGCGGCCGAGTCGAACGTTGCATCGTAGGGCGGGAAGTTAGAATCAACAGCTACGCGCAAGTATCCGATTCGATTCTGTTTGATCGTGTAGAAGTCGGTCGTCACGCGAAAATACGTCGAGCGATCGTCGATAAGAATGTGAAAATTCCGGCGGGAGTCGAAATTGGATTCGATCATGACGCCGATCGGGCACGTGGGTTTGCGGTGACCGAGTCTGGTATCGTCGTGATTGGCAAGTCGGATTCCGTCGACGGTGCAGTGCCACCCATGCACGTCAACATGAAGTCGCAAACAGAAAACGCGAAGCCATCTTGATGCGTTGGGTCTCAGTTTAAACAAAAAAGAAGCGTGCCGGTCTGCCTGACCTGCACGCTTTTTTAATTGTAATTTTGGTTCGATCGGTAAATCGTCAACCAGGGGTTCTTAGAGTTTCTCTCGTTCGAGTTCACACGTTTTTACAAACGGTGCGCCCGATAGAAAAGAGGGCGTGAAGATCGAATTGTCACCGAATCGAACCGAGACGGTAACCGATACAGTTTCCGTATCGGCTGTCAAATCGGCTGGAGTGATTTGAATTGTCGATGTTCCAACGCCTGATGTTTGCAAAACTTGACGTGCGGCTGTGCGGCCATCGTCGGCATTGGCTCCGGGGACGATGCACAGTCGAGCACATTCATAGGCTGCGGCTTCGGCCGTATGAATCATCATGTTGGCGCGAGTCAACTCGAATAATGCAAACAGAACCAACATCAGAATAGGAAACGTGACGGCCAATTCTACTGCTGCCGCGCCTTTTCGTTGGTTGCTTGCTTTACGACTACGTTGTCTTTTCATCATCTCAATATCCAAATCTGTCTTTTGTTGGGATTGTGGTGCTTCTTGTCTAAGAAAATTCTCATCTGCTATTCGACAAGCAGGACAGACAAAGTTCTGGCAATTTCTCGGAAAGCTTCTTCTAGGTCGTCCGCGTCGTCTGCGTGGAAATGCAGGCCACCACCAATTCTTGCGACATCTTGCATGATGGCTTGATTGGCTCCAGCGCTAAATGTGACGGTGTGAATCGTGTGCCCCCGTCCGGCAGCTACATTGGCTGATGGAATGGGTGTACCGCCACGATTAAAGTTTCCGTCAGTCATCACGACGATCGTTCGATCAGCGTTAACTCGTCTGAGAGAATCTTGGTCAAGAGAGTCGCTTCCCTGTCGAAGGCCTTGGAAAATGTTCGTCAGTCCGCTGGCAGGTAAGCGACTGACTTCGGCGCGAACCGACGCCATGTTGTTAGTGAGTGCTAAATCTCGTGACGAATTTGTTGAGTAAGTCGTAAGCGAGATGTTTGAGTTGGGGTTTGAGGCTTCAACTTGATTGATGAATGATGTCACCGCGTTAATCAACGCTTCATTTCGCGTCAGTCCACCCCCCGCGTCGCGTGATCTCATTGAACCTGAACGATCAAGTACTAAAGCGATATCTCGAACCGAAGCAGAAGCGGTCGCAACTTGCTGAGGTTGAAACGTTGTTTTTCCCAAAAGCGGCCCAAGCAAAAGAGGGACGGCGCGTTGGG
Source organism: uncultured Pirellulaceae bacterium (assembly GCA_964589435.1). Taxonomy (GTDB): domain Bacteria; phylum Planctomycetota; class Planctomycetia; order Pirellulales; family Pirellulaceae; genus Mariniblastus. Next base: position 20,446 of record CAZPTT010000049.1, read on the forward strand.
GAGATGCATTGGTACGCAAGCCAGTGACGCGGACGGAAGTCAGTGATGTGGCGTCCGGATCGAATAAGAGCTTGCCGTCAGCGTTCGGTGTGACTCCACCAATGATGACTTGCCCGCGATCGAGAATAAGTCCATCACCCGATACCAAATTGCGTTGGGCGACTGCCAAGGCAGCGTCAATCGCAAGATCATCGTCTTGAGTTCGAGCCAGCGTTTCGGCGCCCGCTCGAGCGGCAGCGTCGGTGGCAGTTCGAAGTTCGGCTCTTACCATGTGCATGTAAGCGATGTCGATGCTAAACACGGCACAGACAATCAAAATGACCATGCAGACGGCGACGAGTGGAAGCATGGCTCCGTGGCGTGAAGCGAAGCGGAGCATTTCGGATCGGTTTTTCATAATGGAGTGTACCTGTGAGAGTCGGCTGTGGGCTACTACGGGAAAACGCTTATTCTTTGGTCATTGTCGAGCGAACCGAAAGTGTACGGCCTTGGAACGGGCCAAACGGGATGATGCTCATAGCGTCACTTGGAGCAGTTACGGTTACGACGACAAGTGATCCTGGCGGCAAGCCGTCAACTTCATCAGCCGTTGCCGGGTTCAATGTTTCAGATGGTCCGGGGCTGGAGACAGTTGAGAACGAGATGGATTCGCCGTTAATGTCGCGAAACGACAGGACTGCTTGTCCACGTGTCAATCCACCAGCGGCACTGCCATTGGTCTTAACGGCTTCTTTCACTGTTTCGTAAGCCGACTGAACGAGTGCTTGGCGAAGGAAAATCATGTTGGCTCCTTCGATGGATCCGAACGCGATGATCAGGATTACCGGGAGACACACGGCAAGTTCGACAGTTGCAGCGCCGCGGCGGCAGCGTTGCCGTTTCAAAGTGCGTTTAGTTGTTGATGTCATAATTTCTATCTTGGTTGTTTTTGATTTTGCTCAAAAATTTCAAACGCCCGATCAAAGGCGTATCTCGAATCAGTGCCCTCGGACGGACTAAACTTCAACGCCCGAATCGCGAAGCTGGCCTTTGAGTTGTTCGATCTCAGCTTTTTGCGACGCGACCAAGTCGGCAACGCCGTTGAATTCAGATGCCATGTCGTTCCAGAAATCGTTGTCACGGAACGAGCAGTGTTCCGTCTTGCCAGTTTTTAGCTCTCGAAGGTAACGTCGCAGTCGAGCAATCGGGCCAACAAAGCGGTTCGAAAAACGAATGGTGTCCAACATGAAAGCTGGAAACAAAGAAACCATGACCATGGCCATGAACATGAACTCTTTGGTTTCGAACTGAATTCGCTCAGCGATCGTCTTAGCGGGATCACCAAGCAGAGCTTGAAGAGCGATAATGGCAACGCCATTGATCACGAAGAAGATGACCCAATGGGTGCAGATTCGGCGTAGCAAAGCACCTTGTACATGCGAATCAACGTAGTTTTGTTTGCGTTTCGTGCGAGACATCTCAAATCCTCAATCAAATTTAACCAGATCTTTTAGAAATCGGAGCCCCATCCGTAGACATGGCTTCGTTATGACTTTCGCAAAGGTAGGTCACTATCCGGTTACGACTGACCAGTATTCCTATGCAAATTGATTGCCAAACGTTTTGCAGCCGACCCCAATCAATTCGTTCGTTAGATTCCAATCTGAATCGCCGCTCCAGTCGTTAGCTTTGGTCTCAATTGTGATAACTAGACGCGAACCCGTGTTTCGATTCTTCATCAGCTCTCTGACAGTTGTTTCGATTAATCAACATGGGCAAAACGTTGGCGTGGCGATTGTCCGAATTTTTACGAATGAAACCGCAAGATCAAAGGGACTCCATGTACGTCGTTGGGATGCCGAAACTGAGACTAATGTTTTCAAAGTTGAAGTTGCCCTAACAAAATGGTCAGCGTTATGAGTCTTAAGTACGGTATTTATCTGGTCGAGCAACGCATTGTGAGCCCAGAGCAGTTTTGTGGATTGGTCAAAATTCAACAGGAAGCGACCATGTCGTTGGCGACGATTGCGATTCGCCAGAATATGTTGACCATGAAGCAGGTGTCCAAAGTTTTGGATATTCAAGGGTCGAGTCAGACACAGTCATTCATTCAGGTCGCGTTGGACGAGGATTTGATTGATTGTGCAGATGCCGATCGAATGTTGCACTTGCAGCAGATGAGCTGCCCTTCGATTCATAAGTTGGTCGTCGAATGTGGCCTTTTAACGCAGCGGCAAAGTTCAGTGTTGTTCCAGCACTTTGAAAAGCAAGCGGCCAAGCAACCGGTTGCTGCGACGCCTGCTCCGGCAGAAGCTCCAGTCGCCACCCAGCCACAGGCGACTCCAGCCGAAGCTCCACAAGAAGTGCGAAGCCAGCCTCGGCAGCCGAAGTTCACGCAACGTCCTGTAATCGTGCAGCCATACACCAGCAACATTCAGCAATAGTTCGGTTCGAGATTCGACCTGCGTCCCTATTTTTGTCGTAAGTCGGATCCTGCTCCCTGCGGTTTTCCCAAGTTTGAAGGGTTTTCGGCTTGGTATTTGTCAGCCGTATCGATTCGCTGGCGGCGGTGTCGAAAAGTTTGGCGCTTCGAATGGTCAGCGTTTTACTGCTAAAATTTACTGCTAAATTTTGCTGCGAAGTTTTGCTGCGAAGTTTTGCCAAGGAACTTTGCCGCAGGATTTTGCGCTGAAACGCGTGGTGTTGATTGGTCGTACCGAATGCTTTGGTAAAGAGACTCAAACCGACGGATCGGATTTCCGTTGATTGGCAAATTGAAGAACGGATCGACGATGGACGAGCTACTTACCTTTCTCAACACTCAAGGCGGACAGGGCGACTACCTGAGCAACGTCGAGGTCATCAGCGCCCTTGCCTTAAGCGGCGTTTGCTCTCTCCTGATTGCCAACGTCTATCGCTACACTCATAAAGGGGCCGGTTATTCCCAGTCCTATGTGCAGTCCCTACTACTGTTGGGTGTGATCACGACGCTAATCATGGTGGTGATCGGTTCAAATATCGCGAGAGCGTTTTCGTTAGTTGGAGCGCTTTCGATCGTTCGTTTTCGCAATGCGATCAAGGAAACACGCGACGTCTCGTTTATCTTTTTGATCATGGCAATCGCAATGGCGTGCGGTACTCGGTTCTACTCGGTCGCCCTGATCGCGACGATGATCAATTGTGGGCTAATTGTGGCCATGCACGTCTCGGATTTTGGTCGGTCGACATTTGTTCCCGAACGCCTTCTTTCTGTTCAATTGCCAAACGGGATCGACACGGAAAACGCATTGCATCCAACGCTGACTAAGTTGTTCAAAACCTTTAGCTTGGTTTCGATGGAGAACGTTAAGCAAGGATTGTATTTGGAAGCTACTTACTCGGTACGTCCGCTGGAAAATGTCTCTGCTGGCCAAGTCGTAGATGAGCTTTCTCGCGTCAATAGCAACCTCAAGATTCGATACAACAGTTCCGCTCATCTGGACGAACTCTAATCAAGGATAGGCCGGAATCAAAGTGAAGCCGGAATCAATCGAGGCTGAAAATTCGGGCAGGTGGCTTGGGAAATGCGAATCAACTTTAGAGACAGGCATTTGGTGGTGACTCGCTCGGATGGGCGAGTCAATCAATATCAACTGCCAAGCAATAAGTTGTTGATCAACTGTACTTTGGTCGCGATGCTGGCCTACTATCTCTTGAATCCAATGGTAGGAAACCTCGCGACTCTCGCCGTGATCGAGTTAGACCCGGGCAAAATGGTTGCGGCGAAAGATCGAATTTTCAACCAAATTTCGAACGATCTTGAAAACGCCGCGTTGGTAAGGCGACCTCCGCGCAGAAGTTGTCTGGAGACGATTCGGTTGGAGGTGCCAGACAACACTTTTTTGGAAATGCAGAAAGCTCTTAAGAACGGTTCCCGGCAGTTGAACCACGAACCGGGTGGCTACAAACCTTATTTCAAGGCAACTTTGCTGAGGAATGGAGATCCAGTCCAAGTAAAGATGTGTTTGAGAGGAACGATGTTATGGCACCACCGGCCAGAAAAACCATCGTTTCGGATCAAGCTTAGAAAGGACGATGTTGAGCGCGGCGATCGGTACATTGAATTGACGACGCCGGAAGACTCGTTAGTTGTCAAAAATTGGCTGCCGATGGAATTGGCAAACGATTTAGAGTTGATGAGCGACCTTTCAAGTCACGTTCGTTTGTTCGTCAATCAAAAATACTTCGGAGTCTACGTCCGATCGACTCGGCAAGGCGAGCCGTTTGCTTTGGCTAATCAGCGGATGCCGGGGACATTCTTCAAGGCTGAATTCAGTGGCGACATGTGGAAAACGGTGGACGCTTGGAAGACGTTTGGTCAACAAGATGAAGCGGATCGGCAGGTCATGCAAACATGGCTAGATGTTCTTTCCAATCCACCATCAGGAGAATCGCTCGAACGATTTGATGCCGTCTTTGACACAGAGAAATTTGCCCGTTGGGCTGCATTAATGGCGGTGGTAGGCAGCATTCATACCGATGACACGCACAATCATTCGTACTTCTTTTGTTCAAATCAAGGTAAGCTCGAAGCCATGCCTTGGGATTGCAATGGCTACGGCTCCCATACCAGTTCCGTTTCGCCAGTCGATGTGCAAGTCCAGCCCGTGCTTCGCTATTTGAGCTGCGATCCTCGTTGGGTTCACCGCCGAAACGAGTGGATCTATCAATTGATTCAAGGGAAGGGCTCGACTCCGAGTACAACCAAGATCATCAATGAATTGATGTCCGAGATGAATGACGACCTGATGGCGGATCGGAATTTAGGCAACGTTAAAAAATTCGAACACGAAGGTTGGCAATGGGAACCCAAGAGTGTTTTCGATCTAAGTTCAGAACGAAACCGATTGTCCCAGTGGATTTGTCAGCGCAACAATTTTCTGGATGAATATGTTCGAGATTGTCAGTTTTCGATCAAATCAAATTCGGATTCTTGTCAGATCAACGTTTTTGGATCGGCAGCAGTGCGAGTTCAGGATCTTGATACGGGCGTCGTAAAGGTTCTCTATCCTGGACTTAGTGAAGACTCGTTTTTGTTTCCAGGTGACCAGCAGCCTGTGCCATTGAAGTACTTGAAGCCAGTGGTGATGGAGTATTCGCTTAAAGCCTCTTCAGAGCGATTGGAATTTTTCAACGCAGTAACTGGCGAACCCGTCTTGGCTCAAGCGTCTCCCAACCCAACCGATGAATTGCTCGTGGCGCGTACGCTGCATGTCAGTGAACTGGCCGGAAATCCAACTCAAGATGTCGTTTTGGGACCCGGCAAGGTTGTTCTCGAAGAAGACCTGATTGTCGGGCCGCAGCAGCGATTGATCGTGCGACCTGGAACAGAGATATGCCTGGACGCTGGCGTTGGTATCTACAGTCGTGGGCAGACACAATTTCAAGGCACGTCGAGCCAGCCGATTCTCGTGCATGGCTCTAGTGATCTGCCATGGGCGGCGATCGGGATTGCCGGCGCAAAAACAGCGGGAAGTCGATTTGAATTTGTCGACGTGTCAGGTGGTTCGATCGGTTGGCTCGGTCATCTTCGCTTCAAGGGCATGTTCAACGCATATGATTGCCCGGACGTTACGCTTCTCAATTGCTCAATCGGCCAAAATTTCATTGGAGACGATGCGGTCAATTTGGCTGAATCAAAAATTCGTGTGGATCAATGCACATGGCGCGATGCGAAAGCCGATGCTTTGGATCTTGATATGTGCAGCGGAGAAGTCAGTAATTGCCAGTGGTTCAATAGTGGCAACGATGGGCTTGATTTGATGAGTTGTGTTCTCAGTGTTACTGATTGCTATTTTGAGGGATCAGGTGATAAAGGAATCAGTGTCGGCGAAAACACTCGTTTGCAAGCCGAACGAGTTCGCATTGTCGATTGTCTCGTCGGTACGGAAGTCAAAGACGATTCAGTCGCTCAGTACGTCGATTCAGTTTTCGAGCGATGTGGAACGGCAGTTCATTCGTATCAAAAGAAGTGGTTTTACTCGGGTGGCGGAAATAGTGCCTTGGTTGATTGTGAAATAGTCAATAGCGACGATCACGATGTTGAAATGAAAGCGAAGTCAAACATCTTGCTGGTAAGAACCAAAGTTGAAGCAACAGCCAAGGAAGCCCTACTTCCGAGGTGGCAGAAACGGGTTCAGGAGTTGGACACGGTTCCGCAGGAATGGAAAGACTCAATGCAACCGCTCAGGTATCGGACTCATTGAGAACTGAAACAAACAGATGGATCTGAAAGAGGTTGGCCATGCAGGGTCGGTTTGAATTGAAGTACGTCGTCGACGGCGAAACAAAACAGCGGTTTCTTGAAGCTGTTCAAGAGAATTTGAGCGCTGATCAAAATGGTGAAAATGCGGTTTATCGTGTTTCCAGCCTCTATTTTGATACCCCCGAATTTCGCGCGGTTTGGGAGAAGCTCGATGGTGAAAGTATCCGGCGAAAATTCAGACTGCGATATTACTCGATCGACAATTCCAAATCTGAAACGGTTCGAGCGACGAACGCTTTCATGGAGATCAAGCACCGGATCGACAACACCGTTTTTAAAGAACGCGTCGAGTTAACGAGTTCCGGTGCTACCGAAATTCTTACCGACGGGAAACAGCTTGCCAGGTTGGCGGAGCATGTTGCCGAAGCAAATTGCAATCCAAATTTGGTGAATGAGATTCAGCGAACGGCCAGTTTGCAAAAGCTTCGAAGCGCCGCAGTCATTACCTACTTACGTGAAGCGTGGATGGGGGCATTGGATTCACGTTTGCGGCTGACATTTGATTCTGCTTGTCAGGCTTACACTCCTCACTCGTTCGCAGAAGTCGCCAGCAACCGGGGGACTTCGCTGCTTGATCCATCACTGTCGATCATGGAGGTCAAGTTCGACCGAGCGATACCTTGTTGGATTCGCGATGTTTTGATCGCTCAACAGCTACGCCTCCAGCGTTTTAGCAAGTATGCATCTGGTGTATTGAGTGATGAAGACTTGATTCGTCATTCACAACTCGCGAAAGCCCGCGGGCTCGAGACGCCAAACGCTCAGCTTCCGGCCGTGCCAGTCGGGTCGCAGGAACAAACGATCGAAGTTGGGAGCACAGCCGCAGTCTTCCCAAATTTTGGTGTCGATGAAATTGTTCCAACGGCTTCGCCAGTGAGTGATTCTGCACCGCAGCTCGGCTCGGCGCCGCAGCCCGGCTTGCCATTGCTGACACCAGTGAACCGAACCACGTCCGGATTCGACACGGTTTAACGAACGGTGTGAACGTATCCCAGTTTGAGGTTAACGGAGCCAATACGGCACAAAATTCGGCACAAAAAAAGCGACTGGATTGATTCCAGTCGCTCTGTGTATTTTCTTTTGACTTCGGCTCATGGCAAGCCGGCAGATCAAATGTTTGGATCGTGCGATGCTCAAAATTGAGACGCAGCAGTCCTCTGCACTAGCGCTTCGCCAGCATCCGATTTCGTTTCGATCGGCGCTCAGCTCTCAGACGTGCACGACGCTTAGTTTCGCTTGGCTTTTCGTAGTACTCGCGGCGGCGCATTTCCTTCTTGATGCCGCTTCGCTCAACGAGCTTTCGGAACCGACGAACGGCTTCCTGGATTGACTCTTTGTCACGTACCAACAGCTTTACCATTTTTCCTCCAAGCGAACCAGCATTATCACATCGTTCCTTTCATAGGGATTTCGAAATCAGCAACAGGATATACCTGTTTGACCGTGTTGAGCGAGTTTAAGCCCAGCATTCTAGTGGCGTTTCCCAGATCCTGTAAATAGGCAATTGGAGTCAACTTTCCAATTTATCCGGCGTTTTGCGGCGGTCGCGCGACTTGAAATCAAATGAGTTTTAGTCGCGATATTTTTAGCTTCGGCGTTTGAAGCCCAGTTTAAGAGCAAAATCCGTTGATTTACCGACGGTTTCAGGTGCAATTGTTGAATCGTTACATCTTATCCAAATACCTCGACCCTCATTTCGTCGGCTAAAAAGCCGCCCGTCTATGAATTGACCGATGAAAACCTTGTTCCGAGAAATTGCAATTTCATCCGGTTACTTCAACTCACGCGATAGATTTTATGACCGACGTCAGCCAAACAGATCAGCAAGAAGTCCCTCAGGGTTTTGAAATCGTCGCCGATCTTCTTCGGCGTCAAGAATCTGTTTTGGATGATTTGAACGAACTCGACAAGCGAATTGAAGCGACCATCAAATCGATCACGAAAGCTCGTCAAGAGCAGATTGCTGCCGAAGCAAAGGAAGTCCTCCAGCTTGATCAGGCTGCTGATTCTGCGAACGCCAAAGTTGAAGTTACTCACGAAACGACGGTTGAGATCTCCAAAGCGGCTTAGCAGAATTCGTTATCTTATCTCTTGTGCCACTGGCACCTTCTTTGGGCCCACCGGCCTTTCTTCTGCTCTCAGACATCGGCAACGTCCGCCTCGGAGTGCTCGCTAGTCTTTCTCGTCGAGATTACCTGATTGGCGAATGGCCCACATCAGTCGCAAGCCCATCATAATGCTGACTAGAAATCCGGTCAGTCCCAGAAACGACAGATCTTGAATTCCCAGCGGTCCTTTTCCCGCGAAAAACAGCGGCGGGACTTTGTAGCTGAGCATCATTGACGACCCGAGGAAAACGGCACTCGTCATCAAACCTAAAACAAGCCGGTTAGCAGTCGGGCCCAATCTTCGATGATCGAGGTGGACATCAAATCGCCCAGTTTGAACTTGCTCAAGAATATTCGAAAGACGTTGAGGCAAGTCGTCGGCAAGCTGTTCGACTTCCATATAGAAGCGTCGCATTTTTCGCATTTGGCGAGCCGGCGAAAGTCGCTTTAAGATTAGCATCCGCTGAAACGGTTTCATGATCTCCATCAAACTGAAATTCGGATTCAGCAGTCGAGCCGATCCTTCCAGCGTGACGAGAACCTTGATCAACAGCGATGCCTCGCTGGGCAAAGTAATCTCGTAACGTCTGACCAAGGCAATAAAGTCCGTCAACGCTCCGCTCATGTCGAATTGGGAAATGACTTGAGTTGAATACTGACCAACAAAATCAGCGACGTCGTTGGAAAGTGCCGGTTCATTAAGTTCGATGGGACAGCTTCCAACTCTCTTGATCAATGTGGTCAGCATCAAAACGTCCTGATTCACGATCGCGACGAGCATGGCTTCGATGTCCTCACGAAGACGCTCGCTAATTCGTCCGACCATTCCAAAATCGAGCAGACCAATCTTTCCTTCGTGAGTTATCAGAATGTTTCCAGGGTGAGGGTCGGCATGATAGAACCCATGTTGGAATATCATTTTCAAATACAGATTGCCACCCTGTTTCGCGGCCTCAGTTGGAACAAAATTGGCTGGTGGATTTTGACGGGCTTTCGTTAGCGACGTTCCGATCATTCGCTGCATTGTGAGCATTCGCGAAGAAGACAACCCGACAATGGGCTGTGGGATCGATACGGTCTTGTCGTCGCGAAACAAAGTTCTGAATTGAGTCAGGTTGCGCTGCTCTCTTACGAAATCCAATTCGTGCCGCATCGTTTTGGACATCTCTTCCACTGTCGACACTGGCTGGTAGTTTCGGAAGTCGTCAATCCGCTCGGCGAGCTGAGCAATTCCTGCCAAAATGTCGAGATCTGTATCGACCACTTTCTGAATGTTCGCGTGTCGAACTTTGACAACGACCTCGGCGGACTCAAGATTGTCTTCGTCGTAAAGTAGAGAATCGATTGGAGCCGCAGGCGTTGGGCTTTCGTCTGATGCGTTTTGGCTGCTTGTGCTTTGGCTGCTTGTGCTTT
>CAZPTT010000049.1:30349-37265 GCA_964589435.1 uncultured Pirellulaceae bacterium
TTTGGCTGCTTGTGCTTTGGCTGCTTGTGCTTTCGCCCCGTTCTGTTTTCAATCGTGCTCGATGGACTTGGCCGATGGACGCAGAAGCGATTGGAACCTGATCAAATTCATCGAAGAGCTCTTCCAGCGGCTTGCCTTGTTCCTCTTCGATGATTTGACGGATCGTTTCGAAATCGTCAGCGGGAGCGTTGGATTGAAGCTTCGTCAGTTCATCTGCGAGTTCGGGGCCGATCAAATCCGGGCGAGTGCTAAGCAATTGCCCAAACTTGATGAAAGTTGGGCCAAGCTCCGTCAGGGAGCAGCGAATTCGCTCGGACTGAGTCAATTGTGATTGGATTTCACCTTCCGGAGCGCTCAGCAGGTCGGTTACGAAATCCACATTGAAACGACTCAACCAATCAGCCAATCCATACTTGCTCAACACCGACACGATTTCGGTCCAGCGCCGAACGTTCCGATAAATTTGCGGTACAGAGGTAATGGATCGTTTCATGGGTTAGCTGGTTGCTAGTGGTGTCCTTGCTCACAGGCCTAGAACGGATCGCCCACAAGTAATTGAATTAACACAAGTACGTTTTAGCCTATTGAGCGAGTTCAGCCGAATCAATCGCAGACTGCCAACCAACTGCCGTTTTCTGATAAACTTTTGGTTTACCGTGTCGCCGCTCGACTTGAGTCGCTTGCCAACGTTTCAATCGACTTGGTTCGTGATTCGCGTCTCGATGCAGCTTATTTGAATATTCTTGATTTGAGAGTCGAATGAAATCGCAACTTCGAGTTCGTCAGCTTTTTGAAATGACCATGCCAGTTCTGTCCGTATTGGTCCTGTTCTTGATTGTGTGCTCATGGTCGCTTTCCGCATGCTCTGGCGATGAATGGCCACAATGGCGAGGAGCGGGGTTAAATAGCGTTTCGAAAGAGGCATCGGCCCCGGCTGAACTTTCGAAAAAGGAAGGTGCTTACTGGCGAGTCGAAATGCCTGGCCCCGCAGGATCTAGCCCAATTGTTTGGGGCGACCAAGTGTTTGTGACGACGACAGCCGGAACTAAAAAAGGTGCGGGCATGTTCCTGATGTGCTTGGGCACCGATGGTTCAACTCAATGGAAGCAGAAGCTTGATGGCGGAAATGAAAACAACAGGGATAGCTCGAATTCGGCCAGTCCTTCACCAAGCACCGACGGTGAGCACGTTTGGGCAATGATGGGCAACGGGATCATTCATTGTTTCACCATGGATGGCAAACTGGTTTGGAAGAAGGATCTCCAGCAAGAGTATGGGAAGTTCAATATCCAATTCGGCATGGCGACGACGCCAATCTTGGACAAAGGCATTTTGTATGCCGCGCTGATGCATGGAAATATGAGAGACATGAAAGCGACATCGGTCGGGCATGTCGTAGCGCTTGATGCGAAAACGGGGCATGAAGTTTGGCATCAAAGGCGACTGACCGATGCGGTTTCAGAAAACACTCACTCTTACGCGTCACCCATTATTTATCGCGATGCGGATCGAGAGTTTCTGGTGACCCATGGTGCCGACTATGTGATTGGCCATTCTTTGGAGGATGGAACAGAGATGTGGCGCGTTGGTGGAATCAACATCAAAGGCAGTTCGTACAATCCCTATTTGAGATTTGTTGCTTCGCCAGTTGCGGCAGAAGGGATCATCGTTGTTCCAACTGCCAAGAGTGGTGCTGTGTTGGCGTTGAAAGTCGATCCGGATGTTAGCGACGGCGGTCACAACATCATGTCTCATTGGCGATTGCCTAAAGGCACACCCGATGTGGCTTCACCTGTTATTTACGACGGTCTGGTTTACCTGGCTCATGAGAAGGGCATTCTGAAATGCTTGGACGCTGAAACGGGTGAAATCTATTACCAGGAACGGGTATTCGCGGGCAAGCATCGATCAACACCTGTTGCTGTCGATGGCAAGATTTTCATTGCGGGCCGAGACGGGCGTGTGCATGTGATCCAAGCCGGCAAGGAGTACAAGCGACTGTCGATGCTGGAATTGGATGAAGAAACAACATCATCTCCGGCGATCGCCAATGGAAAAGTCTACATTCGGACTTTCGATGCGTTGTACTCGTTCGGTGAATAGAGGAGAGGCTTTTTGAGCGCCACCATTCAAAGCGCAATGAGAAGATAGATTTCAAAACATTTACGGGTTGGTTGAATCATGAAAAGTAACTTTACGACAGCGGTTCTGTATAGCTTCGTTTGTATCACTTTTGCAGCGGCCTCGATGGCGACCTACGCCAATGATGGCAAGCACGGTGATGGGCCGAAGCAAAAAATGGAATACGCCATTGCGATTCATGGCGGTGCCGGAAGTAGTGCTGGTGATTTTGATTCGCCCGCCATCCAGAAACGTCGGGCTTCACTGGAGGCGGCGTTGGAAAAAGGCGTCGGGATTCTCAAAGGAGGCGGTTCTTCGCTCGATGCCGTCGAAGCAGTGATTCGAATTTTGGAAGACGATCCACAGTTTAACTCTGGCAAAGGCGCGGTGTTCAATGCAGAGGGCAGTCATGAATTGGACGCCTCGATTATGGACGGCAGGTCGCTCAGTTGTGGTGCTGTTGCCGGTGTCTCCCACGTCAAGAATCCAATCGGCTTGGCCCGCTTGGTCATGACTGAAACCCGTCACGTTTTGCTGAGCGGTCAAGGCGCGGAAGTTTTTGCCAAGCAGCAGGGCGTCGATTGGGTCGAGCCAAGCTACTTCGACACGCCGGGAGCCAAGAAGTCGTTTGAAAGATACAAGAAACGGATGTTCAAAAAAGTTGGTGATTCGAGGTCTTCGCTCCCGAAAAATTCCTTCGCAAAAGAAAGTTCAAGGATTGCTCCTGCTGGTTTCGAGCCTCAATGGAATATCGGAACGGTGGGATGTGTGGCTTTGGATTCCGACGGCAATATTGCTGCGGGCACATCGACAGGCGGCATGACGTATAAAAAGTACGGCAGGATTGGCGACAGTCCTGTCGTTGGCGCGGGCACTTATGCCGACAACGCAACCTGTGGCGTGTCGGGAACTGGGATCGGCGAGCAATACATTCGCAACGCAGTCGCCTACGATGTTTCGGCTCAAATGAAGTACAAAGGGGCCACGCTTCAAGAAGCAGTCGAGGATAATCTCAAGAATCGCTTGAACGAAGGCGACGGCGGTTTGATTGCCGTCGACAAAGACGGAAACATTTCGATGGAATTCAATACCGGAGGAATGGCCCGCGCAGCCGCCGATGCAAGCGGCCGGTTCGAGGTCATCTGGGGTGAGCCGGCTACTCCAGCTAAAAAGTAAAACGGCTCATTTCGAGGACGTTGCTTTGTCTCAGTTATTTGGGCTCCGAGTTAGTGAGCACGTTTAAATTTTGTGTTTTGCAAAATTCGCGCAATTCTCGTCGCTCGAAAACCCTTCAAAACTTTGGGCCAATGGTACAGTCTCAAAACTTTTGGCCAAATGACACTGTCTTGTACGTCTCACCCCCAAGACACCCTCCCGCTTGCGGGAGGGTCGGGCTCATAGGCCCGGGGAGGGTTTTGAAAAAGCCCTGCATCTAAGCCGGCCCTTTCGAGCCTTTCTGTTTCTCTGTTCCCGAGCCAGTTTTCTTTCTAGAGCGAAACTTATAAGGCAATTTGAGATGACTCGCGATCCCGATTGCAACGGTTTCTGGGTCGTCGAGCACGTCTTGATCGCTGAATCTCAATAACGCCCAACCGGCTCGGCGTAGGTAGGCTTCGCGTCTTAAATCAGCTTCAGCCACAAAGTCGTGATAGCCGCCATCGATCTCTACAATCAGCTTGTGTTTTAGGCAGGCGAAATCAGCAAAGTAGGGGCCAATCGGATGTTGCCGTCGAAACTTCAATTCGCAAACTTGTTTGCTTCGAAGGACTCCCCACAGAAGTTTTTCTGTTTTGGTTTCCTTGTTTCTAAGCTGTCGAGCACGTTTGATTATTGCGTTTCGCATGTCGACAATCGGCCCTCCCCGGCCCTATGAGGCCGACCCTCCCACAGGAGGGTGTCTTGAATTCGTCAACTTGCAATTCGCTGTCGCGTCGACATCCCTTGGAGATTCAGCTAGTCAAGTCGTGACACGATCCATCTTGCCAAACCTTTTTGTCGAAAATAGTTGGGCTAAAGATTCGCGCAATTGAATTGCCTTCAGGCTGTTATCGTAAGTCTAGCATGAAAGCAACTGTAGACTTCCTGGGCTAAAACACCCCTGCATTTGGCGCACGCACAAAGACACCCTCCCGCTTGCGGGAGGGTCGGGCTCATAGGCCCGGGGAGGGTTCTGGAAACGCCATTTAAATCACTATCCAGGAAATCGCAATGTGATTCTTACTGGCCAGCCTGACGTATACGGTAGAGCAACTCAACCGCTTCGTCTTGAACTTGGGCTGACGCTCCAACGACCAATACTCGCAGCGGGCGAAAATAGTGGATCGACCCCGAGCCGCCATTGTTACGCCAGAATTGAGGATTGATCGTGTTCTCAATCAGGTCAACTAGATCTTCCCCGTGATCCCAGGGCGGAGCAAAACTGCCTCCGGCGTAATTGAAAACCTGACCGGGGCCGCCGCTAAATGAATTCATCGCGTGATGTGCACTTGCAGCTGCATTGTAAATATCATTGTCACTCGGTTCATCGCTTAGAACCTTCGAGCTGGAAGCTCCCTCCGTTGGTAGAGCCTGGTCATCCGAGCCTTTCGAGTCCTCCACTGGCTTCGTTAGATTTTGAGCCGAATTCGACGCGTCTTGCTCCGCTGATTTACGTTTTCGCTCGGCTCTCATTTTCTGCTTTTCGAAATCCTTTTTGAAGGTCTCCAAGCGGTTGGCAGCCACCACTCGCATGCCTTGCAACTTTTGGCTTTCTTCAAATCGTGGATCACTAACAACGTAGTGATGGAATTTGCAAAGGTTATAAATGGCGGCGTTCTGAACTGCGGGTTCTTGGTCGCGTTTTGAGTTCTTCATGAACGCTTTGAGATCACGTCGAAGATCGCCAACCGATCGAAGTTCGATGGAATTTGCGCTCGCCTTCTTTAGGTCGTCTGGAGGGGTGTGTGCTACAGCGATGGAAACTGCGAAGCAAAACCCCAGAGAAAGAATCGAGGCGGTGGCCAAGAAGGTCGTATCGTGATAAGCCATGGCGGATGAAAAAGATTTTTGGGTACGCATGAGAGACTCTTTAAAACATGCCAGCCCTGCCCTCACCACGAATGTTAAAGCAATTCGAGGTGAAGCACAAATGAAAAGTTGGCTTTGTGGTTTTTCGAAAAACATGGCTAAACATTATTCTTGTGCGAACCCCAAAGGGGTGCCACTGGCTTTGCCAGTGCATGGGTTTGGGGTAATGCAGGAAGGAAGAAATGCTGGTTTGAAAGACCAAAGCTGTTCCAAAGTCAGCAAGAACGACTGGCAGAGCCAGTGCCACCCAGTCGTCGCTGACATAATGGCCCCTTCCAAGAAATGAAAACGACACTGATACGTGACAATTCTACTCTCGGTTCGGAAAAATCTACTTTGCAGTTCTCCTGTTGGCGTTGCATGAATACGCGCGAGCTGCAAGGTGATTGCTTGTTTAGACAAAGCAAAGATGGGCAATGCAAAACGTTTGCAACTACGCAGCCTGCCGAGTCGGCTTAACAGATTTTTTGGGTTCGATGTCTTGGGCCGCTTCATCAATTTCCGAAGTTGACTGAGCAAGGTTGCGGTTTTCGAATTTACCCAACCAATAGCCCAGCCCCCAGTTGTGTGTCAACGCGCCGGCCATCATGAACGCAATCGCGGCTCCGAAACAGACATCACTGCTCCAGTGGGCCAGCGATGTGACTCGTTGCATCGTCGCTAACAAGGCAACTGAGAAAAACAAGATCTTGCCTCGCGGAAAGACCCAACTTAATCCGATTGCGAGTCCGCAAACAGTTGCGGTATGACCGGAAGGGAACGACTGAGTCATGTACTCTAAATTAAAATTTTCAGATGGCATCCAGCCACGCCACGTCTCGGAAATATTTGTCGGAAAGCGAACCGAAAGGTCGGCTTGCAAGAACGTTACCGGTCGATTGCGAGCGAAAAACATCTTGACCAATTGAACCGTCGCAGCAGGCAACATGGCGCAGCAAAGAATTCTCGGAACGAACCGCCGCTTATCGGGAACGAGATTCCAAATTCCGGCAGCAATAAGAACGATGCCAAAGCCGTGGGCAAAGATCTCTGAAAGGTCAAAGACTCGCTTTAAGTCGCCGGGAAGTTCGTCAAGATTGTCAGGATTGGCGAAAAGGAAATCGTATTGAAAGGCAAGTAATCCCAATCCGAGAAATCCAGCGGTCAGTAGCCAATAGCCGCGCATGCCTGGCTTCATATCTACACGGGCAGCATCCGAGGAAAGTTCGGTTGGTGCAGCGAATGAGTTGGCTAGTTTTTCGGGGCGATCCATGGCGGAGATAGTCGCGAAAATGCACGAATGAAAGAAGGCCACTTTTTCGCTTGGACTGAGAAACAGCGAAAGATAGGGGGCTGACGAAAGGAGCTGGTGTAGCTTTTGCTTCGGTCGACTGTTTGAGATATTGGGCGGCCCTTTAGCTAATCGAACGGGTGCCATGCCTCTCGCTTGCGTGAGCATGCGAGTGAGACGAGGCTAAGGGCATAAAGAGGTCTGCTTGACTCAGCCCTGATTCACGGGTTTAGTTCGGCATGATTTTTCGGGCGACGGTTGACGGCGGTTTCAATCCAGAGCCCCTCTCCGGGCCTGAGAGCCCGACTCTCCCGAGGGAGAGTGTCTGTTGTTGCTGTTGGGGGCGGTTAGGGGGTAGGGGAGTGCCTGCTTTGGCGGTGTCCGGCCGTTTTCGTCATTGCTAGGGGAGGGGGAGTGGGTGGTTTGGGGTCGCCGGCGGGTGCGAGAGGGGGCTGGTGG
>CAZPTT010000050.1:0-5451 GCA_964589435.1 uncultured Pirellulaceae bacterium
ATCTGACTGGTCGCTTTCCTCACTAAGTCTTGCACGTCAACATCCGACTCATCTTTTTTCGATTCATCTACTTTTGCCCGATCATCGTTTTCAGCATTTACTCCAAGCAATTTCTTCAGCCCGTCTTTGCGATCGAAGACTTGCTTTACTTCCTCCGAACTAAGAGGCCTCTTGAAGATCGCCAGTTCGTCCATCAAACCAACGTAGCTGAGCCCAAGCAAGATGTGTGCTTTCTCAACCTCCCAGGTAAACGGATCTTTAACGTCGAGTTTGCCCTTCGACTTGCCGTCGAAGAACAACTCGGTCGTGCTGTCGTCAGAATTCAACCCTTCAAAGTTAATCAAAACGTGCGACCATTTCCCTCGCGCGAAATCAGGCTGCTTGACCGGGATCAATCGTTTTTCAAATTCCGGGTTATTGTCCGGCGATGCGTTTTCCGGATTCCAAGCAACCAAATCCCCGATGACACCCAAGCGGAAATCTCGCGGGTTCTCTTTTGTGAAATCAACCCAAATCGCGGCGTCATTATATCGAGAATCTGTTATCTGGATCGGATCGCAGAAGCCGGGCTCCAAGTCCGTGGCAGGATCTAACTGCAGCCAAAATGAGATACAACCACTGGATGATTGCGAATCATACGCGATGTTTTGGCTTGCCTTATAAAAAATCAATTTGCGTTTTTTGCTTTTGAATTCCAACGCATCGCCAACAAGGCCTTTGCCGATCGCCAACTCAACCGCTGAATCATGCAGGCCCGGTTTTGCGGCTGTAATGCTCTTCATGCTTTCAGCCGTAAACAACTGGCCATCTCCAACTGCAACGTCTGCGGCTACCGTTCCATCGAACGAAGCAAGAAAAAGCAGCTCGTCTCGCAGTGACGGCTTCCCTTGTCCTGATGCTTGTCCCGAAGCGAGCACAACACTCCCAAGAGCAATGGCAAGGAACAAACACAAATTCCGCACTAACCGGAGAGTGAAAAACTGCAGAGCGCAACGAATAAACGTTTCAAGAAATTTCATGGATGCAAACCATTTTAGGATTGAAAACTAAAACCAACGTTCGATGGAAAAATTCGATCAAATAGATGATAGCCCATTCATTCACCGAGCGTATGAAACTTACAGTCGATTCTAAGACAACTGCAAAGTGTGCTTTTCTTTAGCGAAACCGCGTGAGCCGTCCGGCTGTCGACGCACCGGGTGGTTTGCGCCACTTCGCGAACAACGACTTTGCAATTTTCATGCAGTCGATTCACGGAAACAAACCGGAAGTCAGAAAGCCGTCGCTCTAAGTTTGAATTCTCACCCCGGTGAAACCCCAGCACGCCCCAGCGTTAGACAGGTAACACGGCGGCAGCATCCGATACAAACTTGCTCGAACTCGTTAAACTACCGGGCAACGTTAGCCAATCTAAGGTGGTCGACGCACGACTGTCGTCTATGTTTATCGCATCAACCGAAAGACATTGGCCATTTGCGACCATCGCCGAAAACGATTCTGGAAAAAATTCATGTTGCCCATCAAACCGAATGTCATCGCGCTCACAATCATTGCAATCACATTTTTCTCGCTCGACAGCCACGCTCAAGAGAAAACTAGCGCAGCCAAGCACAAGGTTGTGAAGATGGGCGTGATCCACAGGCCCGATGAATCGGTCGAAGCGTTTACAACTTCATGGGATGAAGAAAAATGGGGCCAGAATTTTCGCGGAATGGCCTATATGCGATCGGCTGATGATACAGCCTGGAAAGACCGGATGGTCGCACTTCAAAGCCTGGTCGCCGGCGGATCAAAATCGCTGGAACAACTGAAAACGTTGTTGACCAGCGAAAGCGTTCCCTCGCGAATTCTTGCAGCACAAGCACTGAGCTACCTAGCGCCGCTAACGAAAATTGACCTGCTAACTTCCGCATTCAAGAATGAAAGTGATCCTGCAGTCAGGCTATATCTAGCGGATGCAATTGGAATGTCAGGCCATGGCGGCCAAGTCGATTGGACTGAACTCGCCAAGGGCGAGAAGAATCGCGATGTCAAGAAACACATTGGCTACGCAAAAGATCGCCAAGACACACCGGTCTCCGATTCCGTTGTCGAGCAGTTGGCAAGCTGGGACGCAAACACGCTGGATTCAGCGTCAGTCGGAAAACTGGCTCCAGACTTTACGTTGAATTCAGTCGAAGGAACTGAATACCGACTAAGTCAGTTTCGCGGAAAGCAACCAGTTGTCTTAGTATTCATCTACGGTGATACCTGACCGGTTTGCCACAGGCAGCTCGGGCAGTTGCGTAACGCGTTGAAGACTTTTGACAAAACTAATGCTCAGATAATCGCCGTCGATCCTCACGATTCTTGGTCGGCCAAGTATCTATTGAAGGAGGCGGGAGCTTCGACCGATGATTTAAGCTTCCCTATGTTGATGGATCCGTCGCTGACCGTCAGTTCGATGTACGGAGTTTCATTTCAAATGAGAATTCATACGGAGCTAAGTAACCGACCAGCAACTTTTGTGATCGACAAAGCTGGAGTGATTCAGTTTGCTCAACGAGCGAACCAATTTAATGATCGGCCATCGGCAAAGAAGATCCTGGAAGTATTGAACGGACTTGAGTAACGAGCCAGGCAATGGTTTGCCGGAAACGTTTTGCTGCTTGCGGCGAGCGTTTCTCGCATGATTTTGCGCACAAAAAAGTCACAGTATGTCGCTCCGTCGTCATACTGTGACTTCTACCCTGATGCGGAACAATCCGTGTCCCGCTCTCCCGGCATTTGGCTTTAAGGTACTTATCGACTTGTCAAATCGAAAATCCAAATACGTCTCAAATTTTTTTCTGGGTTATTCCTTAAACCCCGCAAAGTTTGTCAGGTTGAGTTCGGAATAATTCGACAGCGCAAAGATTGCTTGATTTGTGATCGGCGTTTTTACCAAACCAAACTTCAAAGAGGATTTGGATGCTTGCAGTAGCACCCGGCGAAGCAGATCGAATGCTGGCAAATTCTCTCGCTAGTGGTTTGCCGGCTCTAAACATTGATTATTGCCGTAGCGGAAGTCGTCAAGATTTTGGCGGATCAAAACTCGACCAGAACTCTTGACGAGTTCCGCTACCTCAAAATTAAGCAATGACGAAAGACGAGGTTTCATTTTCAGAGGTTTCGCAGCCCCAGCTTTTGCATGAACATGATACAAGGTTGGCAAATCGGCGATTCCCTGTCAAAATCCAGACTGTTGGGCAGACCGAATTGAACAGACGCTCGGACTGCCAAGTTTCACGGATGATTGATCGACTCACGGAGGGTCGCGTGTCAACACTGCTAAAAAGCCGACCCATTGAGTTCCAAGGTTTTGGGCCTTCGCTGTTAGCGAAATCGGCGCGTGGTGAATTGTCGGAGCACGTCCTGCCTGACGATCGGCTTGAAGCCAGAGCAATGCTTCATGACCACTGCCCACTCACACCGGGAGTCTACGGTTGGCTCGATGGCTTCGGTCAAATCTGCTACATCGGCAAATCAAAATCGTTGCGGCAACGGCTGCTAACATACTTCGCAAAAACGCCCAGCGATAAAAAGGCAGAGCGGATTCGACAACACAGTCACCGCTTGGTCTGGGAGCCGATCACGGATGAACTGCTGGCTTTGATTCGAGAACAAGAGCTAATTTTTCGCTGGCGGCCCGACTTCAACACGCAAGGCCAACCGACTCGTCGGCAACCCGCTTTCATCTGCATCGGGAACGGCCCAGCGCCCAACGCATTTTTTGCGCGACGCATGACCAGCAAAGCCGCTTTTGCGCTGGGCCCGATCGCGGGCACCGCACGATTGCGGGCGGCCATTGAAAGCATCAATCAAGCCTTCCGCCTGCGCGACTGCCCTGACAAAACGAAATTCGAATTCAACAACCAGCAGCAACTGTTCGACGACGCGACGACCGCGAAGTGCATCCGGTTCGAACTTGGAAGTTGCCCGGCTCCCTGTGCCGGTCGGTGCAGTAGTGCGAACTACCGATCACTGGTTGAACAGGCAATTGATTTCTTGGAGGGGGCTGACAAATCGATCTTGCAAACGCTTGAAACAAAAATGCACACCGCATCAAAAGCCTGCAGCTTTGAGCGCGCGACCGTTCTTCGCGACCACCTTGATAATTTAAAATGGCTGACTCGACGCCTCGACGCATTGCGCAAAGCCCAACGAACCTTCAACGGTATACTCCCGGTAACCGCGAAGCACCGTCGAAAGATCTGGCTGATCCTCAAAGGTGGACGGCTTCTTGGCAGCGCCTCTCGACCAGACCAGCCTACTCGGGCTCGAAAAGCAATCGACTTGCTCAGCAAGACGGCTGCCATGACGCCGGAGCTGCCGACCAATATTTTGGAAATGAACTTACAACTGATCATGATTTCGTGGTTCCGCAAGTTTCCCAAACTCAAACAGAACCTGATGTCTTTCGACGATGCGATCGAATTCTGTGAAGGTCGATTGTCAAATCTTCCGCCAACTGGGAAGAGTGAGCCGAAGAAGATTCCTCGATAGGCTTCGTTTGTCCGATGCTTCCTTAGTCCGGTGCTTCTTTTATCCGATGCTTCCTTTGTCCGATGCTCGTTTGGCTGATCTTTCATTCGGTTGAGCCCTCAATTGCTGATTTCGCTGACGCGACCAGCTCGCTTGAGCATGACCCGAGATAGTACGAAAGCTGAAAGCGGGGCTCGATGCGGCGGCCCAGGCTCCAATCCCTTGCAAATCCGTTGTTTTCGCAGTGATTTCAACTTTTTATGCCGTTGCCAAGCTGGCTCGAATTGATATACTACGAGGCTTATTACGAATCACTTTTTGGTCAGATTTACTCGGATACTGTTATGGCTCGCGTTTGTGAAGTTTGTGGAAAAGGCCCTCAAATGGGCAACTCAGTCGAAACGCGCGGTAAGGCCAAGTATCTAGGCGGTGTTGGTACCAAGAAGACCGGCATCACCCGTCGGCAATTCCGCCCGAACCTACAAAAAGTTCGCACCGCGGTCCCTGGTGGCGGAACCAAGTCGATGAAGGTTTGCGTTCAGTGCATTCGCAGTGGTGCCATTCGCAAAGCGGTCAAGCAGAAGCCTTTCTCGCTTCCCAAGAGCTAAAGCAGGCGAATCGTGCCCGATTCCATCGATCTTGAAACGGCTCAACGCGTCGCCCGACTCGCCCGCATTGAGTTGCTTGATTCGAATGCCGCTGACACTCAGCAGCAGCTTTCCAAAATTCTCGTTTACGTTGGCCAACTAAATGACGTTGAGCTTCCAGCGGAGACAGAGCCTTTCTTTGGCGTGGTCGAATCGGTGAACGCCATTCGACCTGACCAAGTCTGCCCAAGTCTTGGCCGCGATTCAATTCTTAAGAATGCTCCTGACACCGATGGCGAATTCTACAAAGTGCCACCAGTTTTCAGTTGATCTGATCGACCAATCTGATCGACCTATCTGA
>CAZPTT010000050.1:5551-37089 GCA_964589435.1 uncultured Pirellulaceae bacterium
AAAGTGCCACCAGTTTTCAGTTGATCTGATCGACCAATCTGATCGACCTATCTGAACACGCCAATGAGGGCGAAGTTGGCTTCTGCAACTGACGACACCGCTTAGAAACAGCCACGAAACAACTTCCCAATTTGAGGTCACGCGTGGCTCCCATTCGGGTCGGAGAACCGAGCGACATTGCCGCTTAGCTTCCCAAAGCGATGCGCTTTCGATGAATTAATTGCGGAATCTATTTCGTGACTATCGCTTAGTGTAGAACATTTGTCTCAAATGCTTATCATCTATTGGGCGACGTCAGCGAAACATTTGGAACAATTGTTCTACAATAAGGTTCTGCCAGTATTTCGTTTTTTCGACTTACGCTCTTTCAACTTTTGCGACTCGGTTATCGCCCCCGCTTTTACACCCGCACAGTGACCTGGTGACATGGACTATTCAACAACCAGCGCGTCCGAAATCGTCAAGCATATTTCGACGGGCGAACTTTCGGCGGTTGACTGCACGCAGCAGTATCTTACCCAGATCGAAAAGCAAAACGAGTCACTGAACGCGTTCTTGATTGTTGAAGGCGAAGAGGCGCTGGAAACTGCGTCGAAGATCGACGAGCAAATTGCCGCCGGAAAATCGCCGGGACCACTCGCAGGATTGCCCATTGCCATCAAAGACGGAATCTGCACTACCGGCCTGCGCACCTCGGCGGGCTCTCGTATGCTGGAGAATTTTGAACCGCCGTACGATGCCACGGTGGTGGAGCGACTTCGCGATGCCGGAGCGATCGTGATTGGCAAAACCAATATGGATGAGTTTGCGATGGGCAGCTCAACCGAAAATTCGTACTTCGGCCCCACGCGAAACCCTTGGTCAAGCGACCGCGTTCCAGGCGGCTCAAGCGGAGGTTCTGCCGCCTGCGTTTCGGCCGACATCGCGCCGGCAGCACTCGGCTCCGACACCGGCGGTTCGATTCGACAGCCAGCGGCTTTCTGCGGAATCACGGGCTTGAAACCGACTTACGGCCGCGTCAGCCGATTTGGTTTAATTGCCTACGCGAGCAGTCTCGATCAAATCGGCCCGATGGGACGTTCCGCCGAAGATTGTGCCAGAATCATGAACGTAATCGGCGGTCATGATCCCAAGGATTCCACATCGGCAAACGTTGAATCGCCCGACTACTTGGCCACGTTAGAAGAGCCACTGTCTGGAGTTCGCATTGGAGTCTGCCGCGAACATTTTAACGAAGGACTGGATTCCGAAGTTGAATCCGCAGTCAAAGAAGCGATCGCAACGTTAACAGCACTCGGCGCAGAAATCGTCGACATCCATTTGCCGCAAACCGCGAATGCAGTTCCCGCTTACTACGTCATCGCGCCTTGCGAAGCCTCCAGCAACCTGGCCCGCTTCGATGGTGTTCGGTATACGATGCGTGAGCCCGCTGAAAACCTCGAGCAAATGTACTGCAAAACGCGAGCCGAAGGGTTCGGCCCAGAAGTTAAACGTCGAATCATGCTGGGTACCTTCGCTTTGAGTTCGGGCTACTACGACGCTTACTATGTGAATGCGTCGAAAGTTCGTCGTTTGATCAAGCAAGATTTCGATCAGGCTTTTGAATCCGTGGACATGATCCTCGGCCCAACAACGCCGACGCCGGCTTTCAAGATCGGCGAACATTCCCAAGACCCGTTGGCGATGTATCTCGCTGACATTTACACCGTGTCCGCAAACCTCGCCGGTATCCCGGGCATTTCAATCCCTTGTGGATTTTCAAATGCAGGGCTGCCTATTGGCTTGCAATTGCAAGCCGCCGCATTTAACGAAGACATTTTGCTTCGAACGGCTCACCAATTCCAGCAGCAAACGGACTGGCATTCACGGAGGCCAACGCAATGAACCCAACAGAATCCAACAGTCCTGCCAGCATTTCCGAAGAAGCGCGCTCGTCGATCACTCCCAATCAAATCACCACGATCATTGGGCTGGAAGTTCACGTTCAATTGCAAACCGAAGGCAAACTGTTTTGTAATTGCTCGACTGCGTTTGGGAGCGAACCCAACACACAGACTTGCCCGGTCTGCACAGGGATGCCGGGCACTCTCCCTGTACTCAACGAACGAGCGCTCGAACTTTCGATCAAAACTGGATTGGCACTCAACTGCGAAATTGCCAAATACACGAAATGGGATCGGAAAAACTACTTCTATCCGGATCTACCCAAAGGCTATCAAATTAGTCAATTCGACAAACCGATCTGTGGTGAAGGCTACCTTGAAATTTCGGATGACAACGGTGCCTTTGACCCCAAACGGGTTTGCTTGGAGCGCGCCCATCTGGAAGAGGATGCCGGCAAAAGCATGCACGACGAATCGAATCGTGGTGGTAAGTCAAAAATTGACCTCAACCGAACGGGCACACCGCTGCTGGAAATCGTCACAAAACCAGACATGCGATCCGCAGCAGAAGCCCGCGCATTTCTATCAGAATTGAAACTGATTTTGACTTACATCGGCGTTTCCGATTGCAACATGCAAGAAGGAAGCCTGCGATGTGATGCCAATGTCAACTTGCATATCGATGTCGACGGCCAAACGATCGCGACTCCGATCGTTGAAGTCAAAAACCTCAACAGCTTTCGCGGAGCCGAGCGAGCAATCGAATACGAGGCGAAGCGTCAGTTAACGAATTGGAAAAAGACGGGCGACACCATTAACGACGCGCCGAAGCAAACCCGTGGCTGGGACGATCCATCGCAAATGACGGTGCTGCAACGTGAGAAAGAAGAATCGGCGGACTACCGATACTTCCCTGATCCTGATTTGATCGCCTACACAACAACGGACGCTCAAATTGATTCCATCCGAGAGACGCTGGGCAAGTTGCCATCGCAGCTTCGCAAATTGTTAACAGACCAGCATCAGATCAAAGCTTACGATGCGGAAGTGATGATCGGGCAGGGCAGGGGAGTGGTCGATTACTTCTTGGCGTTGGCTGACGGATGTAGTAACAGCAAAATTGCCGCCAATTGGGTCGGACAAGAAGTGCTTCGCTACTTGAACGAAAACAGCTCCACCATTGAGCAGTATCCGATCAACGTTTCTGAACTGACGGAGCTATTAAAACGAGTCGACGCCAAGGAGATTGATCAAACGCGAGCCAAAGAAGTTCTTGAAGAAATGATTAAATCTGGAAACGATGTCGAAACCGTCATCTCCAGCTTGGGCATTGTTTCCGTGGGAGCCGACGAGGTCGTCGCCCTTGCCCAACAACTGATCGCGGAAAATGAAGCCGTCATTCAACAAATCAAAGACGGCAATGGGAAAGCCGTTGGGGCTTTGATTGGCAAGGCGAGAAAACTAAATCCCAACGTTAACCCAGGTGCCGTCAAAGACGAAATCCTCAAAGCTCTAGGGGTTTGAAGCCGAGCCTAATGGCCCGTAAAAAATGATGGGTGCCATGCTCTCGCTTGCGTGAGCATGCCCACGCAGGTGAGGGCATGGCACCCAAAGAAATTAGTCAACTCAATATCGACAAACCGCTAGTCTAAATTATTGATTCGTTGGGTGATGTCGGTTCCGAACCGCATAGAACCGTCTTGAAGCGACAATTCGAAACTTCACAGCCTATCTGATGGCCGCAATTCCAGACGCCCCCAGCTTCTCTCCAAGATTCGTTTCCACGTTGGCTGATGCAAGCTCGTTTCTATTCGTCCGCGTGCGCTTTAGAATATGGAGGAACTTAGTTTGTGTTCGACAATCGAGTCACGGAGTAAAAAAATGAAATCTGCAACAGCGATGGTTCTTGTCTTTCTACTTTTGCCCGGAACTGCTTTTGGTCAAGAGGACTCTGATGCCGATGGATCAGTCGGGATTTTTTCATCCCGCGCCGAATATGACCAGTTTATGGGAGGAGCAAAACGTGCGGCTTATGGAGAAGGTGGCAACGCCGAATTGCAGGCCATGATCCCGATGCTTAACGATATCGCCCTGAACAAGCCGGTTGGCTGGACGGCCAACGAATACGGGACGACGGGAAGTACGCTGGGATTGCTGTCGAGCGACGCGATCAGGAATGACATCGAAATGGTCGATGGCCAATATGAAGAGTTACAAGAACTAAGTGCCCAGATCCAAAAACGAGCCGCTGAACAACTTCGTGGTTTAGATTTTTCCAATCGAGACAACCTGGTTGTAAAAATTCGCGAGATCCGCAGCCAGGCAACCGAAGAATTGAATGCTGTACTTTTGCCGCATCAACTTGACCGGCTAAAGCAAATCCGAATGCAGGCTCTTTTACAGCGACGAAGTCTTGTCGATGTCCTCACCAGCGACCCAGTAAAATCCGATCTGGAGATTACGGCCCAGCAATCGGATGAGTTGAGAGCATACGAAAAAGTCGTCCAGGAAGATTTGGCCAAAGAGATTGCTGAGCTTCAAGCACAGGCCCGCGACCGCTTGCTGTCAAAACTCAACTCAACACAAAAGAAGCAGGTCCAAGACATGATTGGCGATGCTTTCGTGTTCAAAAACGAAGTGAAAAATAAGCCTGTGCGCGGGAAGAAAACCAAACGAGCGCAATGGAAGGGCAAGTAGCCTGGCTCAATCCTCTATCCCAGAAATACGACTCTTTTTAAATTCTCAATACGCTTTCCAATTCCTCACGGGGAAATCCGTATTGATCAACTTCCTGCTCAAACAATCGCCTTGACCCGTCCCCTGCGGCAAACGCATTGAGCCGGGCGGCGGCGGTTGAGTTGTTGAGATCTTCGAACACGGGATACATGGCTTGAAACACGCTCATCAAACCGCGTTTGCTTTGTAGCCGGAATTTTTGGTGATAGTTTTCAGCCAGATAAAATGCGGCGAGCGGCTCAACCGTTGTCGTCACTCCACCATCGAACCGGTCATTGGCTGCATCCAGCAAACCTCGCACGAACTCCTGCTGCTGGTCATCGTGGTACCAGATCGCTGACATGTACTGCCGACTATAGGGCGTCCCACACGGGTTGTGCGTCTTCCAGAACAGAGTGGCGATGTCTTCAAATCCGATTTGCTGCGGGTCGAAATCGACTTGCATGGATTCCGTGTGGTCGCCCATGTTTTCATAAGTCGGATTGATGGCGATTCCACCCGTGTATCCAACGCGCGTCCGATAAATTCCTTTGATGGCTCCAAACTGGGCCTCGGGACCCCAGAATCAGCCAAGTGCAAATGTGGCTGTTTGCAGCGACTTTGGAATGGCCAAGTCGATCGCCGGCAGAGGACAGGCGGATGACGACACACCCACCGTAGTTTCATTTTTTTGAATCATGGATTTTCTTTCTGCAGTGTTTTAGTTCTTCAGGTGGGATAGGCTTCCAGCCTGTTGGTTACGCAGTGGCCCGCATTGACAGGCTGAAAGTCGTGGATCCCTCAGTCGATCCAATGCAATTAGCAGCGTAAGATCGCGGAGCGGTCGACAACTCAATCGTCTTTCCCTACTTTGCCGCCAAACTTTTTAAAGACAGTTTCTACATCGCTGGCCAACGCAGAAATCAGGGGCTCGTTATCTGATGACAACTCGGTGTCGGCAGCGATAGATCCACTACGAACCGCCAACACAATTGCAGCCAAAACATGCTCAACATCCACTGGGAATATGGACATGTCATCAATCTTAATAGCAATGTCGATCAGCACCTCGGTTAAGGCTGGGTCGACTGTCGCTTGTCCAGATTTCGACAAGGAAATACCTGGCACGATTTGTTGTTCTTGATTGTCGTTCACAGGCAGGTGCAATCTTTTGGCGGATCTGGAAGCGTCTTTGATACTGTAGTTCAAACAAAACGGCAATGGACGAGTTTCAACTTATGGTTTTAAAGAGGAGTCGAACGGCGATATTTGTTCGAGCGAAAGCAGTTGACTGCTGCCGCCGAAGACCCTTAGGAGAAAGGTCAGCAGGGAAACTTGATCAGGAGTAATGGTGTTCATCCTGATTTCAATTCTTCTAAAGCAATCTTCTAGTTTGGGGCACTTTGAGCGACTGCCACACGCCCTGGTCGCGACCGAACAGAATTCCGGTAAACTTGTTCTCTTCAAGATCTGTGATGACGGCTCGCATTGGCGGCTGGCCACTACAGAGATCGGATCCAAACTTTGTATTATGGATCAATAAATGACAACGGGAGTTCATTCGCATGACTAAGCTTACATTCTGTGGTGCCGCTGGCACTGTTACTGGCTCCTGTTCGCATATCGAATCCGACATCGGCAATTTCCTGGTCGACTGCGGGCTATTCCAAGGGAACAAAACGACGCAGGCGTTGAACTACGGTGAGTTTACGTTCGACCCCAGTAAAGCAGAATTCTTGATTCTGACTCATGCACACATCGACCACTCGGGTTTGCTACCCAAGTTGGTCAAGGCGGGCTTCAAAGGCACGATCTATGCCACCGAACCGACCGCCGACTTGCTCGAATTCATGCTTCGCGATTCCGCATGGATTCAGGAATCCAACGCCGAGCGTCTGAACAGAAAGCGCTTACGCAAAGGCCAAGAAGAAATCGAACCCATCTACACAATGGAGAATGCGGAAACAGCACTTACGCTCCTCAAAGGTTTCGATTACGAAACATGGTTTGAACCGAAACCGGGTGTGAAAGTGCGATTCTGGAATGCCGGCCACTTGCTTGGATCCGCTTCTGCCGAAGTTCGCGTGGACGACAAAGCGTCTGGCAAAGAACTTTCGCTGTTGTTCTCCGGCGATTTAGGGCCTGAAGAGAAAGCGTTTCATCCTGAACCCGACGCGCCCGCCGGACATGACTATATCATTTGCGAAAGTACCTATGGAAATCGCGACCGCGACGACTACACGTTGGAAAAACGTCGTGAAGCGATCAAAGAAGAACTTACTCGCGGACTCAAGCGTGGCGGCAACGTCATCATTCCTGCTTTTGCTGTCGAACGCAGCCAAGAATTATTGCACGACATCGGCGTCTTACTGAACAACAACGAAATTCCAGATTGCGATGTTTATCTGGATTCACCACTGGCCCGCAAGGCGACGGGTGTCTTTGTAAAGTACGCCAGTGAAATGCAAGACATCGCGATGGACGAAGAGGAACTGTTTCGCCACAAGCGGTTTCACATTGTACAAAGCGTTGACGAAAGCAAAGCAGTCAACAAAATTCAGAAAGGCGCTGTGATCATTTCGGCCAGCGGAATGTGCAACGCCGGACGGATCAAGCATCATCTGAAAGCAAACATCTTTCGCAAAGAATCGACGGTCTTATTTGTCGGTTACCAATCGCCCGGAACGCTGGGACACATCATCACAAATGGTGCAAAACAGATTCGGATTCACGGCAAGCAGTTTAAAGTTGCTGCCGAAATTCGTCGTCTAGGAAACTATTCGGCGCATGCCGACCAAGGCGAATTGCTGGACTGGGTGGTGGAACGCGGGCCGATTCGCGGCGCTCTGTTCTTGAATCACGGTGACGACGACGCTCGAGAAATGATGCGGGATCTGCTGGGCAAGAAAGGCATCGATACGTCCAAGATCTTCATGCCTGGATTCGACGAAAGCTTCGAGCTGACACCAAACTCCGAACCCGTCTCGCAAGGAAAGCCGAAACCACGCATCGAGGCGAGCGAACTGCAAACTGATTGGCACAACGACTATGCCGCATTCATGCTCGAGCTTTCCAGCAAACTGGATGAAATCAAAGATCCAAAGCTTCGCCGTGAATTAATCGCTCGAGTGGCAAATGCGTTAAACGATTGAAGACTAAGCCGCAGGGACTGGTTTGTTGAATCAACCGGTTCGAAAGTTCGATGAATAGTAGGCACCATGTGCCTGAAAGAATATTCGACCCGTCGGGAGTTGAAGTAGACTGAACGATTTAATGGCTTTCGGGATCCATTTCGCTCGAAACAAGACATCACGTTCCCGACTGAATCAACTTGTGAATGCCGGATAGTATATTTCAATCTCCGATGACAAAATTTGGCAACCTACCGATTTTCAAGGCCAACGATTCCCGATAAAATCCGCTTGTTGGCAAAGCACACTTGGAGTTCACCTTTTGGCGAATCGAATCGAAGGAAAAGTTGGCAGTATCGGCGAAGCTGGCAGCCTCGTCACCGATATATCCGTCGACAAAGTTTCTGATATCCCGCATGACGAATCGGTCACAATTAAGTTTGGTGATCATGAGACGATTGGTCTTTACCCAGTCGAACATGGCCAACCCGATGCGACGATGGTCGCCAGCCTAGGCAAATCGGGCTTCATCGAAATTGAAATCGTGGGCATTCCGTTGGCGGAGATGCTAGGGATCAAAGTTGGCGATGGCGTCGCCGTGACTTGGTAAGGGAATTTGAAAGCGGCGTCGAAAACAGGCACTATCGCTTGGCCTGGTTCACGCCCTTTTGTCTGGCTTTACAAGCCAAACGGTAAGCCTCTTCGTCACCATATTGATGCACCGAAAACGATTTCGTTTTTCTGCGTCCAAGACCATCTGTCCACTGCGCGACCCAATACCAATAGTGATATTCGTAGTCACCACGAATGTCCTTCTGTTGATGCAACCGCACGCCGACGATGCCAGACTGATTGCGTACCGAAGGATTGACGGACAATTCTTTGACAGAATACTTGCGGGACTCACTTTCACATTGATCCCGAAAATCCTTGGCTGCCTGCAGCGAATTCCGCTTCCCGCCATGCAAATTGTCTGAAAAGAACTTCTCGGTCTTTTCACCGCGCCGTTGCATTCGCACCTGCCAACCACCGTACGATTTACCTTTATCGCTGGTCGTTTCGATGCGGGATATATTTCTGCGCGGATTTTTCCTGGCCATATCATTCAGCCGTGTTCAGATGACAAGCGATTATCAAAAAGAGTTCAGATGCTATGGAAGTAGCGGCGAGAGAAGCCAGAACGATTTTGCAAATCCAAGAGATGGGCTACTGGGTAGGATTACGCTGAATTGTACCGAAGTGGAGTTCGAGTTCCAAGGCAACTGGCGCGTACAAACAAACGTTTGGCCTGCATGCGGAAATAATCGAGCGAGAAACTTGTTTTCCCGCTGTTTCAAACCGTTGCAGCTTTTTATTGAGCTGAAGTTCGCAAGCCGTCCGGGCCACCCGAAATTCTCTTATTCGTATCAAGGGGCCAACAAGCGACTTGATAGCCTTTTTCATACAGCCAACTTTTTACTTCGTTGTATTCAGTGTAGCTGTCGGGATAAACCCACAGCGAAACCGTCGTCTTTTCCGGAACATGCCGCTGCAACGCTGACTGAAGTTCGGTGCCATCGGCAAGTTGACTGGCCACATCGTATCCCACGCTCGCGCCGGCAGGATAGATAGTAAAGCGTTCGAACTTGACTGCTTGTCGACCTTGGGCCGTTCTCGTGGAAAGCAACTCATACTGTAAACGAAAATTGTCGATCGGGCCGACGGTCTCAATCGTCTGCTTGGCTTGCTTTAATTTTTCGGCCTTGACCTTCCATTCAGATTTCATTCGCGACACGAGCGCATCAAGCGGCACGAGTGCAATTTTCCCGTGTCGCATCTGGAAATGAATTTCGTCCGAGAAGACTGTCTTGGCGATCGGGTTCGGAAAATGCTCGATGACTTCCGATTTTGGTTGAGCGGCTTTGACGGCTTTCGCCTCCGACTGAATCGAAGTCAACTGAATCGCCAATCCTTTTTGCTCTTCATATTTCGCCAATTTGACCTGCTGATCGGCATTGAGTTTGGCGCGACGTTCTTCCTTCTGCCTCTCGATCTGTCGTTCGACAATTTGAATCTGAACCAGCATCTGATGCCGAATTTCTGAGAGGCCGGTCGAGACTGATGACTCCTCCAGTATTTGCTGTTCGATCAGGTGATTATCAGTCTCCAGCTTTCGGGCCACATCGTGTGAACGGGAAATATCTTCGGTCAACTGACTAATTTTTTCTGTCAAATCGGGCGCTGGCTCGGTTTCTTCCCACGCCGATTTGGCTTGAGCACCAACCACGACGACAAGAATAATTAGTACGCCGACCAAGTTGGCCACGATATCCAAAAACGAATCTTGTCCAGTTTTGATTTCTTTGACGCTCATCGACCGCCTCCACGCACCGAGACTCCGCTATCATCCAAGAGCGCGCGTAGTTTCTGGTAATTCAATTCGCCGCCCGACAATACGCTGACCCTCAGTTCAGGCTTCCAAAAACTCCGGGCACCCGATGGCCCCCATGATTCGATCTTACTCCAGATTTCATTGACCAAAGGATCGACCGCGTTCTCAATCTCGCCATCGAATGGAATTACCGTGTCCGTTCCCAAGGCCGATCGAATTTCCAGTTCCTTCGCACCGCACACGATCCGGATCGGCCTAACATACCCAACTGCCCCCGGTGTTTGAGAAGGCAGCGCCCAGTTCTTTCCACGCTCTTTGGCCAAACTTGAGTCTGGATAGTAGGACGGGTCCTGATTGGATTGCGATCCCACTGATTGGTTGGTGGGTTGCTCTTCAATTTTTGACGCCGACGCGCCGACTTGATGACTGCCACCGCTTCCGTTTCTTCCTGCCATCTCACCAGCTACACCAGAGCCTGGCTGTCCGCCAGAAATCGAACGGCTGGATTTTTTGTTTCTTGATCCTGAGTCTCGATCTCCAAATTCAGACTGTTGCCCACTCGCCTGCGCGATAGAGTTTGCATATTCGTGGGCTCCGGTCTTCCAGTCCGAGTTGGAGACGAATCCGCCCATGCCTCCAGACGCCGACAAGCCCGGCCCGTGAGATTGAGATTTGCTGCTGCCTGAACTTCCGAACGAACCAGGCCCGCCCATTTGTTTTGCGCGCGCCCGGTATCGAGCCGCGATAAGCTGCTGCCGTTTCCGGGCATCCTGAACGGCCACATTCACGACGTCGACTAATTGTTCATCTTGAGAACCAAACTCAAGCGTTTTGTCAGCCTCTACCAACTCATATCCAAACTCATCATCCCAACTTTTCATTGCGCGGCGCGCCAGCACATACGTTTCCGCTCCATCGGGACGGACGATCAACAATGGATAGGGGTTTCCTTCTTCGCCACCGACGTCGTAGCGTTGCCAGTATTCGCGAATGGCCAGCAAAGCAGCATCAAGCATGTTGCCAGACTGCAATGGCGGCGTGAATTCAGCCTTGCCCAAGCGAATTCCCAGTGGCTGAATGACGAGTTCGTCAGCCGTACACTCGATGTAAATTGGACGACGGAATGTCCCGCCACTGCCTTCATGCGGAACGATCGAATACGTTGTCGGGCCGGTGCTTTCCTGGGCCTTCGTTCGCTTCCTCTTCAAATCTGCTTGAGCCAATTGAATTTGTTTCTTGAGGCTTTCGATCTGATCATCGGCGTCAATCAAATCAACATCGATGGGATCGTCTTTTGCTAACACCTGTAACTCACGACCTAATTCTCGTGTCCGGCGTTTCAATTGGCGAATTTGCTCTTCAAGGTGACCTCGGTGGCTACGCGCGTCGGCCAGCCGACTGACGACCTGTGGACGTACGCGTTCAAGCCCTTCGTTGATCGCTAATCGAATTTCATAGTCCGATTGCAATTGGTCGAGCTCTGCCTGTTGGGCGTCGAACCGTTCTTGCTCGCTCGCTTGAGCACGTTGGGAATTGACGTCGGCTGATTGGACAGCGATGACGAGCAACACAATTAGCACGCCCAAAGTGCAAATCAGCACTGCAAGAAACGGGAATAAGGAAACGCCAAGCGTCTCGCGCTTTTTTCGGCGACGTCTCATGCAATTTTCTTGGAGGCCGGGAAGATCACGAGCGGAGTGTTGCTAGTGCCATTTTCGCGTGAATCGTTTTCTGGCTGCGGGCTTTTATTTCCACCGGCCAGCGAGCCGGAATCGCTTAAGTCGGAATCACCTAAGCCGGAATCACCTAAGCCGGAATCACCTAAGTCGGACGATTCCGAACGCAGCTCGTCCCGCTCTGAGGATTGACTTGTTGGTAACGTGAAAGTCACTTCTGAGTAGGTAGATGAATCCCCATCCAGTGGAGCGAACGTCGGTTTCTCGGACGGATCAATCAAAACGATCTCGGGAACGGCATGGTCGCCAAGACGTGGGGATACCGAACTTCGTGGAGCTGTTGAACTGCGCGGAGCAGACGCGGCGCCGGAGTCGTTGTTGGCGCCGAAAGTGATGTTAGCGCTGATCGAACCAAACACGACATCAGCTTCTCGAGCCGGCACTTCATCCGTTCGAATCACGCTTGGCGATTCGACTTCTTTGGTGGGCTGCGGAAAGATGATCGACGCAAGCTTTTCTGGAGTTGGCTCACGGCCGTCCAAATCACTACCGTTCAAATTGCCGCTAGAGAATTGATCATTCTGAAATTCGGCTGCTGTAGGCCCAACTTCCTCCTCTGACTGATCAGCGCTGTCGGCTTCATCCTGCGCCGCCATGCCTGCGACTGCCTTGGAAAGCTCAGCCAATGATTCGCGTAACAATCGAGTTTGCTCGATGGCGTCGCGGTTCCTATTAAGCGCGGGTTCGAACAACGATGTGTCGTCGGTTTGTACAAGTAATTGTTGAATCAATTCGGTTTGATCGACCATCCGCATTTGCTGATTGGCAAGCAGCCGGGCATTGTCCGAAAGCGTGACCTGCCACTGGCCCCACCGCTGCGACATGGAATCGTCCGCCTTTCCAATGGCTTCACCGAGATAATGAGCCAAATCGGAGACGCTTCCATCGAGTGCCGTCGAAAGCTGCTCCTGAACCTGATCACTGACCTGCGTCAAAGACGACGACCAAGCGTTCTCAGCAAGCGTGATCGTTTTCCGCCATATTTCGGTTTGCGACTCAACTGCCAACCGCATCGATTCAAGAATGTCATCGCTGACTTTCTCCATTGGCGTCTTGAGTTCTTCTGACAAATCAAAGTTTCGTGCAATTTCAGATGAAGCCCGTTGTTCCACAAGCAACAACAACTGTGTTTCGAAACGATCCACCAAGAATTGGCCAAACATCAAAATCATCGACAACGTCAACGCCAGCGCTGTTGTATCAAACGCGATATAGAGACTGCCTCGCAGCCCATCCATCATTTGCTGAAAATCATTTTCCGGACCAACACTGATACCGCCAAGTGCTTGTGAAATTCCTAGCACGGTGCCCAAGAATCCCAACATTGGAGTCGCCCAGATCAAGATCCGAACCAGCGAGTACCGTTGTTGCTGACGTTCGACATCCATGTCCGCCAAGTACTTCAGCTCGTCTTCAACATTCGATATCGAACCCGTGCGATAAATGGAGTGCAGGGCGTTGACAATTCGCTTCCACAAATAATGTTCGTGCATCCAAACCGGCATCTCGATCATTTGCTGACCACAAATAACGGCTTGCTCGACGACCGGATTATCAGAATTGACAGCAAGCGGTTCTTGATTCGGCTCGCTTGCATCACCAAAGGGTGAATCAT
This sequence comes from uncultured Pirellulaceae bacterium, assembly GCA_964589435.1. Lineage (GTDB taxonomy): Bacteria > Planctomycetota > Planctomycetia > Pirellulales > Pirellulaceae > Mariniblastus. The sequence continues at coordinate 19,003 of CAZPTT010000050.1, forward strand.
CTGTTTCGCATTCTGTTTTGCCTGCTGTTTCAATGGTGTTCGGATCTTCAAAGGTCGCGACGCCATTGAAATCGAGGCGAGTTTTTTTCTCGGCACCAAATTGCTCGAACACATTTTTAGAAATCAGCGCCAATGAGGCGAAACCAACGAAGAACATGGCGATCGTGATCTTGGACACTGGATGACCAGTCAGATAGCGCAGCACCGTTTCGTTTTGAATGAACTCTTTCTCGATGAGTGCCAACATCCCTAGGTACATCATCAGCCCAAAACAGACTGGGATGACCAGCGAAGGGAGTACCGCAATCCAACTTGTAGATCGTTTCACTTGACTTCTCTACCTTTATTGTTCGCAGTCCAATGCGGAATCCTACGGGCGCAGGAGTCTTCTATTCCGGCCAAGACCACGGCTAATCTGTTAATCGGATTAGTTGGTCTAACGAGTCCACTTTATATGGCTTGTTTATTCCAAAATCACCGGAATGTTCCCGCAATACGCAGAACCCTAAAAACTTATCCAGTTTCACCAAAGACTTTGTTCCCCTTGGTCCGATAGCTACTTTTACAATCAATGCGATGAACGAAACGTTCGTCCAAACGAGAATCCCAGGGGGGGTGGAACCCGGATCGGTTTAGCGACCGACCGGGTTTCTTTTTTTTAATTTGTGGCTCCACGACCTTCCGGCTGTCATTCCAAAACGCTAGCGTAGCGAAAAGCGTAAAGCGGATTGACTCGGATTGCGTCCACCAATTCGCAGTTTCAAGTCATCGCAAGAATAGCTTGCGAACGAATCTTCGACGAATTGACATCATGCCACCTTCGACAACTTCACCCAACGCAATCGTTTCATGGCTACGGCTGGCCAGAATCTCAGCCCTCCCCTCTGCTGTATCCAACATTTTGATGGGATATCTTCTGGCGCATGGATTTTGGAGTAACGACTGGTCGCCCAACCTTGAACTTGTCGCTCTTTTGCTAAGTTCCTGCTGCCTTTATCTCGCCGGCATGATCTTCAACGACTACTTCGATTTCGCCGTCGACAAAATTGAACGACCGCAACGGCCCATTCCATCTGGACAGATCTCCAGACGACAGGCTTTGTTAGTTGGCAGTGGTTTGATGGTCGCTGGAATTGGACTCGCGTTACTGGCGGGCTGGCAATCTCATCATGACAATTATCTTTTGAAGCTGCGTCCTGGCTTGATCGCATTGGCGCTGTCGATCTGCATCTTGCTATATGATGGCTTGCTCAAAAAAACCATTCTCGCGCCGGCCCTGATGGGCGGTTGCCGGTCGCTTAACGTTCTGTTGGGAGCCAGCACGATTGTCGCGGCTCGTGATCCGAATCAAATGCTATTCGGATTTCCGTTGCTAGTCTGGGCGGTAGCAATCGTGATCGGGATTTTCATCGCCGGGGTGACACTGCTCGCCCGCAAAGAAGCAACGGTCAATCACAATCGTCAGCCACTGATCATCGCGGGGGTAACGATTGCCATTGGCCTGCTCGGAATCGCATTGGTGAATCTGGTTCCAAACGAAGTATTGAAGAACTCTCCTGGCAGTCAAATTTACCCGCTGATGATTTTGCTTATCTCATTCCCGATCATTCGGCGAGTCATTGCTGCGACGTCGGGACTTCCAAGTGCCATTCAACGCGCGGTGATCGTATGCTTGCGAAGTGTGATCATTCTCGATGCATGCTTGTGCTTCCTTTTCCTCCCAAGTGAAGTCGGTTATGCGATCGCGGTGCTGTCGTTACTGATCCCAGGCTTGCTACTACGCCGTTTAATCCCGCCGACTTAATAGACGGTGCGACGAATCCATTTGACGCTGCCAATTGCATTTTTCGGGCGTTCGTTCATGATGGATCGAAGCTTCGGCATCCTACCCACCAAATATCAACGCCTGAAAATCGTTCATGATCATCGGATACAACACAAACGGAATGGCTCATCACGCTCCGTTTGACGCCCTGAATATGATCGCTGACGTCGGTTACCGGAGCGTTGCGATAACAGTCGATCATGGCTGGCTCAGTCCACGTGATCCGAATCGCGACGTCCAACTGCAAGAAATCAAGTATTTTTTAGAGATCAACAGTTTCAGCAGTGTGATTGAAACGGGCGCTCGCTTTTTACTTAACCCCAACACCAAACACGCGCCCACGTTGCTCGACCCTGATCCAGATAAAGTCAAAATTCGAATTGATTTTTTGAAGTACTGCATCGATGTCGCTGTCGAACTAGGAAGCGATTGCGTTTCGCTTTGGTCGGGCATTCGGCCAGAAGAAATTGGCTACAACCAAGGCCTTGAACAACTGGTCAGAAATCTCACCCCCGTTTTAGCATACGCCGAAGAACGAGAAATGGATATCGGATTTGAGCCCGAACCTGGCATGCTCATCGACACGACCGGCCGATTTGAGAGGTTGCTCCATTTGATCGATAGTCCACGCTTGATGATGACGATGGATATTGGTCACCTTTTTTGCCTGACCGAAGTACCAATCGCCAACTACATAGAGCGTTGGCAGGAGCGATTGATCAACATTCATATCGAAGACATGCAAGCCGGTGTGCACGAGCACCTGATGTTTGGAGAAGGGCAAATCTACTTTCCTCCCGTGATTGAATCGTTATTGGGCGTGGGCTACGACAAAGGAATCCACGTCGAACTTTCGCGGCACAGCCACAATGCCGCGAACATTGTGCAGGAGTCTTTCGACTTTCTTCAGCCAATCATAGAAGACGCGCAAGCGGGCAAGTCGTTAGAATAGCGGCAGGACTTCGAATTGCGGTTTGACTTCGAATTGCGGTTTGACGTAACCAATCACTGAGAATGAGATTGTTTACATTTCCATATTTGTCACTCACGATTATCGCGCATCACCCATTTGGCTGGAGCTATTCTGACTGTGAATCGAATTTGTGTCATCAACGTCGTCGGCTTGACACCCAATTTGCTGAAGCATGCGCCGCGAATGAATTCTCTGGCGAGTGAATCAGGTCGAACTGCCAAAGCTTGGCGACCGCCGCTTCCGGCCGTCACTTGTTCGTCTCAGGCTACGATGCTTACCGGATTGGCTCCGCGTGAGCATGGTATCGTTGGTAACGGGTGGTATTTTCGCGACACTCAAGAAATTCGTTTTTGGCAACAGGCGAATTCGCTTATCGAGGGTGACAAATTTTACGACGGCTTCGAAACGGCCAAGATGTTTTGGTGGTTCAACCAATCCTCTCAGGCAAAATATAGCGCGACGCCCAAACCCTATTACGGCTGCGATGGATCGAAAGTCTTTGACATTCTCGATCACACTCAGTGCGACCTCGTTAACAAGCTGGGGCCGTTTCCGTTCTTTACCTTTTGGGGACCGAACGCAGGCTTGCCCGCCTCGAAATGGATTGCGGACGCATCAGCACTTGTGCTGAAGGAAAAGAAGCCGCAAATCACGCTCGTTTATTTGCCACATTTGGATTACGACTTTCAACGCCTGGATGTGCACGAACCACAGCGCGTTGCCGAAGTTGACCAATGTGCTGGAACCGTTATCGATGCGGCACAAGCGATTGGGGCTGAGGTCGTCTTGGTTTCCGAATATGGCTTGGTTCCCGTCAGCCGTCCCGTTCATATCAATCGAGTATTGCGTCAGGCCGGTTTGCTTGGGATTCGCGGCGGCCCATTCGGTGAATCTTTGATTCCTGGTGAATCAAAAGCGTTTGCCGTCGCCGATCATCAACTGGCTCACGTATATGTTCGCAACCCGAACCAGATCGCAGAAGTCCGACAGTTGCTCGAGTCGACGGCGGGAATTAGTCGCGTCGCGGAACCCGTCGAGTTGGATCTTGATCACCCACGCAGCGGCGAGTTGATTGCACTTGCAGATAGCGACGCCTGGTTTACCTACTACTACTGGCTGGACGAGACGAACGCTCCCGATTTCGCTCGAACGGTCGATATCCATCGAAAGCCGGGATACGACCCTTGCGAATTATTCATGACGAGCAAATTCAGAGCGATCCGAAAACTGATTCGCAAGAAATTGGGGTTTCGATACTCGATGGACGTCATCCCGCTTGATGCCAACCTAGTCCGAGGAAGCCACGGAACACACCCGCCAGATCCCAGTGACGGCCCGCTGATCGTTGGCCCGGGAAACACTCCCGATTCAATGCAGGGATTCTCCGACTACGTTAAGGATCTGTTGGCATAGGCTGGAGAATGGGGCTTTGCCATTCCGCCATGAACTAGCATCGCAGACAATGTGTAAGTCGGCTCACTCTGAGTCATATCTTTTGATTCGATTGGCCCAATGTTGTCCATTTCCATCTTTGACAACGTGAATCTGATTGTCGAAACTATTCGGCTTAGCACGACTCGGTGACCGAGTGTTTACGTTTGCAATTCAGGACATACAAATGCGTCAGACCAACCTAACAATTCGAATTTGCTTTTTCACTTTGCTAATCGGCAGTATGGCAACGATCGTCGTTGCTGATGACCCTGCGCAAAATTGGCATCGCTTTCGTGGCCCTGATGGAAACGGCGCTTCTGCCAGCGCTCAGCCTCCGATCAATTGGAGTGGCGACAGTGAAAATTTGAAGTGGAAAATTGAAGTCCCAGGGCGAGCCAGTTCTTCGCCAATCGTTTGGGGCGACAAAGTTTTCATAATGACGGCTGTCGACACCAAGAAAAGTGCTGACGGAAAAGACATTGCGCCTCGCCAACCACAGCAAGGCGGGCGGCGAGGTGGCCGAGGGCGTGGTCGCGGTGGCAGCTCCTCACCTACTTCGGTTCATGAATTCTGGGTAATGTGCTTGGATCGAAGCAACGGGGAAATGGAGTGGAAAAAACAAGTTAACGCCGAGGTACCGCATGCCAGCGTTCACAGCACCAACACGTTCTGTGCGAGTTCACCCGTTACCGATGGAGAACACGTCTATTGCTCCTTCGGCTCGTACGGGCTGTATTGCCTCGACATGAGCGGGGAAGTCGTTTGGAAGAAAGACCTCGGCAAATTGTCGATGCGCAACTCATTCGGTGAAGGCAGCTCACCGGCACTTTTCGAGGACAAGCTTGTTGTGGTTACCGATCAAGAAGGTCAATCCAACGTTGAAGTCATGGATGCAAAAACTGGCGACGAGATCTGGAAAAAGCAACGTGACACAAAAAGCGGCTGGGCGACTCCGCGAATTGTTGAACACGATGGCAAAACTCAAGTCGTCGTAAATGGCCAGAAAGTCCGGAGCTACGACATCGCAGATGGCTCGCTGATCTGGGAGTGCGGAGAACTAACCGGCAACCCAATCCCGACTCCGATTGTTGATGGCGATAATGTTATTTGCATGACTGGTTGGAGAAGCTCAGCGTGCATGTCGATTCCGCTTGAAAGCGACGGTGATATTTCCGGCAGCGACAAAGTCAATTGGAGTTCACGAGAACTTGGGCCCTACGTTCCAACGGGCGTTCTCTACAAAGGGACGTTGTACGGCACGAAGACTTCGAAGCCGTTCCTCACGGCTCTCGATTCAAAAACTGGCAAGACGGTGATCGAAACGGCAAGACTCAGTGGGATCGATCAGCTTTACTCTTCGCTTGTCGCGGCCAACGATCACATCTATGTCACTGGCAGATCCGGCACGACTGTTGTCCTCAAGCATGGAGATGCGTTGGACGTCGTTGCGACAAATGACTTGGGCGAAGCCGTCGATTCGACACCCGCTTTGGTCGACAAAGAGATTTTCATCCGAGGGTCAAAGCACCTATTCTGCTTCGAAGAGAAATAGGAAGTGGAAATACGAAGCGAACTGGCTAATTCGAATTAGAAACCCACAAATAGCCAGCAATTGCGAGCACGTGGCTGATTGCGATCAGCCACGTGATCACGAGGAAGCCAAGCTTTTGAGTCTTATGGCGGAAGTACTGTTGGCCAGCAAACGCACCGGGCCACCCGCCAAGCATCGCCAGCACGTGTAATTTTTGCTCCGGCACGCGTTGCTGTTGCAGCTTCGCCTGTCGCTTGTCCCAGCCGTAAGTCACGAACGTAGCTAGTGACATGACGAGTAAAACAACGAAATACCAAACCATTCAATCCTCCTGATTGTGTTTAGGTTTCCAGTTCACTTGATTGATTACGGTGCGATCAATTCGCATCCAAGCGGTGAAAAGAAGTCATCAAGATCAAAGTATCCGTCTTCGCTGATTTTTGTATACGAGATATTCAGGTACTTCAATTTATCCAATGACATCAGCGTCTTGATTTCTCGATCTGAAATCCCTGTCGACCCGACATGCAACCAAGTGAGTTGGGGCATGGCCTTCAAAGATGCGATCGCATCATCTGAAATTTTAGTATTATCCAAATTCAACCAGGTAATATTTTTCAATTTCGCGATCGACGTGACCGTCTCGTCAGAAATTGCCGTACTCCATAAATTCAATTGCTGGAGATTTGACATCTTTTCCAAATGAACTCCGACGGCATCTGTGATTCCAGGAGAATTGGTTTCACTCAAGTCCAGCTTCTTCAGCGAACTCAATTTTGACAAATACTCGATTCCAAGATCCGTCAGTTTCGTATCTCGCAAGTTCAACGAGCTGATCTTAGGCATGGTCGACAACACCTTAAGGCCTTCATCGCCGACCGCCGTTCTAAACAGGCTTACTTCTGCCAACTCGGTCAATCCTGACAAGGATTTAATCCCCTCATCCGTTACTGCTGAATCATTCAAACCAAGGACTTTGAGCGCCTTCATTTGAGCGACGTGCTTCATGCCAGCATCGGTAATCTGTTTGCCCCAGACTTTGACAAAACTCAGTTTAGGCAGACCAGCCAATGACTTCAGGCCTTCGTCCGAGACCCGATTGCAATCGCTTAAATCGATGGCTCGAAGCGTTTTCAAGTTCGCCAAGTGCTCTAGTGATGCGTCACCAATGCGAGTTTGGCCGCAGCGAATCTGCTCCAAGCTTGGAAACTCCGACAACACTTTCATACCATCATCAGAAAGCGTTGCGCGGAATAGCTGAAGGAATTTCAGTGATGGCAGTGTTTTGAGTTTTTCAAAATCTTGCACGCTCGGACTTGATCGCTCGATTTCCAAGTGCTCGAGCTTGGTCAAACTTGAAAGCATATCAAACGTGGATGAATCGATTCTCGAACCATTTAAGATCAGCTTCTTCAACTGAGAAAACTCGCTGATCCGACTCAACTCCTCGGCGGACACGCGAGCGTCGAACAGCTCAAGCTCAGCCACTTGCCCAGCATCATTGACAGTGCAATACCCGTCTTTGCTTTCGAAGAGTTCTTTCAGCTCCGCTTCGGATTCACTCGTCGAGGCCGGCGACGCATCAACCGTCACTTGTTTAGACTCTTCAGACGTGGATCCTTTTGAGGCGTCACTGGCATCCGAATCCGTTCCAGTTGAAGCCTTTGATTCGCTCGCATCAACTTTTAGCTTCGCAATTTCTGCTTTGAGGTCGGCAATTTCTTTCGTCAGCTCTTTGACTTTTTGCTTTGTATAGAGCGACTCGAAATCAGTTTTCTCGCAGCCAGTAGCGGTCACAAATGAAGCCACCAGGATGGCCCAGCCGATCGTTGTGAAAGTCTTCTTCAACATTGTCATAGCAGACGTATTTCCAAATTTCTTGTTGTTGGTTCGTGATCCGGTTGTTTTCAATTGGAGGTTTCACCTGGAGCTGCACTTTCGAAAATTCAATTTGGTTGTGCGTGCCAGCAACCGAAACATCTAGTTAAAACCATCATGATTGCATTTTGAAGGGCATACATCCCGTAAAGCCGGTATTTTTTGACAGTCCAATCATCACGGATGAATCGAACGGTTTTTTCAGTCAATTCAACCTAATCGTTACGTCATTCAGATCGAAAACGGCCGTCATCAATCGCTCCAATGATAACCGAATTGCAGATTATCGGAGTTGGAAGAGTTGAATTGGCTGAACATGCTAGGGATTGAGAATGGCTATTTACTTAAATGGATTCAACACAACGATCACCTGCATCGTTTTTGCTCTTTTCGTATCGGGATCGGATTCGCTGCTGCAAGGTCAAGATTGGCACATTTCCAATCCTCCCGTAAGCCAATCTCAACCTCAGTACCGCCCGGGTTCGACGGCAACTCCGATCGAAAACGCCAAGAAATTGATGCCGCCTCAAAAGCAAATTCAGCAGCAACTTCAACCAAGTGTTCCGCAGCAACCTGTCAGCCGTTACCCGTTAAGTGACAACGCCAATCGGGCGGTCGTCAAAAGTCTAAGTCCAACGACGCCGACGACTCCTGCTGCGAAGCAAGGTCATAAAGAGCCCAAGCAACCTTACGGCTTGGATTTTTCAGAGTACCGCGACTACAACCAGTTTCCGATCGATCCACGCAAACCGTGCAATACGTGTGTTCGACCTCCTCAAGTCCAGCCGGTTACGAAACATCATCTAACCGGATTGTACGGACGCCCTCACATGGATAAAGAACCGGGCGGCTGTCGCTGTGGCAAAAAAGGCTGCCCCAAGTGCAGCGACCGGTCAATTTACTGGCCGCTCCCACGCTCAGCAAGAATGGATGCTCGACATCCACAGCGAGCTATGGCAAGAGAACAAAATTGTCGCAAACGAATCAACGATTTGTTCGATCCGCTAGCCGACATCAAAATCAGCAACTACAAACGAAAAGACAACGGTTACTGTGGTACAGGTTCTGATCCGTATGGCTGCCTTGGCGAAAGTCGTCAACGTGGTGTTTCCGGTATCGGATTCCGCTCGCCTGGCGATCCAGCCGCGCAGCCTGCACCGTTTAACTACACGCGTTAGTGGCAAAGCTGATCACGTTAGCGGCAACGCTGATCACGTTAGCGGCGATTGCTCAAACGTTTAATTGCTTAAGCGGTAGATTTGAGGATCGACAACACGTTCGCGTGAATCGAGCCGTTGGAGCCAACGGCTTCTCCGGCATCGATGTCGGAGTGGCCTTTCCAATCAGTGAACTTGCCGCCCGCTTCATTGATGATGGGCTCAACGGCGGCGGCGTCCCAGACGTTGAGAATTGGATCGATCATCAAATCGACTCGTCCTGTGGCGACCAGCATGTATCCATAAACATCGCCCCATGTTCGAACGAAGTAGACTTGATCTGACAATTGTTGATAAGTGTTTTCTGCGCCGCGTTCAGCAAACGTTTCTGCTTCGGACGTAACCAACACACTGTCGGACAGATTACTCGTCGTTGAGACTTGAGCCCGCATAGGCTGCTGAGATCCGCGAAAATGCCAAGCCCCGCCGCCGACCGAAGCAAAGATGCCCTCGTCTAGACCAGGAAAATAGACGCTTCCAATCAGGCTCTTGCGAGTTGCATTCGCCACGCCTTCACTCTCAGCGCCATGGCCGAGAGCCTCAACCACCGCGACCATCGTGCCGTAGAGCGGAACGCCACTAATAAACGACTTGGTTCCGTCGATCGGGTCGAGCACCCAACAGTAGCCCGAATCGCCCTTGGTTTCGCCGAACTCTTCACCAACAATTGCATCGTTGGGAAACGCATTCTGAATTTCGGCTCGCAAGAATTTCTCAGCCTCTTGATCAGCGATCGTCAAAGGCGAACCGTCTGATTTCTTCTCAACTTCAAAGCAATCCGTTTGAAAATACTTGAGCGTGAGTTCGCCGGCCTCCCGAGCGATTCGATTGGCTAATTGAAGACGTGATTCAATCTCTGGACTTGTCATTGTGCTGATCAATAGCTGTAGATGATGTCGGGTTAGAAGAAGAGCTCGCGGTTTTATAAACAAACCGTTGAAACGAATCAGGCGTGTACGTTCTGCGCGTCGTTGTCAGATTCGCTTTTTGTGCTTTGCGCGTCATCTTCGGGGGGCACGGCAAAAAAGATCGCGTGTAAGAACAACATGATTGCGCCGGTCACCAATAACGCGTCGGCGATATTGAAGTTTGGCCATGGGTCAAAAAATGGCACACCTTCCAGCCGAAACAGGATCCAATCGCGCACATTGGTTCGGATTGCTTCCGGGTAGCTGGCGAGGTACCCCCAACCCATCCGGTCGTAGAAGTTGCCGAAGATGCCTCCGCAAATCAGCCCCAACGACAATGTCAGCCAACGATCAAAAGCGGCTTTTAACGGGAACAGCCAAACCAAGATTCCAACGAAGGCCACGATTGAAAACATCGCAAACCAAAAACTGAACCCTTTGCCAATTCCGAAGAGAGCACCTGGATTGGTGGCAGTTTGAATCCCAAAGATTCCCTCGACCCACCAAACGCCTACATATTGGGGCAGACCTTCGTGGGCGCGGATCGCGTCGAAGTACTTTTCGAACATCGCCGATTTGGTCCACAAATCGACAACCGCACCTAAAACTGCTGGTAAAAAAAACAGAGCGTAACGACTGAAGGGAAGTCGTCCGCTCTGATTGGCACTTTGCTGAACAGCGTTTGAATCAGCTTTAATATCTTGGAGATTCGAGCTCACTGGCGCATTTAACACAATGTGGAGTGTAGGGGATGGCTTTCAATCGCATTTTCGGGATTTTTCCCGAGCATTCCATGCAGGAACCATAGACGCCGTTTTCAATCCGTTCAAGAGCACCTTCAATCTGGGTGAGGGTTTCGCCTTCACTGTTCATGAGCAAAATGGTGTTATCTTGCTCGAACGTGTCGCTTCCCATATCCGCCATGTGGCTTGGAACTGCAGAAGAACCACTGCTACCGGTACCAGACCCTGACAGTGCGGCGTCAGCCAACGTTGAAACGTCTCCTCGCAATCGCGCCCGAAGTGCCAGCAACATTTCTTTGAATGGCTTAACCTCGGCTTTTTTCATCTTCATATCCTGTTCTCCTTTTGATCCGTTGGCTGCGGCTTTATCGTTCCAGTCAAGGTTGCACCGACCCCCGAATAGAGCGACGTATTGTATGGGTCGGAAATTGTACAGTCAAACAAAAATGTCCCAATTTGCGACGCAGCACACACAACGCCTCGAAAAAAACCGAGGCAAATCAACATGACCGTTCCAATCATTATCCTTTGACGCGCCAAAAATGGCCCGCCACTCAATTGTCCGGCACTCAATCGTCATGTACGTTGCGGACTACCGTTCGGTTTCAAACAAGAAAAGAACGATTTCCGATTAAGCGGCTGATTCGATGGATCGCCCAACATAAAAAGAAGCAAGGTACGTGAAATGACAAAAATCGCCGTTATCGGTTCAGCCGGCCGAATGGGATTGAGATTAGTCGATTTGATTCAGCAAGATCGGAACACCGTGTTGGTCGCCGCAGTGGAATGCGAAGGCCATCCAAAAATTGGAATCGACGCTGGAGAGAACGCTGGCATCGGAAATGTGGGCGTTTCGATTTCCAGCGACGTTCAAGGCGAGCCCGATGTCGTGATCGATTTCTCTCAGCCAGCCGGAGCCCAGACTGCCATTGAACATTGTGAAAGCAACAAGATCCCGCTGGTCATGGCGACGACTGGCCTGGAGGACAACACGGTAGCGCAAATCAAGACTGCCGCAAACTCCATCCCAATTGTGTGGGCACCAAGCATGAGCATGACCGTCAATCTGACAATGAAGCTGGTCGAAATGGCAGGCAAAGCACTCAACAATCATGACTCGGCCATCGATGTTGAAATCATTGAACGACACCATCGATTTAAAGCCGACTCGCCAAGTGGAACCGCTTTGAAGTTCGGCGAAATCGTAGCCAATGCAATGGGACAAACCACGCATCAACATGGACGCGAAGGAATGGTCGGTCAGCGCCCACCGAATGAGATTGGTTATCACGCGATCCGTGCGGGCGACAACCCTGGTCAACATACAATCCTGTTTGGCTTGCTCGGAGAAACGATGGAACTTAAAGTTGCCGCATCGAATCGAGATTGCTATGCAACCGGCGCTATCGCAGCTGCAAAATTCGTCGCCAAGCAGCCTGCCGGGCTGTACAACATGTACGATGTCCTCGGCTTTTAGCGACAAGATCTAACAGATTACTGTAGCCAATAACAATAAATCAGAAGCAGTAGACGAAAGCAGCCGCCAATGGCAAAATGTGACGAAGGATATTTGTGCGGAGTCTGTGGAGGCGATGTTGAAAAAGTAACCGACAGCGATCTCTATTTGAGGTTCGTCATTGGACTTCTTGATCCGGAACTATTGCATGCTTCGCCAGAAAAGCACATTCGGTGCAACCCAACACTGGCGCAGTTTATCGTCGATGAAAAGTTCGAGCCGGTTGTTGTGGCTGGCGATTTTTCAAAGACGAATCTTGACCCAGAATACGTGCGGGCAAGAGAAAGCTTGGTCACTCGTGGCTGGCGACGTTTGCACGAAATTACCAGTCTCGGAGAAGTCTCAATCTTGGAATTCCCACTGCCTGAAATAATCGAGCGAATGCAACAAGAAGGAAATTCAGCCGACCAACAACTGTAAAAACCTGGCACCGCCTTCGGAATTTCTGAAAATCGGAATTGTGCGACTTCAGAAATGAATCGCTTTAAAATTTGGCCGCTTCCGATGTGGTCGCATTCCGGTTTGGTCGCATTCCGGTTTGGTCGCATTCCGGTTTGGTCGCATTCAGCCTCTGTCTCAAATGAGGCGTTGCTCATGTGACGCAAACGCTCAATACCGCAAATGGGAGAAACCCGATCAAACCACCCAACGGCGTATTAGAAATCAGACCTGCTAATCATTAACATTTTGGAAGTGGAATGACGAAACAGTGCCGGAATATAAGCAAAAGAGTGGAGCGACTGGCGGGGACAAGTAAGTTAATACCTATCAGTTTGTCGCTCCACTCAAAAGTTGATAATCGCAAAAGTGGAGACAAACCGCACAAAAGGCGATTGGACTCGTAATCCTTAAGCGAACCTGATTTCACACGTTTTTGGTTGATTTGAAGTTGGTCACTCAAAATGTACATTTGAGACCAAAGCGTAGATTCCAACTCACTGGCTATTAACTAAGCCTCGCTAATAACTAAGCCGCAATTTGGCGCTGGATCTTCCACAATCCGACCGGATTTTCCGTTTTTATTCAAAAAGTTCAAAAAGCCCATGAAAACCAGTAAATCCATGCTAATCAGGGCTCGGGAAAATCCGGATTCCGAAGCATGGTTTAAGATAATCAGCATCTACGACCCACTGATTGCCGGTTGGTTGCGACGAAGTGGTGTCAGCGGTGCTGAAGTCTCAGATATCACTCAAGACGTGCTTTACGCCGTTTCTCAAGAACTCCATCGCTTCGAACACAATGGGCGCACGGGAGCATTTCGAAATTGGTTAAAAACGATCACCGTTTTTCGTTGCCGCCGTCACTGGGAGAAGCAGAAGAACACCGTTCCGATGGCCGATACAACAGGCTTAGATCTTGTATTGCGCGAATTAGAAGATCCTAACAGCGATCTTTCGCAGCAATGGGATCGGGAACATGACAGCTTCGTTCTTGATCGCATCCTAAAGATGATTGAACCTGAATTCGAACCGCGAGTCATGGAAGTGTTCCGGCGTTCAGCCGTCGGAGGCGAAACCGCCAAAGCCATTTCCACCGATTTGGACATCTCGACCGGGCAGGTCTACAAATACAAATTTCGAGTCATGCAACGCTTGCATGAGGAAGCCAAAGGCTTGATCGATAAAGGCGATGACCCGTTTGCGTAATGCCGCCTTTGAAGCAACTACCCTTCGAATGGCCCGCCTGCCCTCAAAAGGCCCGCCTGTTTTATATCCCGCGCACGCTCAGCTACTTTCTTCAAAATAGCTTCAGGTCTGGCCTACTTGGCTAATTACTCGGCCAACCCCGCAACAAGTGCCATTAAATCGCCACAAACTAATCCCAATAGTTGTGATCAGCACAGAGCCAAAGCATTACCCAACCAGAAAAACCACCACGTCGCGAAAGGCATTTACGACTACAAGCCGCAGAACAAGCCGCAGAACGCTTAACATTTTGACATGTGTCGAGCGACAGGCTCCAATCTGCCGTTGTTTATCGAAAGGGTAAAATTATCAACAAGGAGATTGGAATGATGTTTCGTTCTGGAGTTTTGTTTGTGCTATTCGTTGCGTTATCTTCAACTTCACTGGAAGCACAGAGCTTCAGGCAATTGGGCACTCGTCGCGGAGCGGTTGCTGGAGCAGTCATCGGCGGCTTAATTGGTGGCCAGAATGATGAAGTTGCCGCAGGAATCATTGCCGGCGGATTAATCGGTGGTGTCGCAGGTCGCGCCGTTGGAAACCGAATGGACTACCAATCCGCCAATCGGTATCGAGGCTCTTACCACCAAGGCCAATCGGCGTACGTTCAGCCACAGTACTCAGGCCGTCAGTACGGACATTCTCAGTACTATGGCAATGGTCAATCACAATTCAGCCAATCACAATTCGGTAACTCGACTTACGGGCGCGGAACGACTTTCCAACAGGGGATCAACTCACAACAGTATCGCCAGCAGTATCAGCCAAGCCATGGCGGTGGCCAGGTTTTTGCTCCTCAACCGCAGTACAACAATCTTCAATCCGCACCGGCTTACACGCCACACAATGGACATTCGGTTCTTCAGCACACTGCACCGAATCAGCATTACCGCGGCTGGTAACCGAGACTCGGAACCTATGATCAGCAATTGCAGTCGACAAAACCAACGCAAAAACGAAGCGAACTCCAAGTAGGGAGTTCGCTTTTTTTTGCACTGCTAAGTGTTAGCCATTGTAAATTTTGCTGGCTTGGAGCGATCGACGAACCAAGGGTTCGGAGCGACACGTCACGCGGCGCCTGGGATTCTATTTCAGCTTGGCCAAATCCCAAACTTCCAATCGGCAATCAGCCAATCCGAAAACCGCTAACTGACCGTCGGTGGAAAGACTAACCCTGGAACGGTTGCCCTGAGTCGCGGCACGCTCGAAAACCGATTCCCATGATTTTGTATCGTAAACCCGAACACGACTTTGCTCATCACGCCCGCAAACGGCAATTCGCTTGCTATCTCCAGAAAACCCGAACAGAGATTGGTTCGCTTCAGCCGGCAGTTCCTTTAAGAGTTCACCTGTTTCCGCTTCCCAAACGTCAACACTTTTTCCATTTGCCGCGGCGATGAATTTTCCATCAGGCGAATACTTCAGTCCAGTTCGAGAAGCCGGCACACTAACATCCAGCTCAAAAGCAATCTCGCCTGTTTCACCGTCGGCACAAACGATTCTTGATTGCTCCCAAACAAAAAACCGCGAGCTGGTCGGGGAAACGCTCCCAAACTGAACCCATTGATTCTGACGGTAACCAAAATCCTCCAGTTTAAAACTCTTGGAGTGAGTTGCGTTACCGCTTTCTGCATCAATTCTCATATATTTCAACTTGAAGATCTGCTCAGTCTCAGTCGCCATGAATGTTCCGCCACTCGCGACGTATCGCATATCGAGAACCAGAGCCTTGTAGTGCGTCTCGTCAGGCGAAAGCGAAACGCTAATCGGATAAGCCCTTTGAAATCCCTTGCTGGGGCTCCCAGTGGTCATGAAGTTTCGCAAACCCGAAACCAAACCACCTTTTATTGACTTGATTGAAACGTCTTGTAGCTTTTTGCCCGACTCATACCCATAGACGGAGAAATTCGCGACTCCCATACTTGAGTCAACGATCACCTGGCTTCCATCGGGAGACAGCGTCAAATTACGAGGTGAGTTGTGACGAAATGAGTTAAGGATCTCTCCAGACTTCAAGTCGAACACGTTCATCTCTCCGGCTGATGAACAAGAAAGAAACGACGTCTTGTCGGGGTGAATAGCATTGGCAATTGACGGGCTTTTCGGAAACTCGACATCGGCAACTTCATCTTCGCCGTGAACAAGCAACTCGTTGATTCCAAATACTCCAGAGCCAGCGTAGAAGATCTTTTCACCATCAGTGGAGAACCGGATCCGGCCAACATTAGAGCCAACGGCGTCAACTTCTTTGACCACTTTGCCAGTATCAGCATCGAGAACTACGATCCCAAACCCTCCCTCGCCGCCCTGTTGCCACACTCCAAACGCGACCATTGATCCATCATCTGAAAACACGACTGACTGCCCGTAGCATTTTGCGGGCAGGTTCAAAGTGCGATCCGGCTGGCCGCCCTCAAGGTCTTTAATTCGAACCGTTCGACCACTCGACGCCGCGAGCAATCCGCGAGAAAGATTAACATCGAGTGTTTGGGCAACCATTCCCAGCTTGGATTCCTTGGCGGGAATCTGTTCGCCTGAATCAATATCGAACGCCTGGACGCGTCCACCCAACGGCAGATACAACTGGGTTTCGTCAATCGAAAATGCCGCACCTTGGATGTATTGCAACCCGGTAAACGTCTGAACCAATTCTCCAGTTCGCAAGTCCCTCACAATGGCCGAGTTGTAGGTCGCCGCGCAATAATACGAACTGTCCGGCGATACATACAGTTTCTGAACGTAGAAATTCGCCAACCCGTCTTCGTCGCCCACTCCGGCTTTGCATGGAACGGCGCTAACGACACTTAAATCGATGGCATCCCATACGCGAACCATGGATTCACCCTGACTATAGGTCGCTCCAAGGATATATCTTCCATCCGGCGAGAATTCGACTTGCTGATAACTTTCACCACTCTCACCGATTTCGTCTGTGACAACATTTTCTTCAAGATCGAAGAATTTCACTTTGCTCCCAGAACAAATCAGTGTTTTGCCATCTGGAGAAACGGCAAACGAATTACAATTGCCAACTTCCGCAAATCGATGTGTCTTGCCAATCACCAAGACGCCTGGCTCTACTTCCTTCGCGAATTCTTCATTCGCGTATTCTTTTTCAAGCTGCTCGTTAGATGGTGAAGAGGCAGTTGGCGATGCTCGACTTGCTTCCGCAGTCGCATCTTTCTCGCTTGTTTCTTGCGCAGAAGCCATGCAAGTGCAGCTCAATAGAATTAAGCAAATCAATGCACATGGTAACTGACAATTGAAACGTCGCTTGAAATAGCTGGCGCAGCGTGTGAAATCGCTTCGAATCTCTTTCCGCATCGCACGTCTCCTTCTCGAGTGAGTCGGCCAATGGCCGCAGCCACTGGATAAGGAGTCTGAATCTTATCGGAATCTACTGGACGAAGCAAAAACATGAAAACGTGAGCGTTCAAACGGCATCTCAAACAGTTAGATCGGGAAATACATGAACTCCCGACGAATCGAGTGGAAGCTCTTTTACGAATTTTGTGGCCGCCACGTCAAGCGTGTCATACAAGTGCGGAAAAAGGGCACCGCCACGCGATGGCTCCCATTTCAATTGTTCGCCCAATCTCGCAGCATCGACGGCTACGATTAGCAAGTCATTTTGACCAGCGAAGTGCTTCGTCACCGTTTCAACGACTTGCTCTGCGGTTGAGAAATGAATATAGCCATCAGCAACGTCGATTTCCGCGCCAGTGAAAACGCCTTGGCCTTCGGCCATGCTCCACTGTTCGCGGTTCACGACTTTGTAGATCAATTGATTCGGTTGTTCAGTAGTCATGTTGTATTCGATTGAAAATGAATTGGTTCGTTTGTTTTTCGAAAGCGATGAAAACGCGGCAACCAGTTTTTCACGGGCATGCTCACGCAAGCGAGAGCATGGCACCCGCCAGTTGAAAATGGCTGAATTCATTCTTGGTGCGAGCGCTCTACGAGTAAGCAGCCTTCAACAAGAAGGCATTTAACAAAACGATTACCACCGATAAACGATTACCACCAATAAAAGAAGGCCACCAATAAAAGAAGGCCACTCTCTGGCGGCCTTCTTTTCTCATTCAACTTTTACTCGACTTGGATTTGAGTTGAGTAGCGACTACTTCTCAGTCGAACTGGCTTCCAATGGCACCAACGGGCCCTCGGCTTCGGTGATCTCGCGAATGTCTTGAGTAATTTTCATACTGCAATACTTTGGCCCACACATGCTGCAAAAATGCGCGCTCTTGAAAGTGTCCTGCGGCAACGTTTCGTCGTGATACGCTTTGGCAGTCTCCGGATCGAGCGACAAACGAAATTGCTCGTTCCAGTCAAACTCAAAACGAGCCTTCGAAAGAGCATTGTCACGATCCTGAGCAC
>CAZPTT010000051.1:0-22195 GCA_964589435.1 uncultured Pirellulaceae bacterium
ACAGGCAAATTATTTGGGCTGGACCCGGCCGATCGTTGGTGCCGGGCGTCGTTACACCGGCACAATGTTGCGGCGTTCACTTTCTGATTGCGATCAAGCGGTCAAGCGATTTGTGCTTGCTGATCGTTGCGGTCGTTTGCAATCCGTCATCGATTGGCTCGCGCCACGGCTGGTCGGGGAACTAACAAAACGCAATCTCTCTGGCAACTTTGGCGTGGACGCGTTCGTCTACCGCGATCCCAACGGAGAGCTTGCGATCAAGCCGATGGTTGAGTTGAATCCGCGGACAACGATGGGCCATGTCGCTCTAAATCTTGAGAAGCGATTGGCACCAGGATCCGACGGTCAGTTCCGAATTTTCAACAAACGGCATTGGGAGCAAGTTCACGAATCACTGAACAAGATTCCGTTTACGAAGTCACGTGACGGGCGATGGAAGTCGGGAGTTGCTTGGCTGGGTGAAGTCGATGAGCGAACAAAATTGATTCCAGCGGTTCTTGTGGGCACTGAGGCATTGCAAATCGCCAGCCAGGATCACTGAGTCCTTTCAAAAAAGAGGAAGTCAGCTTTGACGCCTAGCGCTCGGCCCAAAAAATGCTTGGCCCAAAAATGCTTGGCCCAAAAAATGAGCCAGCTTTTTAGGATACGGAATCTCGCGGGAGAATCGGTTCGTTTTTCGATGAAACTGCAGCCCAACTTGGATACAATTGGGGCCTCATTGTCTTCATGATTTTCAACTTGCCTTGCATACCGGGTTTTCCACGATGAAATCTGACTCGTTAAATTTCAATCCATTCGCTAAACAAAATTCGCTTGTTGGACGCCGAAGGAAATTCGAAACAAGTAGTAATGCCGGAAACAATGCTCGGCTTCACGTTGAGAACCTGGAAGAGCGTTTCATGCTTTCGACGGTTCAGATTTTCGCGGGAGGTTCCGAAGGTGGCGAAAGGATGTCGCTTGAAATCAATGGCTCAGAAGTGAGTTCATGGAACGTGGCCGGCGGAGCCGATAGTGGAAGCTTTCAAACTTACACTTACGACACTCCCAACAATGTTTCTGCAAACGATGTGCGAATCGTGTTTAGCAATGCTGCTTATGATCCGGCAAATGGAATCGATCAGAACTTGCGCGTGGATGCGATTGCGATCGACGGTCAACGGTTTGAAACGGAGTCCCCATCTGTCTTCTCAACAGGAACATGGTTGCCAGCCGATGGGATTCAACCTGGCTTCCGATCGTCTGAGTACATTCATGACGACGGCTACTTGCAATTCGCAGATGAAACCAGCGGTGCGAATACAGTTTCCATTCGAGCCCGTGGTGATGAAGGTGGTGAACAGTTTCGGTTGATCGTTGACGGCAATACCGTTGGCACTTACACAACGTCGACAAGTTTTCAAACGTTCAACTATGGCACCGACGCGAACGTGCCGCTTTCCGATATTCGGATTCAGTTCTTTGGCGATGTTTTCGATCAAGCTCAAGGCATCGATACAAATTTGGTTGTTGATTACGTCAGCATCAACGGAACCCAATTCCAAACTGAGGCATCCACAACGTTTTCAACCGGCACTTGGTTGCCAGCCGATGGGATCCAGCCTGGATTTCGACAGTCTGAGATTCTTCATAGCGACGGCTATTTCGATTTCGCAGGTAGCAATCCTGGGGGAAGTCAAACGATCGAAATTGTCGCCCGAGGCGATGAAGGAACTGAAGCCATGCGAGTACAGGCGAATGGAATCGTGCTCGGTGACTTCAACGTCACGACTGGCTTTCAAACCTATACTATTTCGACCGATGACTATATTCCTGGAAGCAACCTGGTCATCACTTTTACCAATGATCAATATGATCCGGCCAATGGCATCGATACCAATCTGTATATCGACAACGTAACGATCAATGGCGTCACTCGGGAAACGGAAGATCCGTCGACGTTCGGTCGAGGTACCTGGATCAACGGAGGATTCCCAGCCGGATTCAATCAAAGCGAAGTCCTCAACGGCAATGGTTTTTTCGACTTTGATTTCAGCGACAATTCAGGTAGCGGAGAAGTTAGTTTTAGCCAAGTCGGCGCGATCAACGGAGTCAACGGCGGCCCGAGTATTCTGGCCAACCCCACGTCGTTGCAGTTCGGCCCGGATGGCAGGCTTTATGTGTCTGAACAAAATGGCATGATCAACGCGTTTACAATAGCGCAACAGAATGGTCAGTACTTCGCGACCAATGCCGAACAAATTTCGCTGGTCAAAGATATTCAAAACCACAACGATGACGGTTCGTTGAATTCGAACAACGATCGCCAAGTCACCGGGATTGTTGTGACGGGTACGACATCCACACCGGTGCTTTACGTTTCTTCGAGCGATCCAAGAATTTCATTCAATGGTGATGTCAACCTCGATACGAATTCGGGCGTGATCACGCGGCTGACGCGCAGCGGCAACGGTTGGGAAGCCGTTGATATTGTTCGCGGGTTGCCTCGCTCCGAGGAAAATCATGCCAATAACGGCCTCGTGCTCAGTCCTGACGGAACGAAGTTGTACGTGGCGGTAGGTGGGTTCACAAACAACGGCGCCCCTTCGCAGTTCTTTTCTTACACCGGAGAGTATGCACTTTCAGGCACGGTGTTAGAAATCGATTTGAACGATATCAACAGTCGAGCCGTGTTGACTGACAATGCTGCTGGTCAGAACGGGAGGCAGTACGTTTACGATTTGCCAACGCTCGACGACCCAACGATTGCTAACGTCACCGATGGTGTTGGCGAGGATGCCCAGGGATTGGATGAAGCCGGTCCGTGGGGAGGCAATGATGGGTTCAATATGTCGATTCTTCCTGCTGACGCGCCGCTTCGAATCTTTGCTGATGGTTTTCGAAATCACTACGACCTTGTGATTGCCGACAATGGGAATCTCTACACCGTCGACAATGGCTCCAATGCAAATCTCGGCGGCAATCCAGTTAGCATCAATGGACAAGCAACCCAGCAGCCGAACAACGGAGGCACCGGTGACCCAGAGCCGCTGTTCTTGATCGAAGACGGTGGCTATTACGGTCATCCGAATCCAACCCGTTCCAATCAAACGTTGTCTTGGACTGTCTACAACAATAGCGGCAACCCAGATGGTTCGGTTTCGCCGAACACCGTCTCCTCGTTGGCTGATCGCGTGCCGGATTCAGTAAACATCCAAAACGGATTCATCATTGATCCCAGCAAGTTCACTGGCAATGCGTCGAGACTTCAGCAAAGCGGAATTCGTGTTGAGCGAGACAGCGCTCAAAGCAATGCGTTGATCAATCTTGGGTCGTCGAGTAACGGTTTTGTGCAGTACAACAGCAGTGCTTTCAATGGTCAGCTCAACGGTGATTTGTTGGTGGCTCAATTCAACGGAAACATTGGACGGGTCGAATTGTCAGCCGGCGGAACGGCCGCAACTTATTCAACCATCCCTGGACTTTCCGGATTGTCGACGCCATTGGACGTGACGACCGGGCCGGGCGGAACGGTTTGGGTGGCCGAATTGGGTGATAACTTCGTCAAAGTTTTTGCACCAAGTGATGGCAATTCAGGCAGCAACGGGGACATCGATAATGATGGGATTGCCAACGCGATTGATCCGTTTATTCGCGATGCAAGTAACGGTGGTCAAGCGGTTCTCAATTCGGGTGGAACTTTGTTTTGGGACTTTGATGCCAATCAAGACAACAACCTACCCGGGCCAGATGGTTATGGCGGCGGTCTGACGGGAGTAATGGTCAACGGCGTGACTGATTTTGAAGAGTTCTTTTTGCAGCCGTCGTCCGAGCCCGGTCAAAACGTCAATCTGGACAACGTGAAATTCATCACGGCAGCTGGCGGTGGAACAACGGTGATCGAAAAGGTCTCGGCTGGCGACGCCTACCAATCCGGGAACAATGCCGAGTATCTGTTCCACACTGGAACAACGATCGCGCCGTCAGTCGACGAGTTTACGATTGAGTGGACGGTCTTCAATCCAGCATCTGAGTTGGCTGAGAATTTTCAACAGATTGGTGGATACATCGGGACCGGCGATCAAAGCAACTATTTGAAGTTCGTTGCCATCAACCATCCGCAAGGAGAAATTGAATTGGTGCTAGAGAACGCGGATGTTGTTTCCAGTTCATCCTATCTTCAAGCCAACGATTTGTTTCAGGTTCCATCAGGCAGCAAGATTTTTCTTGAATTGACCGTCAATGTAAACGCGGGTACGGCAACGCCAAAAGTTACTTACGAAACTTCCGGCGGAAACAAAGTGGTGAATGGATCTGCAATCAATCTCGCTGGATCGGAAGTGTTGGAAGCCATTCGCGGAAACTACACCGTCAACGGTCAAACTTCGGGGCTGGCAGTTGGATTGTATTCTTCCAATTTCGGCCCAACGCCGCAGCCAGATTTTCAGGCCATCTTTGATGGAATCAAAATTACGGCTTAGAACCGAATCGAAACAAGAACCGAAGCAGGCGTGGCTCACCAGTTCAGAGTCACGTCGTCTCGGAACGGTTCAATTGTGTAAATGGCATCCATCAACCGCACTGCTCCACTACCAACTTGATACTTTTCTTTTGGTTCGCGAATGACAGATTGGTTGGTTTCAAACCAATCGGGCGGCGCGACGCGCGATCGAAATTCGTGCCCTTCGGCGAAATAACGATGGATGCCGCCGCGTTTGCCGACGTGCGAAACCAATTCCAGCAGAATGGCTCGGCGGAGTCCAATGTCGATGACTTCTTGTAGTTTGCGAGCGCGACTGCGAAATCCGCGAGACCGTTTGTAGTTCTTCTTTTTAGCGGAGTTTTCTGAGGCGGCTGTGAATTTTGCTGCGGTGTTTGTGATTTTGACAACAGCGTCGATCAAATCCACCGTTCTGGCCGGTGGGATCTTTCGAACCAGCCTGTCCTCCAAGATGAAATCGGATTCGCGGTAAACTTGAAACCGGACGGTGCGATATTTCTTTTGGCCCACTGATCGGGCGCCCACTTTGAGCGGCCCGATTTCCTTCGCGCCTTTTGATTTTGAGAATAACTCTTCCGTCTGCGACTCTCGAAAATACTCGTCACCGCGAAATGCGATTCCCGTCTCGCCATGATACGGGGCTCGATATTTTTTGAACCATTGATCGCGCGTGAAGTGCCCTGTTTCTTTGGCTTCTTTCTTGGTTTTGAATTCGGTTACAGTTGTCATGGAATGGGTCGCTTGTTGAGTTACGCCTGCCAGATCATCGACTGGGCGATGGGAAATAGTCGACGCTTCGGCTTTCTTGATTGTTTCATACCGCCTTTGAAAGGCCCAAATGCTGGCAGGGTTATCTGCCACGGATCAATGACAAAGCATGGCACTCTCATTGAATCCGCGCCGCGACCGACCGAGGTGACAGGATGCCAATGTCCGCCGACTTGTATCATTCCTTCGCTTTCCACACGACCTTCTACCGCTTCGTGACAAAGGTAAAGGTTGCCAATCGAGACGGTCTTGGAAATCGTCAGTTGCCAGCTTGTTGGAAATGAACTTGCATGCCTGTCATGATTGCCAAGTACCAAGTGGACTTTTATCTTGCAGGCTTTTTGCCAGGCCGCAAATTGTTCGATCAGTTCATTTGAAAACGAATCGCGATTGTGAATCAGATCCCCTAAGATCAAGATTTCGTGAATGGCGGTTTCTTCAGTCGCTAACTCTTCAACAGATCGACGAAGCATACTCAAAGTTGCTTCATTGATACCGGGTGGGACTGGAATGCCTGCGGCACGGAACGATGCGTCTTTGCCCAAGTGTAAATCGGCAACCAACAACTGTCCGGTCGCTGGCAGAAAAACGGTTCCATCACCGCGCAGAATCAAAGCTTGCTCACCAATGGTCAGGGCAATTTCCGTCTGTGGTTTCGTTTTCTTTTTGTCAACCGTTTTTTTATCCATCAGCTATTCCGCGCCCTGCATTTGTCTTCGTTCCGTTGCCTTTGTTCTGTTGTCTTCGTTCAGTATTGTCGGCCGCATTTTCAAATTGAGTCATCATTCGTTCGACGCGATCGGCGAACTTTTCACTCGACATCTTCATTCGCAACCGGTCAACGAGAATCGGGAAAGCAAGTGGTGTCGGTTTGGGAGGTTGGGTCACGACCATGTTACAGCCCGCGATTCGATCCATCGCATGGGACAGTCGCGTTTGTTCCAATTGATGGTCGAGGACTTCTTGGCGAGCCAATTTTAGCAGCATGTTTTCCGGATCGTATTCGCGGAAGACGTCAAAGAACATGTCGCTCGATGCCTGTAAATGCCGAGATGATTTGCCTTGGCCAGGAAACCCACCGAAGACCAATCCCGCCACGCGAGCAATGTCACGAAATTGTCGCCGATCAAGCTCGCCTGCGTTCATGCTCTTCTCAATCTGATTGATCAGCCCGGTTGAATCGAACAGGCCCTCAGAGAGTGCCTGTTCAAGTGGTGGCTCGGTCGGTGAAAGCAGCTCGATGCCATAATCGTTGATTGTTGTCGCGAATGTAAGTGGTCGGAGGCGGCTCATCCGCCATGCAATAATCGCGGCAAGCCCTTCGTGAACAAGCCGGCCTTCGAACGGATAAATGAAGATGTGAAACCCGTCGCGAGTTTTGACTTGTTCAATCAGTAGTGAATTTTCATCAGGAATCGCCGACCAATTGGCTTGCAGTTGAAGCAGCGGTTTCACCGACCGCATTTCGGGCCCGCTGAAGTTGCCGCGACTTGCTTCGCCAAGTTGTTCTCGCACAGCGGCCGAGAGTTCAGAGGAAAGTGGCATTCTTCCGCCCATCCACCGCGGGATCGCGGCGACCTTGCCTTTGGCGCGGCGAACCCAAGCCGTCATGTTGCGAACCATCACGAGCTTCAACGTGCGACCGCCGAAGATGAAATTGTCGCCGGGTTTTAGTTTTGAAATGAAGCGCTCTTCGATCGTACCGATTCGACCGCCCTTGAGGAACTGCACGATCATTTCTCGATCGCTGGCAATCGTCCCGATACTCATGCGATGCCGGCGAGCGATTTTTTCATCTGCGATTTCAAAGCGGGCATACTCGTTTTCAATGATCCGTTTGAACTCAGGGTAAACACGGAGACTTTCTCCGCCGCGAATGGCAAAGTCGAGTACCCATTGCCATTGAATTTCTGTCAACTCAGCGAATGCGTGGGTTTGGCGGACTTCGTTAAATAACTCGGCTTCGCTAAAACTTGTGCCTGCCGCGATGGTGACAACGTGTTGAGCCAAGACGTCGAGCGAATTTTTCAGTGGGCTCCGTGATTCGATTCGATTTCGCTTCAACGCTTGCTTGGCGGCAGCAACCTCCACCAATTCTAGAGCATGGGTGGGAACGAAAACCAATTGGCTTTTGCCACCCGGATAGTGGCCACTGCGACCTGCCCGCTGCATCAAACGAGCGATGCCTTTCGGGCTGCCGATCTGTAGAACTTGTTCGACAGGGAAAAAATCGACGCCAAGATCAAGGCTGGAAGTACAAATAACGGCGCGCAGATTTCCATCATCAAGGTTCTGCTCGACCCACGTTCGCTTTTTGCGATCCATTGAGCCATGATGAACGCCGATCTTGCCCGCCCATTCCGGCTTTGCATACAAGATGGCGGAATACCATTTCTCGCATTGCGATCGAGTATTGGTGAACACCAACGAGCTGCCGGCGGCGTCGATGGCTTCGACGACAGCCGGCAGAGACCTCATCCCCATGTGACCTGCCCATGGAAACCTTTGAATCTTCTTGGGAATGAGGCTGCGGATGGAAGTCTTCCGGCGAGCGGGTGCGCGCACGACAACACCCGAAATTTCGTTTTGACTTTCGTCTCGCTCGGTTCCAATTGCGGTCTTCATGGCTTCGTCGACGTTTCCGATCGTCGCGGAAACAGCCCAGGTGCTCAGGCGGTTGGTGTTGCGCGAACAATCACAATCAAGGTGAGTCGCCTGATTCAAGCGTCGCAGTCGAGCCAAACACAATTCGGTTTGAACGCCGCGTTTGGTACCCATCAACTCATGCCATTCATCAAGCACAATCAACCGTAAGGATGAGAACTGCGATTGAGTCTTTGGATATGACAAGAGAATTGAGAGGCTTTCCGGTGTCGTGATTAAACATGAAGGTAGGCGGTTTCGCTGTTTTGTTTTGAGCGACGACGACGTGTCACTCGTGCGCAGTTCGACCGTCCAAGGAAGTTTCAAATCGTCGATTGGCTCTTGAAGCGCCAATCTCGTGTCTGCGGCAAGGGCTCTTAGCGGCGTCACCCAAACGACTCGAATTGGCTCCGCCTTGTTTCGGAAAGCTTGTTGGCTGGGTTTGCGATTTGATTTTTTTGGTTTGCCTGCTGCTGTGCCGCGATTGTTGGACGCTTCCAACGATTCGTTGATCTGCGTCTGTTCATTCTGCCAAGCCGCGATGGCTCCCAGCCAAACTGCCAGTGTCTTGCCAGTTCCCGTCGGGCTGTGCAGAATGCCGCTTTCTCCTCCGGCGATGTTTCTCCAAACAATTCGCTGGAAAGGGAACGGCTTTCGTCCGCGCGTCTTCATCCAGTCGCCGACGAGTTTAATGCCGCGCTGAGAACCTTTTGACATGTTACTGCGCCTCCAACATGTCAACAATTGTTTGCAACGAATCGGCGTCGGCTGGTTTTTTGTCGTGCCGCCAACGGCTGATGCGAGGGAAGCGAACAGCGATTCCCGATTTGTGCCGAGTCGATCGTTGAATGTTCTCAAACGCAAGTTCGAAAACCAGTTTCGGCGTCACGCTTCGAACTGGCCCGAATTTTTCGTTTGTATTCTTACGGACAAACGCGTCGACTTTGCGAATCTCTTTGTCCGTCAATCCTGAGTAAGCTTTCGCGAAGGGAACTAGATCACCTTCACTCCAAACTGCAAACGTGTAATCCGTATAAAGACTGGCCCGTCGGCCATGACCACGTTGCGCGTAAATCATGACGGCGTCGACCGTATATGGTTCAACTTTCCATTTCCACCAATCGCCAACTGGCCGATTGACTTGATACGCCGAAGTCTTCCGTTTGAGCATCAATCCTTCAGACCGCATTTGTTTGCTGCGCTCGCGCTCCGTGATCAGTTCACTCCAATTTGAAAATTTGATCGGCGGTGGCAAGCGAATCGCCGGCGATGGCCTCATAATATCGAGTTGAGGATCGACGTTTTTTGATCTTTCAAGGGACGTGCCGACAATCCACGATGGTGTGGCGGACGCGAATAAAGGTAGATCCTCCTGCGACGTTTTTGCTGCTGAGATTCCGGAAAGCGATGCAAGAATTTTTGATAGTGCGGTTTGACGACCGATCAGACCTGTCTCTCGAATATCAATGCCATCTTGCTCGAGCAGATCGAAAGCCAATAAAACGACCGGTACTTCGGACAGTAGCTTTTTCCCCAATCGTTTGCGTCCTAGTCGACGTTGCAGTTGGCTGAACTCTAGTGGCCGGTTGGCTTCTTCATCCCAACCTAAAATCTCTCCATCGATGACCGTGCCGTCGGGTAAGCCACCTGCGGCCGATGTGACTTCTGGAAATTGATTCGTCACCAAATCTTCGCCTCGCGACCAAATGAATGTCTGACCTTCGCGACGAATTACTTGGGCTCGAATTCCATCCCATTTCCATTCCGCACACCAATTGCTGGAGTTTCCCAACGAGTCTGGTGAGTCTTTTAGTGGATTGGCCAAGAAAAAAGGATACGGTTTGCTGATCGCAGTCTCACCGGCGTCCGGATTCATCAACTCGCAGTAGAAGGCTTCACTTGGTTCCCAGTCGCCCATCAGCCGATGCGCGATCGTTGCCGAATCAACGTTTGCAATTTCGGATATGGCGCGGTTGACCAGTCGTTTGGAAACCCCGACCCGAAAGCCACCCATCATTAATTTACCAAGGACAAACAATTGACGCTGGTCGAACCGCTGCCAAAGTTCAATCACTGCGTCGCGTTGCTGCACGATTCCTAACTCGCGAAGCGGCAACAAGCGATTCTCAATCAAATCACTCAGCTCAATTGAATCCCTGCTGGAGCGCGAAGGTAAGATCAACGAGATTGTTTCCGCAAGGTCGCCGACGCGATCGTAGCATTCAGCGAACATCCAATCGGAAACACCTGTTAGTTCGGTCGCCCATTGCCGCAAGAGTTTGGTGCCCACCAGGCGTTTGATCCGCCGTCCAGACAGAAAATGAATTGCCCAGGACGCATTCTTTGGTTTGGCACGTGCAAAGTAGGATTTTAGCGAGGCGACTTTTTCGTTCGTCTTGGTTGTTGAATCAAGCTGCCAATACAGTTCGGAAAAATCATCCATCGGCCGGCTCCGTTTCGGAAGTAACTTCATCGGGAGATGAAATTTCCTCAACTGCACCCGAAAGCGGAGGGCTGTCAGTAATTCCATCAGAGCCGTCGTCTTCCAGCAGCTCGCCTTTGAATTCTGTTTCAACCACTCTTGAATGGATACCAATTTCATTCAAGTGGCGAGCGACAATTGAAGAATAGCCATGTGTTACCCACACTTGTTCTGCTTCGGTCTCCCGAATCGTCCGCATTAAATCTGCCCAATCGACGTGGTCAGAAAGGACGAAACCGCGATCCATCGATCGTCGTCGACGAGTTCCGCGAATCTGCATCCAGCCGGACGCCATGCCGACACTCATTTTGCCAAAGCGTCTTGCCCAGGATGATCCGATGGCTGACGGTGGCGCGATAACCAGCGATTGGCTCCAGTCAATTTTCGAATCAACATCGCCAACGTAGGTCGTACTCGGAATCGAAACGCCGGCAGCCCGATAACCGGCGTTCAATTTCTCGATTGCGCCGTGGGTGTAAATTGAGCCGATGGAATCGTCGAGTCCGGCCAGCATCCGTTGCGCTTTTCCAAGCGAATACGCCAACAGGATTGTTGTTTTTCCAGCCACTTGATTCTCTCGCCACCAGGCATTGATGTCTTCGAAAATCAATTGCGAATCTGGCCAGCGATAGATTGGCAATCCGAAAGTCGATTCGGTGACGAACGTGTTGCACTGGATAGGCTCAAACGGCTGGCACGTCGGGTCGGATTGGCGTTTGTAGTCGCCCGAAACCACGATCGATTGGCCGTCCCGCTCGATGCGGACTTGTGCTGATCCGAGGATGTGACCCGCAGGAAAGAAGGTGACTTTGACGCCACCAATCACCAGTGGTTTTCCCAATGGTTGGAACGTTAGGTCAGCCTTCGCCCCCATTCGAATTCGGAGCACTTCACGACATGTAGCCGCGGCCAGGTACTTCTTCGAACCCCAGCGAGCATGGTCGGCATGTGCATGGGTGATAATCGCGTAGTCGACTGGCTTCCATGGATCCACATAGAAATTGCCTTGTTCGCAATACAAACCGGCGGGAGTCGAGGTAAGAAGTTCCGTCATGCACGTTTAACCGCAGGATTTCAGCTTGGTTAATTAAATTACATGGCCAAAAGAGGTGAACGATTTCGATGATTTACGGTTCCCTCGCGGACGCAGGCTGTGCGAACGTTGTCAGAGCGAATATCTTGCCGAGAGACTTTATGACGGATCAGAAAAGAAAAACACTCGACGACAAACTGGCCATTTTGGCTGACGCCGCCAAATACGATGCGTCGTGCGCCAGTAGTGGATCCAAATCGACTCGCAAAGGCAGCCAGATTGGTAGCACTGAGGGCATGGGCATCTGTCACAGTTACACTCCGGACGGTCGCTGTGTGTCGTTGCTTAAAATTCTACTGACCAACTATTGTATTTTCGATTGTCAGTATTGCGTCAACCGAGTCAGCAGCGAAACTCCGCGTGCCCGCTTCACGGCGGATGAAGTCGTCAACTTGACGATCGAATTCTACAAACGCAACTACATCGAAGGCTTGTTCCTCAGTAGCGGGATCATTCAGAACTCTGACTACACAATGGAACAGCTAACGCTTGTTGCAAAAACATTGCGTCAGAAACATCGCTTTGGTGGCTACATTCATTTGAAGACGATTCCAGGCGCGGCTGAAGAATTGATTACCGAAGCAGGAATGTGGGCTGACAGGCTAAGCGTAAACATTGAGTTGCCCACCGAGCTTGATTTGAAGCAGCTGGCTCCCGAAAAGAAGAAGCCTGAAATCACGCAAGCGATGCAAGGAATCCGAGAGAAAATTGCCGAAACAAAGTCTGATCGAAAAGCTGGCATGAAACCGCCGAAGTTTGCTCCCGCCGGACAAAGCACGCAGATGATCGTTGGAGCGACGCCGACACCAGACAGCGAGATCCTGAAAACGGCTGACGAACTTTACTCCGGCCAACGACTGCGCCGCGTTTATTATTCGGCCTACAGCCCAATTCCTCATGCGGACTCTCAGCTACCCGGCAAGAGTCCGCCACTGGTGCGCGAACATCGCTTGTATCAAGCCGATTGGTTGTTGCGTTTTTACGATTTCAAAGTCGACGAAATCATCGTGCGTCCCGACGCCAATCTTGATTTAGAAATTGATCCGAAATTTGCTTGGGCATTGGCCAATCGAGCTTACTTTCCTGTCGATGTGAACTCTGCCAGTCGGGAACAGTTGTTGCGAATTCCCGGAATCGGTGCGCGAAATGTGAAACGTATTCTTTCGATCCGGCGTTACAAAAAGCTGCGAACGGATGATTTGAAGAAACTCCGCGTCGTATGGAAGCGGGCAAAAGCATTCGTTATCACGGATGACCATAATCCTGCGCTCAATGATCTTGATCGAGACAACTTGCGACAGCTTGTCGTGCCCAAGGAAAAACAATTGACACTGTTCGACACGTTTGATGCTGCCCTGAAAGGCGAGCTGTAGCCAACATGCAGTCGATAAAGATCAAGAATTTTGGTGACTGGAGAACTGCGGCGAGACAATTAATCTCGGATGCGGTGCTGCCCGGTGATATCCAGTTGATTGACGATGATGGACAGCAATCGTTGTTCGATGGAATGGCCCAGTCGAATGAAGCTGGTTCTGAATCTTCGCAAACAGAAGCTGCCAATTCCAGGAAAGCAAGCTCGCCCAACCGCTTTCGAGTTTCGCGAGAATTCCTCGCGCTTGCCGAAACCGTTGGCTATCATCGCGCTGAATCCCGCTGGAATTTACTGTACCGATCGCTATGGCGCATCGTCAACGATCAACCTCAATTGCTCAGGATCGCGACGGATGACGATGTGCTGCGACTGAACAAGATGGAAAAAGAAGTGCGTCGTGATGCGCACAAAATGAAAGCCTTCGTTCGTTTTCGAAAAGTTGTTCGCGCCGACGAAGAGTATTTTATTGCTTGGCATCGTCCGGATCATCGAATCGTTCGCAAAGTGGCACCGTTTTTTTCGCGTCGCTTTAAAGCGATGAACTGGACGATATTAACACCCAGCGAATCCGTGGTTTGGGATCAGGAAAAGTTGGTGTACGGCGACGGCGTGCCGCGCAGTGAAGCTCCCAGTGGTGACGAGTTGGAAGATCTTTGGAAGACCTACTACGCGCACATCTTCAATCCGGCTCGCATCAAAATCAAAATGATGAAAAGTGAAATGCCGGTGCGGCATTGGCCAACTCTTCCCGAAACAGAGATCATTGCAGACTTACTTGCCGACGCTCCACGGCGAGTCGAGAAAATGATTCGTGAGCACGAGGGTTTTACTCAGACTGCTTTGAATGTAATCGAAGATCGTATGAGCTTGCCGCAAAGTTTGGTTGACCTGCGAATGATCGCTAAAGCTTGTTCGGCGTGTGATCTTCACCGTGACGCAACGCAGACGGTGTTCGGCGAGGGGCCGGAGGATGCGACGATTGTTTTTGTCGGTGAACAGCCGGGCGATCAAGAAGATGTTGAAGGCCGACCGTTTGTCGGGCCTGCCGGAAATGTCTTTAATGAAGCACTCGCTGCCGCTGGAATCACTCGAGGCTCCATCTATGTGACGAATATCGTCAAACATTTCAAATTCACAGAAGTTGAATCTGGTTCTTCAAACACCCCTGGTTCTTCGAACACACCTGGCACTGGCACTCAAAGTGCGAGTCCGAACAGTGGTAAGCGAAGGCTTCATCAGCGCCCAAATGCTCGCGAGATTAGATGCTGCCGACCATGGTTCGATGCTGAGTGGAGTTTTCTGGCGGACGCAGAGGTGCTGGTTTGCCTGGGAGCGACTGTCGCTAAAGCTCTCATCGGGCCGAACTTTCGGATC
Source organism: uncultured Pirellulaceae bacterium (assembly GCA_964589435.1). Taxonomy (GTDB): domain Bacteria; phylum Planctomycetota; class Planctomycetia; order Pirellulales; family Pirellulaceae; genus Mariniblastus. The sequence goes on from CAZPTT010000051.1 coordinate 14,210, forward strand.
ACGAGCAATCGCGGGACTATTGTTAAATCTGACTATTGTGAAAATACAATTGCGACGTGGCACCCATCGGAAGTGCTTCGAACGCTGGATGCGAATCAACGGCAATCCAAACTGGATCAGATGATCGCCGATTTGAGTCTGGCTAAATCTTTTACTAACTAGATCTGACCTGGATGGCTGACATGATTGCCAAAATTTACCTTGTTTTCGTTTCCGTCATTTATCTTGCGTTGGCTATTTGGTGCAGTGTGCAGCCCGACGTGACGTCTGAAAAAGTCGGTTTCGAACTTAAGGGCGGCGCGGGGCAGTCCGAATTCATGACCGTTTATGGCGGATTGGAGTTTGGTTTGGCGTTGGTGCTGTTGGCAACATTGTTCCGCTCCGAGACTGTCGGCTTCGGCGTGTTGGCGTGCGTCTTGATTCATGGTTCGCTCGTTGTGTTTCGCACGATCAGCTTCTTTTGCTTTACCGACATCGGCGCGTTCACCTACAAACTCGCAATCGGTGAATGGATCATCACATTGCTGGGCATTGCGATTTTGTATTTTCATTCGGCCGAAAAGGGATAGCCGTCTCTAATTTAGCGAGCAATTATTCAAATAGAATCTTAAGGTCGTCCGCGGTCATCGAACGAATCAATGATTCGTCAGATCGCACGATCTTGTCGGCCAAGTCGCGTTTGGATTGTTGAAGGCTGACAATCTTTTCCTCGACGGTATCGCGGCAGATCATCCGATAAGCAATGACGGGGTTCTGTTGGCCCATTCGGTGAGCCCGGTCGATCGCTTGCGCTTCAACAGCCGGATTCCACCAAGGGTCGAGTAGAAATACGTAGTCGGCTGCGGTTAAATTCAAACCATGACCGCCGGCCTTGATACTGATTAGGAAAGCGGAAACCGATTCGTCGTTTTGAAAACGTTTGACACTGGCGGCGCGATTGGAAGACTTGCCGTCAAGGTACTCGTAGTTAATGCCGTCGTCATCAAACTGCTGTTTGACTAATGACAAAAACGAAGTGAATTGTGAAAAGACAAGGACTTTGTGCCCTTCTGATATGATGTCAGTCAATTGCTGCCGCAGCAGTTCCAGTTTCGCACCAGTCTTCGATTTCTTGTCGAGCAATCTTGGATCGCAGGCGACTTGCCGGAGACGTAACAGCGCTTCGAGTACTTGAATTTTCGAGCGACCGATTCCATCGGTCTCCACCTTTTTGGCAAGTTTTACTCGGTAGTATTCCTTGAGTTCTTGGTAAGCTTTTTTCTGGGCAGGCAGCATGTCACAGTGCAGCGTTTGCTCTGTCTTTGGGGGCAAATCTGTGAGGACTTGCTCTTTGGTGCGGCGAAGTAAAAACGGGGCGATCGCGGTCGACAGAGCGCGGAGTGTCTCTTCACGCTCTTCCGCGTTGCTCTTTTTTTGATTGGTCAGTCGGGCGAAGTTCGTTGATCCACCAAGCATACCCGGGTTGAGAAATTCAAACAGTGACCACAATTCTCCCAAATGATTTTCGATCGGTGTTCCCGTCATCGCCAGACGATGATTCGCTTTCAATAAACGGCTGGATTTGGCGCATTGAGCTTTCGAGTTCTTGATAGCTTGAGACTCGTCAAGAATTGCGTAGTCGAATTGGACTTGGGAAAGATCCGAGATGTCCTTCCGCATCGTCCCATAGGTCGTCAATAAAATGTCAAAGCCACCTGAATCGATGGCTTCGGTGAGGTTTGTTTGACGAAGCGTTCCCGTGTAGTTCAAAATTCGTAGCTTCGGCGTGAATTTGGCGGCTTCTTCGATCCAGTTGAAGATCAAGCTTTTTGGAACGACGATAATCGAAGGCTTGCGTTTGAGCGTTGCTACGCCAGTGAGGATCTTGGACGTTTGTTCCTTTTCCTTCTTCTTATTTGGCCGTTTCGAATCAGCTTTTTCAATTCTTCGAATGCGCCTTGATTCCAACAATGCAAGCACCTGAATCGTTTTGCCCAAGCCCATGTCATCGGCAAGGCAGCCGCCAAGCTTGAACTCACGCAAGAAGTGCAGCCAGCCGAGCCCTTCCGATTGATAGCTTCGCAGTTTGCCTTTGAAACCACGAGGCGCTGATTTAGGTTTCACGCCGGAGAACGAACGGAGCTTTTTCCGGAAATCTTGAAAGCCTTTATCAACGCGGACTTGCTCGGCGTCCAACATTGCATCCAGCAACATCGCTTGGGTCGGTTGAAAGCGAATTTTGTCGTCTTCGGCTTGTCCAAATTTAGCGATCCGCGCGTACTTCTCGATCATCTCAACGGGAATTCTGCCACGAGAGCCGTCGGCGAGGGTAATAAAGTGTTCCTTGCGTAAAATGGCTTGAAGTAAACCGGGCAGTGGAATGGACTCGCCATCAAAACTTACTTTTGCAGACAGGTCGAACCAATCTTGTCCCGATTCAACGGAGATCTCGAATTCGCCTGCTTGTTTGATAGGCTTGCCAAGCAAATGGATCTTCCAGCCGCTTGTTCCCAGCTCATCAACGATTCGAGCCAGGTGCTTTTTGTTGATGCGAAAATCATGCTTGGCATACCGATCGTGCGTCGTATCGGCAATTGGAAAAGCAGTCAGCTGCTGTAACAGCTGCGATTCGGCTTCAGGATCTCGATTTGACCAACAGTTTGTGATTTTGTTGTAAACCGTCTGGCTTGCGGCCGTGAGGGGAAGCTCAATATCTCCATACTCGAAAATGACTTGGCCGCTGAATTCATTGTCGCGATGGTCGACATTGTGAAGTCGAAGCACGCCGTTGGGCGTGAGCATTTTTGGCCGTTGAACTTTCCAAGAGTTTGGAATCGTGACGCTCGGTAAGTCCCGCATATCCGAAAGTTGGCTTAAAAACTCGCTTCGGTCTTTGAGTGCGATCTGAATGGGCGGACCGCTGAGAGTTTCTTGCCAAAGTTCAATTGCGCCAGGATTACTCAGTTTGATCAACCCATTCTTCAACAACACAATCCCGTTTTTCGAAATCTTGACAATATCGTGGTTGTCTAATCGTTTGCCGGCTCGCTGAATAGACACCGCCATCTGTGCACTCTTCTTTGATTTGACGGGTTCCTCGATGTCGATGCAAATCTCAGCCGGATTTTTTAAATCAATGTAATCTAGCGCATGAAAATCTTCGAAAGGAAGAGTCAGGCCCAGTGTCCAGTGCAGTCGTCCGCTACTCAAAAGCAATTCACACAGTTCGCTCGACCAATTGGAATCGACTTCGAACTTTGAAAAACTGCTTTGGGCTGGTCGGTAGCCGTAAGTGTCGTAGTATTTTCGATCGGCTCCCATTAAGTAAGCGGCGATTCCTTGGTCAATTGAATCAACTAAGTCGAAAGTTCGATGGGACAGTTCGAGAGAGGTGAGCTTTCCCCACTCGCCGTTTACCTTTCTGGAGCGATTCATAACGGAAAGTTGAATCGTCGCAGGCTCGTATTTCGATCCTTCACTCACGTCGATGACATAGTGGATTTCCGTAGCATGACCGGAAGCGGTTTCGAAAGGGCTAGTTTGCCTGGTTTCAGTATCCCAGTTGTCAAGTGAAATACGTTGAAGTACGGATTGCCATTTTGGGATCCTTCTTGGCGATGCCTTTTTCTTTTGGCCGGTTATCGTGTTGACGACGCGCTTCGTTCGGCTTGATCCATGGCTTCCATAGACTGACTCGTACTTCAGGATCGTCGCCCAAATGTGTTTGCAGTAAAACCCACCGTCAAATCGCGGGCAAGTGCAAGAAATTGCCCGTTCATTATCAAAGTCTACGACATCGAGCGTGACTTCGTAAAAACCGTATGACCCATCAACTTCTGCGACAAGGAGGCCGTCATTGACTCGTATCGAATGCACCGAGCCACGGTTGTGGTAAGACGCTCCCCGGCTTCGATCACCCGCGTTGAAAAGTGGTTTCAAGGTAGAACTAAGAGTCATTTTAAGTGGGCTACCTTGGTTAGATCGTCGATCAAGCGTTGGCTTAGCAGACTCTCATTATGCAGAGTCGGCTCTGTAAAAAAAAAGACAACTTTCAACAAGGAATTGGTCATGAATATGGCTCCGAAGCGCTACTCACAATTTGTAACGAGTGGCAAAGTTTTGCGGCTATCGGGTCTCGTGCTAATTTTAGCTTAAATCAAGCTTAGGTTTATAGGTGTGCCTCTGCATTCAACTGCATTCAACGCGTTCCCAAGTGAATTAACTTCTTGTTCACAAACTCGAGAATGCCAAAACGCGAGAGTTCGCGGCCGTAGCCTGAATTCTTTGTGCCACCAAAAGGCAAATCAGCTTGTGACCTTGTCGGCTGATTGATGAACATCATGCCCGTATCAATTTGCTCAGCGATACGTCGGCCGCGCTCGATGTCTTTGGTGTGAACCGATCCGCCCAAGCCATACGACGAATCGTTTGCGAGCTTGATGGCTTCCGCTTCATCTTTGACAACGTAGACGCTTGCCACTGGGCCGAATAGCTCTTGATCGTAGGTTGGCATGTCACGGCTAATATCGGTCAAAATTGTCGGGTTGAAATAGGCTCCCGCGCGATCAGGGCGACCGCCTCCCAGAATTACGGTTGCTCCGGCGTTAATGGTGGACTGAACTTTCGCGTCCAAATCAGCTGCGGCTGCTTCCGTCGATAGCGGCCCGACCTCGGTGTCTTTGGCCATTGGGTCGCCCATCTTCATCGCCGACATGCTTGCTTTCAGCCCGGCCAGAAACTCTTCGGCGACGGACTCGACCACAATAAAACGTTTGGCGGCCACGCATGACTGGCCTGTGTTAACCATCCGTCCACGAACCGCCATTCTGACAACCTGCTCAATGTCAACATCTTCAAGCACAATAAATGCGTCGTTGCCTCCCAGCTCTAGTACCGAACGTTTCAGCTCTGAGCCGGCTGTTCCGGCGACCGCTGCTCCTGCTCTTTCGCTGCCGGTTAGTGAAACGCCGCAAACTCGTTTGTCTGCAATGATCGAACTAACAAAATCAGTTGGAATGAAAAGGTTCGTGAATACGCCACTGGGCAAGCCGCATTCGTCGAGCAATTTCTCGATCGCGATCGCACACTGAGGCACATTGGTCGCGTGTTTCACCAACACTGTGTTGCCGGCCATGATGTTAGGCGTCGCGAATCGTACGACTTGATAGAACGGAAAGTTCCACGGCATCACGCCCAGTACGACTCCAATCGGCGCGTGTTGAATGTAAGCGTCCGCATTGTCGACATCCATTTTTTCATCGGCCAGGAATTCCTCAGCGCCGTTTGCATAGAACTCGGTAATCTCAGCACAGAAAGATATTTCCTTCTTCGCTTCGGCAATTCGCTTGCCCATTTCCAACGTGATCAATTCAGCAAATTCGGTCTTTCGGTCGCGAAGTCGCTTCGCAAATTCAAACAAGACTAACCTGCGCTCATCGAATGAAGTCTGACGCCATGAGTCGAAGGCTAGATCGGCTTTAATAATCGCATCCATCGCTTCGTCTTTGGATAGCGAAGGAAACGCTTTGAGCTCTTCGTTGGTTGCCGGGTTTACAGTTTTGAATGACATCGTTCTAAACCTGCGTTTTCATATGTTTTAGCCGTTTCTATTTTCGACTCCTTCAGCAGTTTCGTGTCAACGTTGTGCCGTCGACGGTTGCACGTTCTCTGATGGCCGAACAGACGACGAAGGAAAAATCGAATTCGCTCTTTCAATCGCCACCAATAATTTACTCGATGGAGACTTGGCGGAACCCCCAGAAGTCTCCGTGCTGGTCGTCTTTTTATCGTATGATGCCGCGTCGACGATAACGGTCATATAGTGGTAGTTGATGGCGGATGGACGAACGCGAGAGGAGTTTCGGCTAATATGGAAAACAGAATATCAATGACTACGGGATGTAACATGATCAAAACACTTTTCTGCTGCCTCGCATTGATTCTTGTATCTGCGGAACTTTCAGTTGCACAGGAATCCACCAATGTGACCCGCGAGCGCGACGTCATCTATCACAAAACCGAAGGCGTCGCGTTGACGATGGACGTGTTCGTGCCAGAAAAACCAAATGGCATTGGCATCATCAAAATCGTCAGCGGTGGTTGGAAATCGAATCATCGCAAAATCAAGAACAACAATTTTGGCCAACCCTACACCGATCACGGCTACACCGTCTTTGCCGTCGTTCATGGTTCGCAACCACGTTACAAAGTCCGCGACGTGATCGGGTTTATGCATCGAGCCGTCCGTTTCATTCGCACCAATGCCGACCGTTGGAGTATTGATCCTGATCGGATTGGCGTCACCGGCGCAAGCGCGGGCGGGCATTTGGGTTTGGTGTTGGCAACCAAAGGTGGCCCTGGAAAAGCAGACGCCAAAGATCCAGTCGAACGAGCCAGCAGTGCCGTTCAAGCGGTTGGTGTCTTCTATCCGCCAACCGACTACTTGAACTGGAGCGAGGCCGGTGAAGACTGTGTTGGCGTGGGCAAGCAGGAACGTTGGCAGCCAGCCTTCGGTGACGAAGCGAAAACTTCCGAAGGACGACAGGAACTTGGGCGACACATGTCTTCGATCTATCACATCAGCGAGACGACGGCTCCCATTTCGATCATGCATGGAGACGCTGACCCAATTGTGCCGCTATTTCAGTCTGAACGTTTCAAAAAGATTGCCGAGTCCAAGGGCGTTCCAATTGAATTGGTGATCAAAGAAGGTGGGAAGCACGGTTGGCCCGATCGACACAAGGATGAAGTCCAGTTCTTGAAATGGTTTGATGTGCAGTTGTTGAACAAAGCTGCCCCAGAAGAAAACCAAGACTGAAATCCAAAACCAATGCGAGCAGTGTCCATTTATTCTTTGACCACCGGTTCAAGATAAATGTTTCGATACGAAACGCTGGTGTGATCGCCTTGCAGATAAATTGGGCCAGCCGTCATTGGGTTGGTGTGAATCGCGCCGGGTGTTGGCCGAGCGATTGGCTTGTTGTCGACCACGGTGACGCCGTTGAGGACGACGGTGATGTGGCGATTGACAAGAGTAATGTCATAAGTCTGCCACTGGCCGCCTTCTTTGCCTGCGTTGGAGGTCGGTTCGATCGCACCAAAAACGGCTCCGACGCCTTGGATGCCCTGCATGCGGCTATCGCGATCGACGACTTGGGCTTCGTACATGCCCCGCAAATAGACGCCACTGTTTCGCTGTTTGCCGATATTAAATTCAATGTGCAACCGGAAATCTTCAAACTTGTCCGTCGTTTTTAAATTTGCATACGCGCCGGTTGCGCTGAAATCTGTTTTGGGAGTATCGTTTTGCAAAAGCCCATCAACGACCGACCAACCCATTTTTTTGTCCGCTTCGTGAGCCGTCCAGCCGGTCAAGTCTTTGCCGTTGAATAAGGTGACCCGTTCACCAAATTTTACTTTGCTCAAGTCAGGAGCCTCGGTAGGCATAGGAGCGATTTTCGCGCCGGTGAATTTTGTAAGCGTCTTTCCTTGTTTGGTTTGCTTGGTCATCAAGCCATCAAGTTTGCCGTCCTTTAAGCCCACGTCGATCAAGGTTGTGGAGTTTGGCCGCGCGACTTTGTTGTTCTTCTTTTTGAATTTTTTAACGATCGAAAATTTTACCCGACCGTCTTCAACTTTCGCATCGTCATACGGGCCAATGCCGCCGACATACAATCGCATTCGCGCGACAGGTTTTCCATCGGCGACTTCAATGCTCATCCACGCAGGTAGATCATTTTCCATTTGAACAGACCATTCACCGATCAATTCCGCGGGAACGCTTGCGGTTTCGGCGCCAACATTCGGTTGGTCTTGCGTTTCCGTTTGAGTTTGAGCGGAAAGATTGGACGGCAAGAAAATGGTCGGCAAGATAAGCAATAGAGCCACGATCGAAATCCAAATGGAAGAACGGAGTTGGAAATCGCTGTTCGGAAAAAATGGTTTCATGGTTATTCTCTATTGGATGTAAATCGTTTTGTGTTTGAGTTCGTGTTTGAGTTCGTGTTT